>NZ_JBEZEB010000045.1:0-74034 GCF_040648615.1 Catellatospora sp. NPDC049111 | reverse complement strand
ATGACGGCGGTGCTGCCCAACATCACGTCGGTGGCCGCGGTGGCGATCATCTTCGGGCAGATCTTCGGCAAGGACTACGGCCTGGTCAACTGGCTTCTGGAGACCTTGGGTCTGGGCCGCATCGACTGGCAGGCCGGCACGGCTTCGTCGCAGATCGCGATCTCGGTGATGATCCTCTGGCGGTGGACGGGCTACAACGCCCTGATCTACCTGGCCGCGATGCAGGCGGTGAACAAGGACCTCTACGACGCCGCGTCCCTCGACGGAGCATCCAGCTTCCAGCAGCTGACGAGGATCACGGTGCCCGCGATCCGCCCGACGATCATCTTCACCGTCATCATCTCGACGATCGGCGGCATGCAGGTCCTCGCCGAGCCGCTGCTGTTCGGCGGCGGTTCGATGACCGGCGGCAGTGACCGGCAGTTCCAGACGCTGTCGCTGTACCTGTACGAGGTCGCGTTCTCCCGGTTCGACTTCGGGTACGCCTCGACCGCGGCGTGGGCGATGTTCGGCATCATCGTGATCGTCGCGGCGATCAACTACTTCCTGACCAGCCGCCTGCGGAGGTCCTCATGACCACGACGACACCCCTCGCCGGCACTGCGCCCGCCCGGCCCGCCGCGGTCGCCGAGCCCCAGGTGCAGCGCCGCCGTCGCCGCTCGTTCATGGCCGACCGGCGTCCCGGCAAGCTCGCCTACCTGGCCCTGGCCGGGCTGGCCTTGTTCTCCGGGTTCCCGCTCTACTGGTCACTGGTGGTCGCGTCGCACGACAACGGCATCCTGGGCCAGGTCCCGCCGCCGTTCGGCCTGGGCCCGAACCTGATCGCGAACCTGGAACGCGCGTTCGGCACCGTCGACTTCGCCAAGGCGCTGACCAACTCGTTCGTCGTCTCGATCTCGATCACGATCAGCGTGGTCCTGTTCTCCACGCTGGCCGGGTTCTCCTTCGCGAAGCTGACCTTCAAGGGCCGCAACGCGATGCTGGTCATGCTCATCGCGACCATGATGGTCCCGACGCAGCTCGGCATCATCCCGCTCTACCTGCTCATGGCCAAGATCGAATGGACCGGCACGATGTACGCCGTCGTCGCCCCCGGCCTGGTCACCGCGTTCGGCGTGTTCTTCATGACCCAGTTCCTGCGCGAGGCCGTGCCCAGCGAGCTGATCGAGGCCGCGCGCGTCGACGGCTGCCACACGCTGCGCATCTTCTGGCACGTCGTGCTGCCCGCCTCGAAGCCGGCCGCCGCGGTGCTCGGCATGCTCACGTTCATGGGGGCCTGGAACGACTTCTTCTGGCCGCTCGTGGTCCTCACCCCCGAGGACCCGACGGTGCAGACCGCGCTGTCCACCCTGGCCAGCGGCTACATCCAGGACTACTCGCTGTCGCTGACCGGCACGGCCATCGCCACGGTGCCGCTGCTGGTCGTGTTCGCGCTGCTCGGCAAGTACATCATCGGAGGAATCATGCAGGGAGCGGTGAAGTCGTGACCGCCGTAGCACCCGACCGGCTGGAGGAGCTGTCCGGGCTCCGGTTCCCCGAAGGCTTCCGCTGGGGGGCGGCCACGGCGTCGTACCAGATCGAGGGCGCCGCCGCCGAGGACGGCCGCACGCCCTCCATCTGGGACACCTACGCCCGCACCCCGGGCCGGGTCTTCCACGGGCACTCCGGTGACGTCGCCTGCGACCACTACCACCGCTACCGCGAAGACGTCGCGTTGATGAAGCAGCTCGGGCTCGGGACCTACCGGTTCTCGGTCGCCTGGCCGCGCATCAAACCCGACGGCTCCGGCCCGGTCAACTCGCGCGGCCTGGACTTCTACGACCGGCTCGTCGACGAACTGCTCGACAAGGGCATCGACCCGATGGTCACCCTCTACCACTGGGACCTACCGCAGGTCCTCGAGGACCGGGGCGGCTGGACCAACCGCGACACCGCGCACTACCTCGCCGACCTCGCCACGGCCACGATCGCCCGGCTCGGCGACCGGGTGCGCACCTGGACCACGCTCAACGAGCCGTGGTGCTCGGCGTTCCTCGGCTACGGCAGCGGCGACCATGCCCCCGGCCGCCAGGACCCGGCCGCCGCGCTGTCGGCGGTGCACCACCTGCTGCTCGGGCACGGGCTGTCGGTGCAGGCGCTGCGGGCAGGCGGGGCCCGCGAGGTGTCGCTGACGCTCAACCTGGCCTGCGTACGCCCGGACGACCCGGACGATCCGCACGACCTCGCCGCGGTGCGGCACATCGACGGCCTGCACAACCGGATCTTCCTGGACCCGACCCTGCGCGGCGGCTATCCGCAGGACATGCGGGCGCTGTTCGCCCGCTTCGGCGTCGACCGGCAGATCCTGGCCGGTGACGAGGACGTGATCGCGTCACCGATCGACCTGCTGGGGGTCAACTTCTACCAGCCGTCGCGGGTGCGGGCCGGGGTCGGCGTCGACTGCGGCCCGGCCAATCCGGGCAGCGAGGGCTGCGAGTACGTGCAGCAGGACCTGCCGGTCACCGCGATGGGCTGGCCCGTGGACGCGACCGCGCTGTACGAGCTGCTGATGCGGCTGGCCACGGACTACCCCGGCACCCCGATGATGATCACCGAGAACGGCGCGGCCTACCACGACGTGCTCGACGGGGACCGGGTCGCCGACACCGACCGCATCGGGTTCCTCGACGGCCACCTGCGGGCCGTGCACGCGGCGCTGTCCGAGGGAGCCGACATGCGTGGATATCTTGCATGGTCGCTGTTGGACAATTACGAGTGGGCATACGGCTACGACAAACGATTCGGCATCGTGCATGTCGACTACGACACCCAGCGGCGCACTCCGAAGGACAGTGCCCGCTGGTTTGCCGGCGTCATCGGGCGCAACGGGCTCGTTTGATGTCGGTGGGGGCCGGGCGCGCCGCACGTGGAAAGGCGGCGCGCCCGGGTTATCCCACCCCGTGAACTCACGCCGGGGAGCCGAGCGGGGCTCCCCGGCGTGCCACACCCACACCACACCCACGGCTGCCGCCGCCCCCCACCGTGCCGCAACTCTTGAAGACTTGGGCCCTCCCGCGCGTGCGATGGGCGCAAGTCTTCAAGAGTTGCGGCAGGAGGTCGGGCCGGTCAGACCGGCCAGAGGCGGACGCGGTCCGCGCCGTCGGCGACCGCGACGGTGTGCCCGTCGGGGCTGACGGCGACGCCGGAGACCGCGCCCATTCGGCCGTCCGCGTCGCGGATCCAGCCGGGCAGCAGCGCGGCCTGCGCATGGTCGGACAGCCGCCACAACCGCACCGTGCCGTCCCAGCCGCCGCTGGCGACGGTCGCACCGTCGGCGCTGTACGCCACCGCGTGCACCACCCCGTCGTGCCCGGACAGCACGTACGGCGCCGCTCCGCCCGCGACGTCCCAGATCCGCACCGTGCCGTCGTCGCCCCCGCTGGCCAGCAGCCGACCGCCCGGGGCGAACGCCAGATCCTGCACCGCGCCGTCGTGCCCGGTCAGCGACGCGGTGAGCTTGCCGGTGGACACCTGCCACAGCCGGATCACGCCATCCTTGCCCGCCGAGGCCAGGGTGGTCCCGTCGGGGCTGAACGCGACCGCGCCCACCCACTCGCTGTGCCCGGTCAGCACGGCGACGGTGCGGTTGCCGCCGACGCTCCACAGCCGGATCACGCCGTTGTGGCCCGCCCCGGCGAGCAGCGTGCCGTCGGGGCTGAAGGCCAGGTCCATGGGGATGCGCGCGTGCCCGGTCAGGGTGCCGGCCGGTGTGCCGGTGGCCGTGTCCCACAGCCGCACGCCGCCCTCCACCGGCGTCGCCAGCCGCTTGCCGTCGGGGCTGAACACCAGATGGGAGATCGGCTCGAAGTCGCGGACCGGCATGCTGGCGACGGTCGCGCCGGTGGCGGTGTCGAACACGTGCAGCGCCCCGAAGCCGCCCACGGCATACCGGGCGCCGTCCGGGCTGAACGCCACCGTGGTGGCCAGGCCGCCGACGGCCACGCAGCGCACGGGCGCGGCGCAGCTCGGCTCGGGTCCGGGCGAGCCCAGCGGCAGACCGCACGCCGTGGGGAGCGCGAAGGCCAGCAGGAACGCCGCGGCCCGCGCTGCCCGAGGCACGTAACGGTACGCCGTCATGTCCCACACGGTAGGCCCGTCGGCGGCCCGGGATAAGCGCCGATCGGACTACCACGGGCAACCGTCCGTGCGGGACGGACGGCCTGCCGCCCATGCCCCCGGACTCGCCGGGCCGGTCGGGCGCGGCATGCGGCCGGCCGTCAGCGCAACGGCCGACCGGGTCAGCGGTGCGCGGGCTCGGTGACCGGCACCGGGTTCAGTGGCTGCGCGCCGTACAGCTCGTCGAGGACCTCTTCGGCGTCGGGCTCCCCGGTGGCGGCCCGGCGGCGCGGCCCGGCCAGCGACGCCGCGGCTCCGAGCACGCCCATCACGATGGCCAGCCAGAACACGATGACCAGGCCGTCGTGGAACGGTCCCGAGATCAGGTCGGGGAAGAACTGGCGGTCGGTCAGTGCGGCCGCGTTCGCCGCGGGCAGCGCGCCGAGCACCTGCGGGCCGAGCAGCTCCTGGATCGGGTTGTAGCCCAGGAACGCGGCGAACAGGGTGCCGACCGGCGGCAGCTGCGACACGGCGTGCGCGGCCCCGGCCGGCACCCCCTGGGCGGTGAGCCCGGCGTCCAGCGCCGTCGGCAGCGAGCGGGCCAGCCCGGCCACCATCAGCGAGAAGAACACGCCGATCGACAGCACCATGCCCGCGTTCTGGAAGGTGGCCCGCATGCCCGATGCGACGCCGCGCAGGTGCGCCGGGACGCTCGACATGATCAGCGAGGTGTTCGGCGCGGAGAACAGGCCGCCGCCGAAGCCGTTGAGGAACACCAGCGCGGCGAACACGCCGTAGTGGAAGTCGGTCGGCACCAGCAGCAGCGCCGCGAAGGACGCCGACATCAGCAGCAGGCCGCCCGCCGCGAACCGCCGGGGCCCGAAACGGTCCGACAGCGCCCCGGACAGCGGACCGGCGGCCAGGAAACCGATGGTCAACGGCAGCAGGTAGATGCCCGCCCACAGCGGCGTCGCCTCGTAGTCGTAGCCGTGCAGCGGCAGCCAGATGCCCTGCAGCCAGATGATCAGCATGAACTGCAGGCCGCCGCGGGCGATCGAGCCCAGCAGACTGGCCACGTTGCCGCCGGTGAACGCCGCGATCCGGAACAGGTGCAGCGGGAACATCGGCTCGGCGACCCGGGTCTCGATGAGGCCGAACAGCGCCAGCAGCGCCACGCCGCCGGTCAGCCCGGCGATGATCCACGGGTTGGTCCAGCCCATGGGGTGGCCGCCGTACGGCTGGATGCCGTACGTGATCGCCGCCAGCAGCATGGTCAGGCCCGCGGCGAAGGTGACGTTGCCCCACCAGTCGATGCGGCCGGGGCGGCGCTCGCCGTTGTCGCGCAGCGAGCGGTACGCCCACACGGTGCCGACCGCCGCGATCGGCACGTTGACCCAGAAGATCGAGCGCCAGTTCCACTCCGCCAGCAGGCCGCCCAGCACCAGGCCGATGAACGAGCCCGCGATGGCGGCCACCACGTTGATGCCCAGCGCCGTGCCGCGCTGGCGGGCCGGGAACGCGTCGGTGATGATCGCGGCGGAGTTCGCCATCAGCATCGCGCCGCCGACGGCCTGCACCACCCGCCAGCCGATCAGCCAGAGCGCGCCCGCGCCGCCGGTGAACGGGTCGAGCGCGAGGACCACCGAGGTGACCGCGAAGATCACGAAGCCGAGGTTGTAGATGCGCACGCGACCGTAGATGTCGCCGAGCCTGCCCAGGGTCACCACGAGCGCGGCCGTCACCAGCATGTAGCCCATCAGCATCCACAACAGGTAGCCGACGTTGCCCGGTTGCAGCGGGTTGAGTCCCACGCCGTTGAAGATCGCCGGAAGCGAGATCAGCACGATCGACGAGTTGATCGTCGCGATCAGCATGCCGAGCGTGGTGTTGGACAGGGCGACCCACTTGTAGCGGGAATCGGGGCTGTTCATGAGGCGCGCCTTCGGCTGTTGGAGCGGGTGGTGCTTGCTACGCGTCGGTGCTCGGACGTCATCGGCCGGCGGGTCCGTCGGTTGGTGCCGGGTCGTGCGGTGGTACTCGCGGTCGCCGGGTCGGCGGTGACCGGGGCAGTCGTTGCCGGGGTCAGATCGTGGTCTGGGGTCAGGTCGTGGCCGCGTGGTCGGCGAGGCGGCCGAGCGCGGGCAGCGCGGCCTCGATGGCGGCGCGGTCGGCGGGGTCGAGCTGGGACAGCAGCGCGGCGACGCGCTCGGCCCGGACGTCGCGGCGGTGGCGGAGCAGGTCCTGCCCGGCCTGGGTGATCTCCACGAGGACGACGCGGCGGTCGGCCGGGTCGGCGGTGCGGGCGGCGAGCGCGTCGCGTTCCAGCCGGGTGACGATCTGGGTCATCGCGGGCTGGGTGACGCCCTCGCGCACCGCGAGCTCGGTGAGCCGCTGCGGCCCGTCGCGCTCCAGGGTGGCCAGGGTCGCGGCGGCGCTGAGACTGATGCCGGGCGGGCTGAGCCGCCGCAGGGCGGCGAACAGGCGCTGCACGGTCAGGGCCAGGTCATGCCGAGCGGTGTCCGTGGACGGCGAAGCCGGTGTCGTAGCCACCTCGCCAACATATCACGTACTTATAGAAGTTGCTTATGCAATCTGCTCCGACCGCTCCGGCCTGCTCCGTGTCGGCGGCCTCGGCTTGTCATGGACGTTGGCCTATCTCATCGAATCCGAGCGCCGTTTTTTCGATGTGATAGGCCAACGTCGATCGGGGCGACGCGTCGGCGTCACACCCCGCCCGCCGCGCGACCTCAGCAGCCCGAAGCCGCCGACCGCCACCGCGGCCAGCGCCGCCAGCAGTGCCGCGAGCAGCCCGAACGGCGGACTGTCCGCGGCCGGGTCAGCCGCGGCCGCCGTCGCGTCCGGGCCGGCCGGCACGGCACAGGAAACCGTCTGCGGCACCCCGTCGACGGCGACCCGTACCCGCGCCGTGCAGTACCCGACCCCCGGTGCCGCGACGTCCACGGTCACCGTCCAGTCACCAGCGGCCAGCGCGCCCGGCAGCGGCAGGGTCGCCGGATCGTGGGGCAGCGGCCGCAGCGCGGTGACCGGCACCGTCGCGCCGGTGTCGCTGCTCGCCGACAGCATCGCCAGGCCCGGCTGGTCGACGGGATGGCCGTCGTCCCAGGCCAGGGTCAGCCACACCGAGCCACGCCCGTCGTGATGCAGCGTCGGCAGCACACCCCGGTGCGCACCGGCCGGGACCGCGTACCCGAACACCAGCCCCACGGCGGCCACCCCAGCGGCCACCGCCGCGACCAGGCGACGCCGACCGACCAGGCGACGCCACCCGCCCCGCCCGCGAATTCTCACCCGCATCCTCCCTGCTCAGAACCCCCGAGTGGTAAGGAAGGGCACCCTGCGCACCAATAGCGTTAAGAAGGTGCCCTTCCTTTCGGTCAGGCGGTGGCTTTGACTTCGAGCAGGCCTACGGAGCCTTGGCCGCTGTTGAGGACGACGCGTAGGCGGGTGGTGTTGACGGAGGTGAAGGTGACGCGGTTGTACTGGTTGAGGGCCACGGGGTAGCCGCCGGCGCCGGGGACGGCGACGTAGGAGGTGCCGTTCCAGTACTGGAGGGTCCAGGAGGCGGGCAGGCGTACGCCGCCGTTGTCGTCGAAGAAGTAGACGTCGGCGACGCGTACCGTCTGGGCCGTGGACCAGGTCAGTAGCGCCCACTGCTGGCCGGTGTTGGGCCAGGTGCCCCAGCGGCGGTTGACGGTGTCGTTGGAGGACGGCGGGTCGATGCCGTCGTTGATCGCCAGGACGCTCTCCCATGAAGAGGTGTAGGAGGCGCTCGGTGTCGCGGACAGGGCCAGGTTGGTGACCGGCGGCGGGGTCGTGCCGCCGCCCTTGATCAGGAACAGGTTGTCGGCGACGTTGTAGTACGTCGCCAGGTAACTGCCCGCGGGCGGGTTCGTGTGGTAGTAGTCGTCGTGATTGCAGTCCAGCCGCTGGTCCAGCGCCTGGCTGGGGCACGAGTAGCGCAGCACCACGTTCGGGCCGTCCTTGTAGCACATGACGTCGTACTCGTCGACGCAGTGCGCGGCGCCGGAGGCGTTGGGGGCGTTGTTGTTCACCGCGCCGAGCGTGTGCCCGAGTTCGTGCGCGGCGACCCCGGCGGTCCAGCAGCCGTTGTCGGCGCGGGCGTACTCCGGACCGGTGTTGGACCGGTTGGCGTCGCTCTTGCGGGTGTCCCCGGCGAAGCCGCCGATGCCGCAGTAGATGTTCGCGTCGACGAACTGCAGATACTTGCGGTCGGTGCGGGCGTAGCCGGCGGCCTTGACGGCGTTGAGCAGCGGGGCCCAGTCGTCGGCGTTGAGCGCCGAGTCCGGGATCTGCACGTCGCGCACGACCGGGCGGCACGCGCCGTTGACGCTCTCGGTGACGTAACGGACGTGCCGCTCGCCGCCGGTGGCCTTGGCGCTCTCGTTGAAGATGACGTCGACCTGCTCGGCGAGCTGCCGGAACGTCTCCAGATACTGGTTGTAGCGGCTGGTGCTGCCGCGGACGTACAGCACCTCGACGCGGCGGCCGGAGGTGCCGTCGCCCTCGCAGACCGCCAGCGCGGACGGGGCGGCGGTCCGCGCCTGCAGCGGCGCGATGGAACGGGCGACCGACAGTCCGGCCGGGGCCGGGTCGGGGCCGTGCGTGCACATCGTCGAGGTGATGCCGACGATGCGGTACATGCCGGCGCACGCGCCGGTGCGCTCGGCGGCCAGTCCGGTGTAGACCATGCCGGGGGCCTGGACGGCCGGGGCGGCGCCGTCCGACGCGCCGACCGGTTTGGCCGAGGCGGGGGCGGCGGCGCTGAGGGCCAGCAGGGTCACCACGATGACCGGCCATCGGCGGCGGGGTGGTGGGGAGGGGTGCATCGGCGTCCTTTCGGCGAGCGCGTCCGGGCGACACGCGTCGGCGGAAACGGGAAGCAGGCACGGTGAAACCGTCACCGTGCGTGTGGAGCGCGGCAGGCGGTGAACTGCCACCGAACGATCGACCGAAGACGATCTAAAACGCTTTCGGTCTATTCAGGCAGAGGGTCTGATCGATGTCAACGGCATGCATACAGGCAAATTCGGCCATGCCGTATCACCTGCGACCGCAACGCTTTCGGAATGTGCCGAAATCATTTCGGTGACGGTCGATGCCCTGTGGCGCCCCGTCTGAACACGGACAGTGATGTCACCGCACCGGGTCGCCGCTGAAACGCCGCCCGCGATCGCGCATCGCGTCCACCACCCGGTCCACGCCGGGGCTCGGCGGGGCGGGTGTGCGGCCCGGGGCGCGCAGCCCGTCGAGGGTGTACGCGAGCTGCCGCCGCCACGCGTCCGGCGCCGCCTCGGCGGTGCGCTCGATCAGCCCGGCGTTGGCCATCAGGATCAGCACCACGTCCTCGTGCCGGAACTCCGGGCGCAGCTCGCCGGCCGCCTGCGCGCGCTCGATGAGCCGCTGCAGCCCCTGGTATGCCCGGTCGTGCAGCGCGTCGAGCCCCGGCACGCCGGACACGGCGGCGGTCAGCAGGTCGGACGTCGCCCGGCACCGCGACTGCACGCCGCACAGGTAGACCAGGTGGTCGTGGAACGCGGTCCAGGCGTCCGGCTGGTGCGCGGCGTGCTCGGCGGCCAGCACGATCTCGTCGAGCGTCTCGGCGTACACGGCGGAGATCAGGTCCCGGCGGGTGGGGAAGTGCCGGTAGAGCGTGGCGTTGCCCAGCGCGGCCCGGCGCGCGATCTCATCGAGCGGGGCGTCCAGCCCGCGCTCGCTGAACACGGCCAGCGCCGCCTCGATCAGCCGGCGGCGGTTGCGCTCGGCGTCGGCGCGGGGGGCGTGGGTGGCCATGGTCCCAGCATAGCGAAGTGGGGATTGGTCCCCGGTTGTGCTACGGTCGGGATCAACCGGGGAGTTGTCCCCGTTTCGTGAATACCCTTCGCGGCCTGGGCGATCGTGCCCTGCGCCGCCATGCCGTTCGGGAGAGAACATGTCGATAGTCATCAGTGGGGCCACCGGGCAGCTCGGGCGGCTCGTGGTCGCCGCGCTGCTGGACCGGGGCGTGCCGGCCGGGCAGATCGTGGCCGGGGCGCGCGACGAGAGCCGGCTCGGCGACCTGGCCGCGCGCGGCGTACGGGTCGCCCGCTTCGACTACGACGACCCGGCGAGCCTGTCGGCGGCGCTGACCGAGGGGGACACCCTGCTGCTGGTCTCGGGCAGCGAGGTCGGCCGCCGGGTCGCCCAGCACCAGGCCGTGATCGACGCGGCGAAGGCCGCCGGGGTGGCCCGGCTGGCGTACACCAGCGTGCTGAACGCGGCCGACTCCCCGCTCCCGGTCGCCCCCGACCATGTCGCGACCGAGCAGGCCATCCGCGCCTCGGGCCTGCCGTTCACCCTGCTGCGCAACGGCTGGTACACCGAGAACTACGCGCCCGCCCTGGTCCAGGCGCGTGCCGCGGGCGTGGTGCTGTCCAGTGCCGGCGACGGCCGGGTCGCCAGCGCGACGCGCGCCGACTACGCCGCCGCCACCGCCGCGGCGCTCACCGGCGAGGGCCACGAGAACGCGGTCTACGAGCTGTCCGGCGACCACGCCTGGGACTTCGACGAGCTGGCCGCCGCGTTCGCGACCGTGCTCGGCCGCGACGTGGTCTACCGCCGCGTCTCGTCCGAGGAGCACCTGAACCTGCTCACCGAGGCGGGCCTGGACGCCGGCACGGCCGGCTTCCTGGTGGCCGTGGACGCCGACATCCGCGACGGCGCGCTCGCCCTGACCACCGGCGACCTGTCCCGCCTGGCCGGCCGCCCGACCACCCCGCTGGTGGACGCCCTGCGCCCGCTCGCCTGACCGGCTCGCCCGGCCAGGAACGAAGAACGCCTCCGGCGGCGTTGTGTTCGGCGGAGGCGTTCTTCCGCATCGTGGGACAGGCTCGAAGATCGTCGGACTTGCCAGGCAGGTGGGCGAAAGGCGGATCAAGATACGCCCAGGTGCCTGGCAAGTCGGATGATCGAGGGTGAACGGCCGTCGGCGTCCCGCAGACCGGGACGCGGGCGGTGCCGTGATCGCGGGGCGGGGGTCGGACGGTAAACTTCGTGTTCAGGTCGAGAGGCGCTGCAACGGGCACAGCCCGCCACGCTCGGCTGGATCCACCGTTGCAAGGGCGCCTCCGAGAGTTCTTTCGGAGGTGTTCGCGTTGAGCCGGTCTTCTTCCCCCGCCACCCGCGTGCAGGAGCTGCGCAAGCTGCTCGACGAGCGGATCGTGGTGCTCGACGGCGCGTGGGGCACCATGCTGCAGAACGCCCGCCTGACCCCCGAGGACTACCGCGGCGACCGCTTCGGCGACCACCCGAACGACGTCACCGGCAACCCGGACGTGCTCATCCTGACCCGGCCCGACCTGATTCTCGACGTGCACCGGCGCTACCTCGCCGCGGGCGCGGACATCACCTCCACGAACACCTTCACCGCGACCGGCATCGCGCAGGCCGACTACGGCCTGCAGGCGCACGTGCGGGAGATGAACCTGCGCGGCGCGCAGCTGGCGCGGCAGGCCGCCGACGAGTTCGGCGGGCGCTTCGTCGCCGGTTCGGTCGGCCCGCTCAACGTGACGCTGTCGCTGTCCCCGCGCGTCGACGACCCGTCCTACCGGACCGCCTCCTACGACCAGGTCTTCGCCACGTACGTCGAGCAGATCGCAGCGCTCGCCGAGGGCGGTGTCGACATCCTGCTCATCGAGACGATCTTCGACACGCTCAACGCCAAGGCCGCCATCGCCGCCGCCCGCGCGGTCGCGCCGGAGCTGCCGCTGTGGATCTCGGTGACCATCGTCGACCTGTCCGGCCGCACCCTGTCCGGGCAGACCGTCGAGGCGTTCTGGCGCTCGATCGAGCGGGCGAATCCGCTGGCCGTCGGCGTGAACTGCTCGCTGGGCGCGACCGAGATGCGCCCGCACGTGCAGGAGCTGTCCCGCCTCGCCGGGGTCTACGTCGCCAGCCATCCCAACGCGGGGCTGCCCAACGCGTTCGGCGGCTACGACCAGACGCCGGAGGAGACCGGCGCGCTGCTGGGCGAGTTCGCGACGTCCGGCCTGATCAACATCGCGGGCGGCTGCTGCGGCACCACGCCCGACCACATCGCGCAGGTCGCGGCGGCCGTCAAGGGCCTGCCGCCGCGCGAGGTGCCGCGGGTGCCGAAGGCGACCCGGTTCAGCGGCCTGGAGCCGTTCGCGATCGGCCCCGACACCGGCTTCGTCATGATCGGCGAGCGCACCAACGTGACCGGCTCGGCGAAGTTCCGCCGCCTCATCGAGGCCGGCGACCACCAGGGCGCCGTGGACGTGGCGCTGGACCAGGTGCGCGGCGGGGCCAACCTGCTCGACGTGAACATGGACGCCGACCTGCTCGACAGCGAGCTGGCGATGACCACGTTCCTCAACCTGATCGCGACCGAGCCCGAGGTGGCTCGCATCCCGATCATGGTGGACAGCTCGAAGTGGTCCGTGCTCGAAGCCGGCCTCAAGTGCGTGCAGGGCAAGGGTGTGGTCAACTCGATCAGCCTCAAGGAGGGCGAGGAGGTCTTCCTCGACCACGCCCGACGCATCCAGGGCTACGGCGCGGGCGTCGTCGTGATGGCCTTCGACGAGCAGGGCCAGGCCGACACCGTCGAGCGCAAGGTCGAGATCTGCGGGCGGGCGTACGACCTGCTGACGCAGAAGGCGGGCTTCGCCGCCGAGGACATCGTCTTCGACCCGAACGTGCTGGCCGTGGCCACCGGCATCGCCGAGCACAACGGCTACGCCAAGGCGTTCATCGACGCGCTGCCGCTGATCAAGGCGCGCTGCCCGGGGGCGCGGACCAGCGGCGGCATCTCGAACCTGTCGTTCTCGTTCCGCGGCAACGACGTCGTCCGCGAGGCGATGCACTCGGCGTTCCTGCTGCACGCCGTGCGCGCCGGACTCGACATGGGCATCGTCAACGCCGGACAGCTCGCCGTGTACGAGGACATCCCCGTCGAGCTGCGCGACCTCGTCGAGGACGTGCTCTTCGACCGCCGCCCCGACGCCACCGACCGGCTCGTCGCGTACGCGGGCACCGTCAGCGGCGAAGCCACCAAGCGTGTCGCCGACCTGTCGTGGCGCGAGGCCCCGGTCGCGCAGCGGCTGTCGCACGCGCTGGTGCACGGCATCGTGGACTACATCGAGCAGGATACCGAGGAGGCCCGGCAGCAGGTGGACCGGCCGCTCGAAGTCATCGAGGGCCCGCTGATGGACGGCATGAAGGTCGTCGGCGACCTGTTCGGCGCGGGCAAGATGTTCCTGCCGCAGGTGGTCAAGAGCGCCCGGGTGATGAAGCGCGCGGTGGCCTACCTGGAGCCGTACATGGAGGCCGAGAAGGAGCAGGCCCGCCGCGAAGGCAGGGCCGAGGCCCAGCGCGGGCAGGGCAAGGTCGTGCTCGCCACGGTCAAGGGCGACGTGCACGACATCGGCAAGAACATCGTCGGCGTGGTGCTGGGCTGCAACAACTACGAGGTCGTCGACCTCGGCGTGATGGTGCCCGCGGCGAAGATCCTCGACACGGCGGTCGCCGAGGGCGCGGACGTGATCGGCCTGTCCGGGCTGATCACCCCGTCGCTGGACGAGATGGTCTCCGTCGCGCAGGAGATGCAGCGCCGCGGCCTCAAGCTGCCGCTGCTGATCGGCGGGGCCACCACGTCCCGGCAGCACACGGCGGTGCGCATCGCCCCGGCGTACGAGTCGGCGACCGTGCACGTGCTCGACGCCTCCCGCGTCGTCGGCGTCGTGTCGCAGCTGCTCGACCCCGCGAAGGCCGAGGAGCTGGCCGAGCACAACCGCACCGAGCAGGCCCGGCTGCGCGACGAGCACGCCAACAAGACCCGCCAGCCGCTGCTGACCCTCGAGCAGGCCCGCGCCAACGCCGAGCGGCCCGACTTCACCGAGCTGCCCGTGCCCGCCTTCACCGGCCTGCGCGAGGTCACGCCCAGCCTGGCCGAGCTGCGCACGATGATCGACTGGCAGTTCCTGTTCCTGGCCTGGGAGCTCAAGGGCAAGTACCCGGCGATCCTGGAGCGGCCGCAGGCCCGGGAGCTGTTCGACGACGCCAACACGATGCTCGACCAGATCATCGCGGACGGCTCGCTGCGCGCCCAGGGCGTGTACGGCTTCTGGCCCGCCCACGCCGACGGCGACGACATCGTCATCGAGGGCGAGGCCCGGATGCCGATGCTGCGCCAGCAGACCGTCAAGCCCGCCGGGCGGCCCAACCGCTGCCTGGCCGACTACCTGGCCCCGGCCGGCGACCACATCGGCGGGTTCGCCGTCGCCATCCACGGCGCGGACGAGCTTGCGGCGAAGTACGAGGCCGAGCACGACGACTATCGGGCCATCATGGTCAAGGCGCTCGCCGACCGGCTCGCCGAGGCGTTCGCCGAGCACCTGCACCTGCAGGCGCGGCGCGACTGGTACGAGCCGGACGCCGACCCGGCCATCGAGGACCTGCACGCCGAGCGCTTCCGCGGCATCCGGCCCGCGTTCGGCTACCCGGCCACGCCCGACCACACCCTCAAGCGGGAGCTGTTCGACCTGCTCGGCGCGGAGAAGATCGGCATGGGCCTGACCGAGTCGTACGCGATGACCCCGGCGGCGGCCGTCAGCGGCCTGATGCTGGCGCACCCGGACTCGCGCTACTTCACCGTCGGCCGCATCGGCCGCGACCAGCTCGAAGACTACGCCGGCCGCCGCGACGCCGACCTCGCCGACGCCGAACGCTGGCTCCGACCCAACCTGACCTGACCGCCCCGCCGACCCCGCCCCGCGGTCCGCATCACGTGGACCGCGTCGCGGCGCACGCCGCAAGATCGCTCGACTTGCCTGGCACCTGTGGGTATTCGCGCTCAAGATACGCACAGGTGCCAGGCAAGTCGGACGATCAAGGCGCGGCCGCGCACCGGACGGCCGCTGCGGTAAGGAGTCCGGGCGACCACGAAGATAATCAGGCACATGTATCGATCGCACCATCGGGTGTGCGGTCGACATTGACGACTGTGCAGCTATTCTGCTTCCGGACGTGCCGCCTCCATACTCCTTACAGGAGCACCGACAGCCAACCGTGCCGGTCGGTGACACCGCCGTAGGTGTCGTCGCCCGCACGTGAGCAGTGACCGATCAGGACAGCCCGACGGCGGTGGGGGCGCGTCATGAAGGACAGGCGGCAGGCAGCGGGAATACGGGCGGCGCTGGCCGCCCTCCTCACGACGGCGGCGCTCGTGCTGGGCGGGTGCGGCGCGCCGGAGTTCGAGTACGTCAAGAACGCCGACGACGGCGTCTACTTCAAGGTTCCCCACGGCTGGCAGCGCATCGAGCACGAGGCGATGGACTGGATGCTGTCCGGGGAGGACCCCGACTCGGTGGCCGCGGCGGCGCGGCGGGAGCGGATCTGGTCGGTCGGCTACGACGCCTCGATCGTCCCGCAGGCGCTGCACCTGTTCCTCGGCACCGGCGACGAGCCCTTCGTGTACGCGATGGTGCGCCGGCTGTCCGAGAACGAGATCAACGCGGTGTCCCTGAACGGAGCCCGTGACCTGCTGCTGCCGGTCACCGACTCGGCCCGCGCGGACAACGCGCAGAACCCGGTGTTCCAGGGCTTCGAGCTGGTCTCCGACGAGATCCTGCCGACCGAGGGCACGGTGCGCGGGGTGCGTTCGATCTTCAACTACAGCCCCGGCGGCGGCGGGCTGCAGACGTTCGACCAGACCGTCTACGTCGACGACGCCGGGCGGCGGCTGTACCAGTTCATCGTGCGCTGCTCGGCCTCGTGTTACCGCGCACGGGCGGCGGAACTCGACGCGCTGGTGCAGTCCTTCACGGTCAGGAGCGTGGCATGAGCGAGCGAGCCATGAGCGACGTGTCTGCCGAGCCGGTCGAGGGCCTGCGCCCGCCGGGTGAGCCCGCACGGGTCGAGGAGCGTCCCAAGCGCAAGAAGCTGCCGTTCTGGGACCGGATCAAGTTCCTGTTCCTGTTCGCTGTCGCCTGGCTGGTGCTGGTGTGGGCGGAGATGGCCGACTTCCCGGGCGGCATGCCGTTCGTGGAGGCGACCCGCATCCACCTGGTCGAGTCGCGCTGGCTGCTGATCCTGGCCGGGCTGGAACTGCTGCGGCAGCTGCACTTCGGAGTCAGCGAGCACTGGGCGGGATACCACCGGTTCTGGAGCCACCGGGTGTTCGGCGGCTTCGACCGCTTCTCCCGGCGAAGGCTGTCCGACTGGACCAGGTTCCGGCTGGCCCGCATCCTCAAGTGGATCTTCTGGATCGTCGTGTTCGCCTTCGTGGCCGGCGCGGTGCTGGACACCTCGCCGGTGCTGGCGCTGTTCCAGGCCCCGGCGATCCTGTGGGCGCTGATGCCCTTCGTCGTGCAGATGGTGTTCATCCTGTTCATCGTCGTGATGCAGTTCGTCGCCATCTTCTGGTTCCTGTCCCGGGGCGGCGTCGAGGTGTACTACCCCGACGACATCAAGACCCGGTTCACCGACGTGTGGGGCCAGGACCACGTGCTGGCGCGGGTGCGGGAGAACATCGTCTTCCTGGAGCAGCCCGACGCGATCGAGGCCAAGGGTGGCTACGTGCCGTCCGGCCTGCTGCTGTGGGGGCCGCCGGGCACCGGCAAGACGCTGATGGCCGAGGCCGTCGCGGGGGAGACCGGCAAGCCGTACGTGTTCGTCGACCCCGGCGCGTTCACCAACATGTTCATGGGCGTCGGCATCCTCAAGGTGAAGTCGCTGTTCCGCAAGCTGCGCAAGCTGGCGCTGCGCTACGGCGGCGTGATCGTCTTCTTCGACGAGGCCGACTCGCTCGGCAGCCGCGGCCAGCTCGCCCAGGGCGGCCCCGGCTTCCCGCGCGGCATGACCCCGGCGTTCACCGCCGGCCCCGGCTGCCACGGCTTCGGCTGGCTGTCCCCGGAGACGCAGTGGCGGCTGGCCAGGAACGCCGCGGCCGAACCGGCTCCGGCTCCGGCGCGGCGCCACCGGTTCGTGATGGGTGCGGGCATGAACAACGGCGGGGGCATGGGCACCCTGCAGGCCCTGCTCACCGAGCTGTCCGGGCTGAAGAAGCCGCGCGGCTTCGTCAACCGGTACGTGCGCCGGGTGCTGGGCATGCGCCCGAAGCCGCCGCCGCGATACCGCATCCTGGTGATGATGGCGACCAACCTGCCGGAGGCGCTCGACGAGGCGCTGCTGCGGCCGGGCCGCATCGACCGCATCTACAAGGTCGGCTACCCGAGCAAGGCGGGCCGGGTCCGCACCTACGAGGGCTACCTGGGCAAGGTGCGCCACGAGCTGACCGCCGCCGAGATCGACAAGCTGGCGACGATCACGCCGTACGCCACCGGCGCGACCATCAAGGACCTGATCAACGAGGCGCTGATCACCGCGATCCGGGACGGGCGCGAGGTCATCGCCTGGCGCGACGTGATGCGGGCCAAGCAGCTCAAGGAACTCGGGCCGCCCGAGGACGTCGAGTACATCGAGCGGGAACGGCACGCCGTCGCGGTGCACGAGGCCTGCCACGCGGTGATCGCGTACCGCACCCGGCACCACATGGAGATCGACATCGCGACCATCGAGAAGGGCAGCGACTACCTCGGCATGGTCGCCAGCATCCCGCCCGAGGACCAGTTCACCCGGTGGCGCACCGAGTACGAGTCCGACATCTGCGTGTCGTTGGCGTCGCTGGCGGGCGAGCGCATGTTCTTCGGCGGGGACAGCTCGTCCGGCGTCTCCGGGGACCTGGAGTCGGCGACGACGGTCGCGTCGTTCATGGAGGGCTTCTGGGGCATGGGCGGCACCGTGTCGTCGTACTCGACCGCCAAGCGACTGGAGGTCGGCGCACCCGGCGGCGGGCAGGGCGGCCGGCGCAAGAAGGGCCAGGACACCGAGGCCGAGGTGCGCCACGCGCTGGCCGACCGGATCGAGGACATGCTCGGCGACCTGCTGGCCCGTACGGCGGACCTGCTCGCCCAGCACCGCCGCGACGTGCTCGCCCTGGCCCACGCGCTGGAGACACACAAGACGCTCACCGGCGACGACGTGGTCGCGGTGCTCGAAGGACGGTCGGGCCCGGTCGTCGACGGCACCCTCTACCGATCCGAGGAGTTCCTCGCCGAGCTGGACAGATACCACGAAGCCGCGGCTGCGGCCCACCTCGGCCACAGCAGGCTGACCATGGCACTGCCCGCGGCGGCCGTCCCGGCGGAGCCGGTCCCCGCCGCCGTCGCGGTCGCCGTGGCGGAGCCGACTGCCTGGCCGGCTCCTGAGCCTGCCGTGCCCCCGGCCGACCCGGCCGCGGGGCAGGCTGACTGATGGAGCCGGCCGGCTCGGTCAGCCAGCCGTGGCCCCGTCGCGGGCGCAGGTCCGCCCGCAGCGGGACTGGGGTCAGCCACCCGGGCAGGTGTTGCGTCCACCGCTGACCGACACGCACCCGGTCCACGCCGGCACGGGTTCGGGCCGGGCGTCCTCCGGCCGGGTCAGCGGCGTACGCAGCCCGATGGTGGCCAGCGCGAGCACCGCCGTTGCGACGGCCAGGGCGGCTGCGCGGCGTGGTCTGCGGCGCATCCGCCACACGGCGAGCGCGCCGCAGACCTGTATCCCGAGCAGCACGTTCAGGGCGATGACAGTGCCGTCGTGGAACTGAAGCCGCTCGTCCCACGACACGAATCGCACCCTGCCGTTCGCGGCGGCCGACCCGACGAGGATGAGCAGCGCCGTGCCGAGCCAGCCGAGCACCAGGAAGAACCGCAGCAAGGGGTACCAGCCCTCGTCGATCGGCTCGGCAGGTGGCGGGGCTGGTTGCGGACTGGCAGTGATCATCCGGACAGTGTCGTACGCGTGCGCTCCTTTCGCTGTCCCCGGCCGCCGTGCCGGTGGCGTGCGTCAGCTCAGGTGCTCGCGCAGGTGGACCGCGGTCAGCGAACGCTGGTCGGCCAGCAGGTCGTGCGGGGTGCCCGCGAACACGATGCGGCCGCCGTCGTGGCCAGCGCCGGGGCCCATGTCGATGATCCAGTCGGCGCGGGAGACGACGTCGAGGTTGTGCTCGATGACGATCACCGTGCTGCCGCCGTCGACGAGGCGGTCCAGCAGCCCGATGAGGTTGTCGACGTCGTTCATGTGCAGGCCGGTGGTGGGTTCGTCGAGCACGTAGACGCGAGAGGTGTTGCCCAGCTCGGTGGCGAGCTTGAGGCGCTGGCGCTCGCCGCCGGACAGGGTGTCCAGGGACTGGCCCAGGGTCAGGTAGCCGAGGCCGACGTCGACCAGGGCGGTCATCGTCGGCTTGATCGCCTTCTCGGTGAAGAACGACGCCGCCTCGGTGATCTGCATGCGCAGGATGTCGCTGATGTTCTGCCCGCGCAGGGTGTGCTCCAGGACCCCGGGCAGGAAGCGGCGGCCGTCGCAGGCCTCGCAGGTGCTCACCACCGGGTCCATGAAGGCCAGATCGGTGTACAGCAGGCCGATGCCCTGGCACTGCGGGCAGGCGCCCTTGGAGTTGGCGCTGAACAGGGCCGCGTTGACGCCGTTGGCCTTGGCGAACGCCTTGCGGATCGGGTCGAGCACTCCGGTGTAGGTGGCCGGGGTGGAACGCTTGGAGCCGCGGATCGGCCGCTGGTCTATGAAGATCGCGTCGGGGTGATGCCGGGGCAGGCAGCCCTGGACGAGCGAGCTCTTGCCGGAACCGGCCACCCCGGTGACCACGGTCAGCACGCCCTGCGGGATGGCCGCGGTGACGCCCTTGAGGTTGTGCAGCGCCGCGTCCTTGATGACCAGCTCGCCGGTGGCGGTGCGCACCTTCGGCTTCAGCGCCTGCCGGCGGCTGAGGTGTTCGCCGGTGAGCGTGCCGGAGGCGGCCAGCCCGGCCAGGTCGCCGGAGTAGACGACCTGCCCGCCGTCGCGCCCGGCGCGCGGGCCCATGTCCACCACGTGGTCGGCGATGGCGATGACCGAGGGCCGGTGCTCGACGACGAGCACGGTGTTGCCCTTGTCGCGCAGGCGTACCAGCAGCTCGTTGAGGCGGTGCACGTCGTGCGGGTGCAGCCCGACGCTCGGCTCGTCGAAGACGTACGTCATGTCTGTCAGGCTGGAGCCGAGGTGGCGGACCATCTTCACCCGCTGCGACTCGCCGCCGGACAGGGTGGCGCTGGGCCGGTTGAGGCTGAGGTAGCCGAGCCCGATGTGGGTGAGGTTGTCGAGCCGGGCCGCCAGCGAGTTCAGCATCGGGGCCAGGGTGGGCGCGTCGACGCCGCGGATGAACGCGGCGAGGTCGGCGACCTCCATCGCGGCGCACTCGGCGATGTTGCGGCCGTCGATGCGGCAGGCCAGCGCGGCGGCGTTGAGCCGGGCTCCGCCGCAGGCCGGGCAGGCCGAGCGGGTGGCGACGCGCTCGATCGCGGCCCGGATGTGGGGGGCCGTGGTCTCGGTCTGCTTGCTCAGGTAGAGCCGCTTGAACTTGGGCACCAGGCCCTCGTAGGTGGAGTTCATGCTGCCCGCCGGGGTGGCCAGCTTGACCTTCGCCTCGGGCAGGTACATGAGCCGGTGCCACTCGTCGGCGGTGTAGTCGCGCAGCTTCTTGTCGTTGTCGAAGAAGCCGGACTGGGTGATGATCGCCCAGAACCAGCTGTCCACGTTGAAGCCGGACAGCCGGATCGCACCCTCGTTGAGCGACTTGTCCCGGTCGACGATGGCGTCCTCGTCGATCGACGCGACGTCGCCGAGGCCCTCGCAGTCCGGGCACATGCCGTTGGGGTCGTTGAACGACAGCACGCCCGGGTTGGCCACGGCGGGCGAGCCGAGCCGGGCGAAGATCAGCCGGAGCATCGAGTACGCGTCGGTGACCGTGCCGACCGTGGACCGGGAGTTCCCGCCCAGGCGCTTCTGGTCGACGATGATCGCGGCGGACAGGTTCTCCAGCGAGTCCACGTCCGGCTGGCCGTAGCCGGGCAGCAGCGACTGCAGGAACGCCGTGTAGGTCTCGTTGACCAGGCGCTGCGACTCGGCGGCGATGGTGTCGAACACCAGCGACGACTTGCCCGAACCGGACACGCCCGTGAAGAGTGTGATCTTACGCTTCGGGATGTCGAGACTGATGTCCTTGAGGTTGTTCTCGCGGGCTCCGCGTACCTGGATGAAGCCGTAGTCAGCAGTGGTCACGGGCAGACCTCCGGGATTGGGGTGAGAGCGGCTCGCAAGCGTAGCCTGTACCGTACGACGTACGCCAACTGATAAAACGAGGTGGAGTGTTCCCGTGAGCGGCAAAAGTGACCCAGGTCGCAGTCTCGCGCTGCTGTGGGGCTCGCACACCCGGCCCGGCCGGTCAGGCCTGACGGTCCGCGCGATCGTCGACGCCGCGATCGAACTCGCCGACGCCGAGGGCCTGGAGGCGGCCACCATGCGCCGGGTCGCCGACAAGATCGGGTCCGGGACCATGTCGCTCTACACCCACGTGCCCGGCAAGGCCGAACTCAACGACCTCATGGTCGACACGGTGCTCGGCGAGCTGTACACCGGCGTCGACGACCCGTCCGGACATGGCGGATGGCGCGAGGGCCTGCGCTATGTCGCCGAGCGCAACTGGGACATCAGCCTGCGCCACCTCTGGCTGCTCGACGCCACCGGCGGCCGCCCGACCCTGGGCCCGAACGCGGTCCTGAAGTACGAGGCGGAGCTGCGGGTGCTCGACGGCATCGGCCTGACCGACCTGCAGATGGACTCCGTGCTCACCCTCGTGCTGACCCACGTCGAAGGCGTCGCCCGCAGCCACGCGGGGCTGGTCCGCGCGCAGCGCGAATCCGGTCTGGACGAGCAGGAGTGGTGGCGGGCCACCGCCCCCGTCCTGGAGCGCGTCATGGCCGGCCACGACTTCCCGGTCGCCGGCCGCGTCGGCGAGGCCAGCAGCCAGGTCTACCAGGCTTCCGCCGACCCCGCCCACGCCTTCGCCTTCGGCCTCGATGTCATCCTCGACGGCGTCCAACGCCTCATGAAGTAGGCAAGGTCAACATCAAGTAAGCAAGGTCAACCTCCCTGCGCGGTAAGGAAGGGCACCTTCTACAACACATAGCGATGTGAAGGTGCCCTTCCTTACCGAGCAAGGCCGGGAGCAGGCAGGGGCCGTGGTCAGCGGCGGTCGCGGGCGCCGGCCACGGCGACCTGGCCGAGGCTGATGCCGCCGTCGTTGGGCGGGACCTGGCGGTGGGTGAGCACCCGGAAACCGGACAGGGTCAGCCCGTCCAGGGTCCGGCCGAGCAGCAGCGTGTTCTGGAAGACGCCGCCGGACAGCGCCACGGTGTGCAGGCCGTGGCGTTCGCGTACCAGCAGGCAGGCGTTCACGATCAGGTCGGCGACGCCGGCGTGGAACCGGGCGGCGATCTCCGCCACCGGCACCCCGTCCAGCCGGTCCGCCAGCACCGCGCGGACCAGGTCGGCGCCGCTCAGCGACAGCACCGCGTCCTCGGTGATCTCCGCCGGGTAACCGGCGACCTCGCCGCGCCGTGCCACCTGCTCCAGCTCCACGGCGGCCTGGCCCTCGTAGGTGACCTCGTCGCGCAGGTCCAGCAGGGCCGCGACCGCGTCGAACAGCCGCCCCGCGCTGGAGGTCAGCGGCGCGTTCACCCCCGCCCGCGCCGCGTCGCGCAGGGTCGACCAGGCCGCCGCGTGCCGCGCCGCCACCGGCAGGTCGGGCAGCTCGCCGCCGAGCGCGTCCAGGTAGGACAGCGCCATGCGCCAGGGCTCGCGCACCGCCGCCGCGCCGCCGGGCATCGGCACCGCGGCCAGATGACCCGCCCGGGTGTACGCCGCCAGATCCGCCACCAGGATCTCGCCGCCCCACAGCGTGCCGTCGTCGCCGTAGCCCAGCCCGTCGAACGCGACCCCGATCACCGCCTCCTGCTCCGCGTGCTCGGCCAGGCAGGACGCGATGTGCGCGTGGTGGTGCTGCACCCCGACCAGCTCCACCCCGTCCCGCTCCAACGCGTACGCCGTCGACGGGTAGTCCGGGTGCAGGTCGTGCGCGAGCAGTTCGGGCGTAATGCCCAGCAGTCGCTCCAGGTGCCCGACGCCCTCGGTGTACGAGCGGAACGTCGCCGCGTTCGACAGCTCGCCGATGTGGTGCGACAGCGTCGCGAACTCGCCCCGGGCCAGGCAGAACGTGTTCTTCAGGGCGGCCCCGCAGCCCAGCACCGGCCGGCGCAGCTTCCACGGCAGCCGCACCGGCCGCGGCACGTACCCGCGCGAGCGGCGCAGCAGCATCGGCGACCCGCGCACCACCCGCGCCACCGAGTCGTCGGTGCGCAGGTGGATCGGCCGGTCGTGGGTCAGCGCGACGTCGGCGATGCCGGTCAGCCGGGCCATCGCGTCGTCGTCGCGGTAGGCGATCGGCTCGTCGGAGGAGTTGCCGCTGGTCATCACGAGCGGCCGGACGATCGTGGCGAGCAGCAGGTGGTGCAGCGGCGTGTACGGCAGCATCACTCCCAGCTCGCGACAGCCCGGCGCGACGGCCTCGGCGATGCGGTGCGCCGGACGGCGGGTGCGGCGGGGCAGCAGCACGATCGGCCGGGCCGGATGGCGCAGCAGGCGTGCCGCGGCGGGCTCCACCTCGGCGATCCCGGCCGCCTCGGCGAGGTCGGCGACCATCAGCGCGAACGGCTTGTCCTCGCGGTGCTTGGCGGCGCGCAGCCGGGCGGCGGCCTCGGGGTGCGTCGCGTCGACGGCCAGGTGGTAGCCGCCCAGGCCCTTGATCGCGACGACGGCCCCGGCGCGCAGGAGCCGCGCGGTCGCGGCGACCGGGTCGGCCCCGGCGGTGAGCACCGAGCTGCCGTCCATGCCCAGCAGGCTGAGCCGGGGCCCGCAGGCCGGGCAGCACACGGGCTGGGCGTGGAAGCGGCGGTCGGCGGGGTCGCCGTACTCCTTCGCGCAGTCGTCGCACATGGCGAACCCGGCCATGGTCGTGTTCGGCCGGTCGTATGGCACGTCGCGCACGATGGTGAACCGGGGACCGCAGTGGGTGCAGTTCGTGAACGCGTACCCCTGCCGGCGGCCGCCCCCGCCGGTGGTCTCGTCCAGGCAGGCCTCGCAGGTCGCGGCGTCCGGGGTGACCTGCGCGGCTGGCGGGCCGGACGCGTCGCTGGCCACGATGGTGAAGCCGGGCGCGCCGGTCACCGGCAGCGGCGCGGCGGTCATCGAGTCGATCACCGACAGCGGCGGGCGTTCCAGGTCCAGCGCGCACAGGAACGCGTCCAGCGCCGACCGCGGCCCCTCGGCCTCGATGAACACGCCCTCGGTGTCGTTGCCGACGTGCCCGCGCAGGTGCAGCCGCTGCGCGAGGGTGTACACGAACGGCCGGAACCCCACACCCTGGACGACTCCGGCGACCCGCACCGCCAGCCGCTCATGGGAGGCTTCGTCGGAAATCACCCCGTATGCCATGACATGATTCTGCGGCCCGGCGGCCCGAAAACCGGCGGACCCGCCCGGCGGCGGCCTAATAGGGGCGACGCATGCCGTGCCGGGCGAGCACCCGCTCGTAGTAGGCCAGCAGCGCGTTCAGCTCTCTGACGACGTCGTCCAGCTCGTCCAGGGCGTCGGCGTCGCCGGGAGTCTCCCGCAGCGTCCCCGCCGCGCCCGCCAGCTGCGTACGCAGCACCGACAGCGAGTCGCCCTGGAGGTTCACGCCGGGGAAGGCCCGACCGGGCAGGTGCACGACAGCGGCGTTGCCCGCCTGGCTGAGCAGGGTCACCTCGGTGGGGCGCTCGGGATCCGCAGAGGGCTGCATCAGGTCATGATCGGTCCCCCGCGACCGGGCCCGCAACGGAGAATGCCGCCGCGACGCCGAGGAGGGCCTGGCATCGCGCGGCCGGGCTTTGATCAGACGCGTTCGAGCGGTAGGTGCGGCTCGGCGGGCAGCTCGACCGTGACCGTGTCGCCGGGGCGCACCGGTCCTCCGGCCAGCACGATGCTCATGATGCCCGCCTTGCGGATCAGGTCTCCCGCCTCGTCGCGGTACACGACCTGCTTGAGCAGGCCGTCCTCGAAGCGGTCGATCTGGGCGCAGGGATTGCGCAGGCCGGTCACCTCGACGACGGCCTGCGGGCCGATGCGCAGCACCGTTCCCCGGGGCAGCGACAGCAGGTCCAGGCCACGAGTGGTGATGTTCTCGCCGAGCTGGCCCGGCGCGACCGCGAAGCCCTGCTCGCGTACCTCGTCGTGCAGCTCGGCGTGGATCAGGTGGACCTGGCGCAGGTTGGGCTGGGTCGGGTCGGCGGCGACCCGCGACAGGTGCTGCACGGTCACGCCCGCGTGCGCGTCCCCGGCCACGCCGAGCCCGGCGATCAGCTCGATCTCGTCGGCGTTCGGCTTGCTGAACCGGTGTTCGGCGTCCCGGCTGACGGCCACCACGATGGGAGCTGACATGCGCCCATCCTCGCATCCGGCCCGGCAGGTGTCAGGTGGGCAGGAGGCCGCCGGGTTCAGCCGAGGCGCTCGACGGCCACCGGGATCAGGCCGTGGGCGCGGGCCAGCTGTCGCAGATCGCCCAGCAGCGCGGGTATCGCGGTGGCGGGTCCGTCGCGCAGGCACGCGGTCAGGTCGACGGCCCAGCCGAGGCCCGGCCCGATACGGCGCAGCTCCCAGGTCAGCTCGTGCCCGTTTACCTCGCGGCGGGCCCGCCCGACGAGGCGGCCCGACGGGTCGGCGGCGGGTTCGACCGGGTCCAGCCGCCACCACAGCCGCAGGCACTGCAGCCCGTGCCGGTCCAGGTCGCCCGCGAACAGGATCCGGTACACGTGCCGATCTCGGAAGCCGGGCGGCGCCTGGGCCGGGCCGAGGCGCAGCAGCGGGGCCGAGGGCAGTGGCAGGAAGTCGCCGAACCGCGCCCGCAGCCACGCTTCGTCCGGCAGGTCGCGACCGCCGAGTTCGCGCAGCGCGGTCTCGGCGGCGCCCGCGTCGACCGCGCGTGCCCGCCCGCGAAGCCGCGCGTCGGCGCGCAGGTCTCGGCTGAGCGCCGGGGTGCACTGCCACGAGCCGCCGGTCGCCGTCCAGGTCACGTTGTCGATGCCGATGGCGGTGCCGTCGTCGCGCAGCACCAGGTCCTCGACGACGACCGCCGCAGGGCGATCGGACTCGTCGGCGGCGAGCAGGTAGTAGTCCAGCTGCCTGGGCGGCGGGAGGGGCATGTGCAGATGATGCACCCTGCCGGGCGGATCCGGGTATCGCGACCCGCCCCGCCCGGTCAGTGCCGGGCGACGCGCTCCAGCCTTACCTCGGCCAGGGCCCGGGCGTCGTAGGTGTTCTCGCGGTTCTCGGCGAAGTCGGCCAGCCGGTCCAACGCCTCCTTGTTGCGGCCGTGCAGCAGCAGGTCGTTCAGCTTGTTGCGGATCGCGAGCAGCGGGCCGCGGGTGAAGTCCTCGACGAGCGTGACCAGGGTCGAGTGGGCGTCCAGGCGGACCAGGCGGAAGTCCGCGACCGCCTCGCCGAGCGGCCACATCCGGGCCCGCATCACCAGCCGGTACGGCGCTTCGCAGCGCACCACGTGGGTGACGTCGGCGGTCGACAGCGGCCAGGGGCCGACCTTGTGGTGCAGCCTGCTGCCGAGGGCGGGCCAGGAGGAGTCGACATCCCTGATGTGCGCGGTGCCGACGACCCAGTCCGCGTAGGTCCAGCCGTCGGCGAGGACGGCGAAGACGCGCTCGGGCGAGGTGTCGATGACGCGCTCGGTTCGTGCCATGCGGGGGTCGTACCCAGCCCAGGAACGAAATATGCATATCGCCCATATGCCGCTCGCGACCGTCCGTGATCCACCGAGTTGCCAGGCAATCGTGGATATCTTGCCGGCTCATTCGCCCAGGTGCCGGGCAAGTCGGGTGATCATGGGCGGGTGCGGCCGGGTTAGGCGGGCGGCGGAGCGGGTAGGCGGTCGTCGTCAGCACCAGTCCAACGAGGAGGAGGAAGACATGACTGCCATGAACCCGATCCCCTGGGACCCGTGGAGCTACAGCGCGGACCTCGACTACAAGACGACCGACGAGGGCGGGGACCGCTCGATCGTCGGCTTCCACGTCGAGGCCGTCGACGGCGGTATCGGCAAGATCGATGAAGCGACCGGGGCCGTCGGCTCCAGCTACATCGTGGTCGACACCGGTCCGTGGATCTTCGGCAGCAAGCGGATGCTTCCCGCGGGAGTCGTGAACAACATCGACTGGACCGAGGAGAAGGTGTTCGTCAACCGCTCGAAGGCCGAGATCAAGGACGCTCCGGAGTACGACCCGGACCTCCGCGACGAAACGCTGTACCGCGATCAGGTCGGCACGTACTACGCCGACCGCGAGCGCCGGTGACGATGTGAGAAGGACGGGCCCCGGCGCACGAGCCGGGGCCCGTCCTCGTCTGTGCCCGGTTCAACCGCGCCACTGCGCGGGCAGCGGAGCCTCGCACAGGCAGCACGTGTAGTCGCCGTCCTTGACCAGGTTCAGTGCGGCGCAGGCCGGGCAGCGGCGGAACTCGAACGCGGCGGTGAAGCCGCCCGGGTGGGTGATCCCGGCGCGGTCGAGCGCCGCGGCCACCGCCGGCCACGACGCCGGCGCGGGTGCGTACCCGGTGGACTGGTTGCTGACCTCGGCGACGGCCCAGCCCGTGGCCGTGCGCCGCAGTGACAGCTCGCCCGCGCTCAGCACGTCATGGCCGCCCGCGCAGGCGACGTGCTCGCTGCGCCGGTCCGCCGCCAGCAACCGGCCGGACGCGTCGACGACATAGGTGAACGGCTCACCGCCTACCCGCGCCACCCAGGCCCGCACGGCCTGCGCGGAGTCGAGCAGCCGACCGGACTGTCCAGGGTCGACGGTCGCGAGCAGGTCGGGCGGGCCGATGTAGCGGTACAGCCGAGCGGCAGCCTCGTCCATCCCCGCAGTCTGCGCTCCGGCGCTCGGCGCGGCCACGTGGTTTCCCGGGCGCTGGGCAGGTGTTGGTTTGGCGTCCGTGGGCTGCGGGCATCGCCGTGTCAACGACAGGGAAAGGAAAACACCGTGGAAATCACCGGTATCTTCACCGCCGTCATCATCGGTCTGGTCATCGGTGTGCTCGGTCGGCTGGTCCTGCCGGGCCGGCAGTCCATCGCGCTGTGGCTGACCATCGTCATCGGTGTCGTCGCGGCCCTGCTGGGCACGTTCGTTGCGGGCGCCTTCGACGTGGCGAACACGGGCGGGGTCGACTGGCTGGAGCTCCTCTTCCAGATCGGATTCGCGGCGCTGGGCGTCGCGCTGGTCGCGCCGATCGCCTCGCGGTCGCGCATCGACTGACACCACAGCCACGATGCGGGCCGGGCACGACGCCCGGCCCGCATCACGCTGTCCGGACCCGGTCCGGCTCGCCGCGCGGGGTGTGCGCGCGGACGAAGTCGCCGACGAGCCGGTGCCAGTATCGGGCACGGCGCAGCATGCCGTGGCCGTCGCCGGTGACGTCGAGGAAGGCGACGTCCGCTCCGGCCTTTTCCGCGGCGACGGCGTACCGGCGGGAGGCGCCCGGGTCGGTGATCCGGTCGGCGTCGCCGTGGGCGATCAGGACGGTGCGCCCGGCGAGCTGCGCGACCGGGTCGCCGGGCTCGATCCACGGGGCGAGCGCGCAGACGGCGATGACCTGCGGATCGCCCGCACCCCACAGGGCCGCGCGAGCGCCCATCGAGTGTCCGACGAGGACGACCGGCAGCCCCGGGTGGCGGCTGCGGGCCTGGTCCAGGGCCCACTCCAGGTCGCGCACGGGGTCGGCGGCCGCGCCGTTCCAGCCCCGGAAGCGGTAGCGCAGTCGCCACACCGTGACGTCGCCGGGCATGGCCCGCTGGAACGGGAGCATGCGCAGGTAGGCGGCTCGGCCGCGGTGCGCCCGCCCGTGCCCGTCGGTCGCCCCGCCGTGCAGCAGGATCACCAGCGCCTGCGGGCGGTCGGCCGCCTCACGGATCTCCAGCGCGGGTACGCGCATGTCTGCTCCCTCGGTGATCGGGGCCGGTGCTCGCCGCCGGCCCCTGCCATCTGTACCGCGCGCGGGGCCGGACATCCAGCCGGTGCCCGCCCGCTTGCCCCAGAGATGGTGATGTGCCATCATTGTGTTCCTAGCACATAGTGAGTGTGCATCACGATCTCGGGAGGCTCCGTGGCCGAGCAGCGGCACCTGGCGGCGCTCGACCGCGTGCTCGAACTGGTCGTGCTGCTCAACAAGGACATGACCGAGAGCCTGGCCAAAGAGGGGCTCACCCCGTCCCGGACCACCCTGCTCTGGCTGCTGCGCAGCAGTGGGCCGAGCACCCAGCGGGCGCTGGCCGACGGGCTCGGGGTGAGTGCGCGCACCGTCACCGGCCTGGTGGACGGGCTGGAGGCGACCGGCTTCGTGACCCGGCAGCCGCACCCCACCGATCGCCGGGCGCTGCTCGTCTCGTTCACCGAGCACGGCGCGGCGGTCGTCGCCGACATGGAGAGACAGCAGGCCGGGTTCGCCGACCTGCTGTTCGGCGGGATGTCCGAGGACCGGTTCGAGTGCCTGAGCGCCGGCCTCGACGAGATCGTGGACCGGCTGCGCGCAGTCGGCCTGACCACCACCCCTGGCGAGGAGCCCTCATGACGACCCCCGCTTCCCTGTCCCGATGGCAGCAGGCGTGGCGGCTGACCCGCCGGTTGTTCGCGTACGAGCTGGGCATGTGGCGCAGCCTGTACCGCTGGGTGCTGCGCCGCCCGCTGGTGACCGAGGACGGCGGTGCCGCGTTCGGCTACGCCAAGGCGATGACGCCGGTGATCTGGGTGTTCATCGTGATCTCGGCGATCGAGATCCCGGCCGTGGACCTGCTGCTGCCGTGGGAGAGCGCGCGGCTGGCGCTGGCGCTCGTGGGCGTGTACGGCCTGGCCTGGATGATCGGCCTGCTGGCCATGGTGAAGGTGCACCCGCACCTGGTCGTGCCGTCCGGCCTGCGGCTGCGGCACGCGGCGACGATCACGCTGCCGATTCCGTGGGAGAACGTCGTCTCGGTGAGCGCCCGCAACCGCTCCCTGCAGGCGAGCCGCACGTTCCAGTACGAGCAGACCGCCGACGGCACCGTGATGAGCATCGTCATCCTGAGCCAGACCAACGTGGACGTCGTCCTGCGCGGGCCGACCGTGTTCCACCTCCCGAAGGGGCCGACGGAGCCGGTCACCCACGTGCGGGTCTGGGCCGACGACCCGAAGGCCCTGGTCGCGGCGGCCCGTGAGCACCTGGCCCGCTCCGGCGCGCACACGGCCTGAACCCTGCTCCAGTCCATGATCACGGTGTCAGTGATCATGGACTGGGCTGCGTTTCGGCAGTTCAAGACAGCGAATCGGAGATCGGGCGACCCGATGGGGTCAAGAGATCCATTTCGTATGGTCGTCCCCGCGGCCCCGTACCGCCCATGTATTCGCAGGTCGAAGCGTGACCGGGAGTTCTCCCTCGGCGTCGGAACCGGTACCGCGGCTGGGACATGCTGTTCCGTTTGCGGCTACATCTTTTTTGATGTGGCCACATCAAAAAAGATGTAGCCGCTCGCACCGACACCTCGTTTCCCTCTGTGTCATCCTTGGGGAAGGCAGGGTGACCTGCTGAAACTTTGACCCGTGAGGGCGCGCAAGGAGAACCACCCCCGTGACATCGCACCACCCGGTACCCGACCCCGAAGTACCGGCAAAGCCCCGGACCAGGACATACCCGGCCGCTTACAAGGCGCGGATCCTGGCCGAGTACGAAACCCTCGATAAGGCCGGCAAGGGCGCCCTACTGCGCCGCGAAGGCCTGTACACCTCGCTGATCGCGGCGTGGAAGCACCAGCGTGATCAAGGAGCCCGCGAGGCCCTGGCCAAGCCCGCCGGCCGACCCAGGACCGACCCCGCGGTACGCGAGGCCGCGCGGCTGCGCGCCGAGAACGAACGACTGCGCGCCGAGCTCGACAAGGCCCGCAAGGTGATCGAGGTCCAGGGAAAACTCTCCGCGCTGCTGGGTCAGCTCGCCACCGACAGCGCGCCCGAGCCGGGCGAGACCAGATGATCGACACCGCCGTGGAGGCGGCGATCACCGAGTTGGCGCCGCTGATCGGGGTCCGGGCGGCGTGCGCGGCGACCGGCCGGCCGCAGGCCAACCACTACCGCCGCCACCGCAAGAGCCCACCGCCGCCACGCCCGGCACGAACGCCCAAGCCCCAGCCGCGTGCGCTGAGCACGGCCGAGCGCGACAGCGTCCGGGCGCTGCTCAACAGCCCCGACTTCGCCGACATGGCCCCCGCCGCGATCTACCACACCCTGCTCGACGAAGGCGTCTACCTTGCGTCGGTGTCGAGCATGTACAGGATCCTGCGCGAACACGGAGAGGTCCGCGAACGCCGCCGCCAGGCCGTCCACCCGCCCAAGGTCAAACCCGAGCTGATCACCGACACCCCCAACCGGGTCTGGTCGTGGGACATCACCAAACTGCGCGGGGCGGCCAAGCGGGAGTTCTACCACCTCTACGCGGTCATCGACATCTACAGCCGCTACACCGTGGCCTGGCTGATCGCCGAACGAGAGGACGCCGCCCTGGCCGAACGACTCCTGGCCGACGCGGTCACCAAGCAGAACGTCAGCCGTGACCAGTTGACCATCCACGCCGACCGTGGCACCTCCATGGCGTCCAAGACCGTCGCGCAGATGATGGCCGACCTCGGCGTCACCAAGTCCCACTCCCGGCCCCGGTGCAGCAACGACAATCCGTTCTCCGAGGCCCAGTTCAAGACGCTGAAGTACCGGCCGGACTTCCCCGACCGCTTCGGCAGCCTCCAGGACGCCCGCAACCACTGCCGGACCTTCTTCACCTGGTACAACACCATCCACCGACACTCCGGCATCGGCTGGCACACCCCGCACGACGTCCACCACGGCCACGCCGACCGGGTACGCGAGGTCCGCGCCGACGTCCTGGCCGCCGCCTACGACCGCAACCCCGAACGGTTCGTCCGCGGCACCCCGCAACCGCCTGCCCTACCCGCAGCCGCGTGGATCAACAAGCCCGAGGAGAACACGGCTCAGTCAACGAATCCCTGAACCGACCGCCCCACAACGGTTGACACCTTCCGTTTTCCGCCACCCGCGATACGCTGCCCGCCGTGACCGGCCACCGCGACGACTTCACCCTCGGCATCCGCGACGATGAGGCTCCCACCACGGCCGCCCTGCGACGGGTCCTGAGCGAAGCAGCAGGGGTCGTCATCGTCGGGACGTCCCCGCACCAAGTACACGAACCGGATGCCGACCGCATCACGCTCGCCGGTGCCGAGATCGGTGAGCTGGCCGACCTCCTGGCCATCGTGGACGGCGGCACGGGCGATCTTTGCCGGTGCCTTGGCTCGCCGACGATCCTCGTGCGCGACGCGGCCGGCCAGGACATCGCTCAGTGGACCCTGCATCACCAGACCAGCCTGCGGGGCATCGGGGACTGCGACGCCGACCTGCGGGACGGCCCCGCGCTCACGGACTGGCTCGCCGAACACGGTCTGACCGGACCCCGCGAGATCCAGCGGATGCTGGCGGAATACGAGGCGCAGGAGGAGTACCGCCGGGTCGCGTGGGTGCAGGCCGCCCCGTCAGGGCTCACCGAGGCCGCAGAGGCCACGTCCCAGCGGGAGGACGACGCGGAGGAGCGGCTCGCCGAACTCACCGCCGTGCGCTTTCCGGATGCCGCGCAGCGGATCGCGGTGCTACTGGCCTGGGCAGGCTTCACCCCGCACGCCCCGCCGGTGCCCGGGGGCGGCACGCCCTGGTATGAACTCGCGCCGCAGCGGATGCTGTTGCGGGAGTCCGTTGAGTCGATCTTCGAGGTGCTGGCCGCGCCCACGCCGGAACAGCTCGACGGCGCCGCCGATCTGTTCACCACCCTGGAGTGGAAAGGCCGGCCCGACCCGCCGGAGCCGCTGCGGTCCGTGCTGATCGCGCACGTCTCAGCCACGGGGACCGGGCCGATGAAGTCCCGGATGGGGTGGGGCTACGGCCGGGCGGGCTGACGGCCCGCTCAGGTCCAGCGGCGTACGTACTCGCCGTCGGGGTCGAAGCGTTCGGCCTGCCGGTCCGGGCTGAAGCGCCGGTACGGCTTGGTGTCGGTGCCGGTGCCGGCGACCCACTGCCAGTTGCCGTAGTTGTTGGCCACGTCGGCGTCGATCAGCATCCGGTCGTACCAGGCCGCGCCGTCGCGCCAGTCCAGCCCGAGGGTCTTGGTCAGGTATGAGGCGGTGACCAGCCGCGCCCGGTTGTGCATCCAGCCCTCGGCGGCCAGCTGCTTCATGCCCGCGTCCACGATGGGCACCCCGGTCTCGCCGGCCTGCCACGCCTGCAACGCCACCGGGTCGTCCTGCCACTGCTCCTGCGCGCCCGGCCGGAAGGCCTGCGTGCGCAGCTTCGGGAACGCGGCCAGCAGCTGGTGGTAGAAGTCGCGCCAGCACAGCTGCCGGACGTACGCCTCGGGCATGCCGTCGGCGGTGGCCAGGGCGAGCGGGGACAGGCAGCCGAAGTGCAGGTACGGGCTCAGTCGCGAGGTGGCGTCGCCGGGCAGGTCGTCGTGCCGGTCGGCGTACGCGGCGGCTTTGGTCTTCCAGCTCTTGACGCGGCGCAGCGCCTCGCTCTCGCCACCGGTCATCGGGTGCGGCGACTCGCTTTTCGCATCGCCGAGCACGGTGCGCGGGTCGTCGCCGGTGACGCCGTCGGGCAGGTGGATCTTGCGCGGGGTGGCGACCGTGCCGCGCCAGCGCGACGACTGCCAGGCCCGCCAGTACGGGGTGAACACCTTGTAGTGGTCGCCGCCCGTGGACGGGGTGACCTCGCCGGCGGGCACGATCGTGACGCCGGGGAAGAGTTTGAGCGCCAGCCGCTCGCGCGAGCAGGCCCGTGCGAGCCGCTCCTGGCGGCGGGTCGCGTAGGCCGACACGTCGGCGGTCAGCGCGATGCCCTCGGCGCCGACCTTCCGGGCGGTGCGCACCGCCTCGGCGACCGGGTCGCCGGAGCGCACCAGCAGGTCGCCGCCCCGGCGGCGCAGGCCGTCGCGGAGGTCCTGCAGGCTCTCCAGCAGGAAGCGGCGGCGGTTGCCCGGGACGGTCAACGCCGGGTCGGCGACGAACAGCGGGACCACCCGTTCGGCGTTGGCGCAGGAGGCGGCCAGCGCGGGATGATCGTGCACGCGCAGATCGCGGGTCAGCAACAGGACGACGGTATTCATGATCATCCCCAGGCGTCGGCGGGAGATAACGATGCAGCAATCAACGCAACTGTACGCTGCGATAGGCTGCTGACGTGGCAGGCGAGGACGAAGGGCTGAGCGCGGGCGCCGTCGCCCGGCGACTCGGCATCGCCGTCACCACGCTGCGCACCTGGCACCAGCGCTACGGGCTCGGCCCCAGCGGCCACGACCCCGGCCATCACCGCCGCTACGACGCCGACGCCCTGGCCCGCCTGGAGACCATGCGCCGGCTCACCGCCCAGGGCGTGCCCGCCGCCGAAGCCGCCCGCGTCGCCCGCTCCGCCGGCCGCGACGGGATCGCCCAGCTCACCGAGGAGCGCCCGCACACCCGCGACGGCGGCGGCCACACCGTCGCCGTCGGCCGGGCCGGAGCGCAGGCCCGCGGCCTGGCCCGCGCCGCCATGCGCCTCGACGCGCTGACCGTGCGCCACCTCGTGCAGGAGTCCGTCGCCGAGCACGGTGTCGTCGACGCCTGGCAGGACCTGCTCGTGCCGGTGCTCGTCGGCATCGGCAACCGCCACGCCGCCACCCAGCGCCTCGTCGACGTCGAACACCTCGTCTCGCGCTGCGTCAGCGAGGTCTTCGGCGGGGTCCGCCGCCCCGCGCCCGGCTCACCGGTGCCGGTGCTGCTGGCCTGCGCCGACGAGGAGCAGCACAGCCTGCCCCTGGAGGCCCTGGCCGCCGCGCTCGCCGAACGCGGCGTCGCCGCCCGGCTGCTCGGTGCCCGCGTCCCCCCGCGCGCCCTGCTCGACGCCGTACGCCGCACCGGCCCGGCCATCGTCGTCGTGTGGTCGCACCAGCCCGACACCGCCGACCTCGCCACGCTGCTGGCCGTGCTGGAGTTGCCGCGCCGCCCCGCCGTGGTCGCGGCGGCCGGGCCCGGCTGGCCCGACGAGCTGCCCGACGGTGTGCTGCGGCCGCGCACGCTCGGCGAGGCGCTCACGCTCGTCGCCACGGTCAGCCCGCCGTCCTGACGTCCGGACTGCCGCCTTGTGCGAAGGCACCACCGGCGGTGGTCGTTTTCGTCGACCGCGACCATCGGCGTCGACTCGCGCGGCCATACGCTCAGGGCATGACGAGCCGGCGGGGAGAGTGGGGCGACGTGACGCAGCAGATCACCGTGGACGCGGTGGTGCAGGCCGAGGAGCTGGCGCGGGCCGCGGCCGATCGGCTGGGCGTACGCATGCGGGAGCTGTCCACCGTGCCCGAGCAGAACCGCGCGGCCGACCTGCTGTGCCGGGTCTGGCGGGCCGACTCGCCCGACCAGCTCATCAACGCCGGCATGCTGCGCGCGCTGGAGCACTCGGGCAACTACGTCGTCGGGGCCTACCGCGGCGACGACCTCATCGGCGCGGCCGTGGGCTTCTTCGGCACCGGACACCTGCACTCGCACATCGCCGGCGTGGACCCCGCCAAGCAGAGCGGCGGCGTGGGTTTCGCGCTCAAGCAGCACCAGCGGGCCTGGACCCTGGCCCGGGGCATCGGCGAGATCTGCTGGACCTTCGACCCCCTGGTGCGCCGCAACGCCCACGTCAACCTGCACAAGCTCGGCGCGACGGCGGCCGAGTACCTGCCGGACTTCTACGGCGAGATGAACGACGGCATCAACACGGGCGAGGCGACCGACCGCCTCTACATCCGCTGGGAGCTGCTGTCCCCGGCCGCGTCGGCCGCCGCTCGTGGTGCGGTGCGCGAGGTCGACCTGGCCGCGCTGCGCGCCGCTGGGGCGGCCGAGCTGCTGAGCCGCACCTCGACCGACGCGCCGACCCTGCCGCCGACCCGCCCGCCCACGGGCGCCCCCGTGCTGCTGGTCGCGGTGCCGGCCGACATCGAACGGCTGCGGGCGCAGGACCGCGACGTGGCGAAGTTGTGGCGGACCGCGGTGCGCGAGGCGATCTGCGGGGCGCTGGAGACCGGCTACCGGATCACCGGGATGAGCCGTGAAGGTTGGTACGTGCTGGAGGAGAAGTCATGAAGGTGACCGGGTTCGAGCTGCGCCGGATCGCGATGCCGCTGGTCAGCCCGTTCCGCACCTCGTTCGGGGTGGAACACGACCGCGACGTGCTGCTGGTGCGCGCGGTCACCGAGGACGGGGCGCAGGGCTGGGGCGAGTGCGTGGCGATGGCCGAGCCGCTGTACTCCAGCGAGTACGTGGACGGAGCCGCCGAGGTGATCCGGCGTTTCCTGATCCCGGCGGTGCTGAGCCTGCCGGACGCGGACCCGTACCTGGCCGAGGTGCCGTTCGCGAAGATCAAGGGCCACCCGATGGCCAAGGCGGCGGTGCAGATGGCGCTGCTGGACGCGAGGCTGCGGATCGCGGGCACACCGCTGGCGGCGCACCTGGGCGCGGTGCGCGACCGGGTGCCCGCGGGCGTCTCCGTCGGCATCATGGACTCGATCCCGGAGCTGCTCGAAGCCGTCGCGGGTTACCTGGCCGAGGGCTACCTGCGGATCAAGCTGAAGATCCAGCCCGGCTGGGACGTCGAGCCGGTGCGCGCGGTGCGCGAGCGCTTCGGCGACATCCTGCTCCAGGTCGACGCGAACACGGCGTACACCCTTGCCGACGCCCGCCACCTGGCCAAGCTGGACCCGTTCGAGCTGCTGCTGATGGAGCAGCCGCTGCCCGAGGACGACATCCGGGGCCACGCCGAGCTGGCCAAGCAGGTCAGGACCCCGATCTGCCTCGACGAGTCGATCACCAGCGCGCGGGCCGCCGCCGACGCGATCGCGCTCGGCGCGACGTCGGTCGTCAACATCAAGCCCGGCCGCGTCGGCGGCTACCTGGAGGCCCGCCGGGTGCACGACGTGTGCGCCGCCAACGGGGTGCCGGTCTGGGTCGGCGGCATGCTGGAGACCGGCATCGGCCGCGCCGCGAACGTGGCCCTGGCCGCGCTGCCCGGCTGCGTCCTGCCCGGTGACACGTCCGCCTCGGACCGTTACTTCCGCCGCGACATCACCGCCCCGTTCGTGCTGGCCGACGGGCACCTGGCCGTGCCGACCGGGCCGGGCGTGGGCGTCGAACCGGACCCCGAAGCGCTCGCCGAGGTCACCACCGCCACGGAATGGATCGCCCGCTGACCCCTTCGCCCCGTTTGGTCGGACCGGGACCGCCACCTCGGGGACAATGACGGCGTGGCTGCGCGTACCCGGCTCCGTATCGACTGGCTGCCGCTGGTCGTGGTGCTGCTGTGCCTGCTGTCGGCGGGCGGGTACGTGATAGCCGTCGTCCAGCAGGGCGGCACGCCGGTGCTCTGGTTCGTGGGCGGCCTGCTCGTCGCGGCGGCGCTGACGCTGGGCGGCACGCTCGGCTCGCGGCGCAGGCGGGCCCCCGCACTGCTGGTGGCCGGGGTGCTGCTGTGCGCGCTCGGGGCGCTGGCGCTGTTCAGCGTCGGCCTGCCCGTCATCGCGGCGGGCCTGATCGCCTTCGCCGCCGCGGCCCGCGCCCGGATCACCACCTGACCGGTAACCCGCACGACCCCCACCCCTTGCCCCTGGAGGCTTGAACATGCATGACCTGCTGCTGCGCGGTGGCACGGTGTACGACGGTCTGGGTGGTCCCGGCGTCGTCGCCGACGTCGCGATCACCGGCGACCGGGTGAGCGCCGTCGGGGCTGATCTCGGCCCGGCCCGGCGGGAGATCGACGTGACCGGCCTGGCCGTCGCGCCGGGCTTCATCGACGCGCACAGCCACTCCGACCCGGTGCCGCTGATGCCGCAGCCGCAGCCGTTCAAGCTGCACCAGGGCGTCACCACGGAGATCGTCGGCAACTGCGGCTTCTCCTTCGCACCGCTGGACGCCGCCGCGATCGAGGCGACCGGGCCGCTGTTCGCCGAACTGGCCGGGGGCGTGCCGGTCGTGCCACGTGACTTCGCCGGCTACCTCGACGACATCGCCGCCACCGGTCCGACCAACCACATTGCGGCGATGGTCGGGCACAACACCCTGCGGGCGTACGCCAACGGCATGGACGAGCGGTTGCGCCCCGGCGCGCTGGAGCAGATGTGCCGCCTGGCCGACGAGGCTTTCGCGGCCGGGGCGGTCGGCCTGTCCAGCGGCCTGATCTACCCACCCGGCAGTTACGGCGACACCGCCGAGCTGATCGCCCTGGCCCGGGTCGCGCACCGCTGGAACCGGCCTTACACCACCCACATGCGCAATGAGGACGACCGGCTCGGCGAGGCCCTCGACGAGGCGATCACCATCGCCACGCAGGCCCGGGTCCGGCTCCAGATCTCGCACTGCAAGGTCGCCGGCAAGGCCAACCACGGCGGCGGCAAGGCGCTGCTGGCCAAGCTGCACGCCGCCCGCCTGGCCGGGGTGGACGTGCGTGGCGACCAGTACCCGTACCGCGCGGGCGGCACCTTCCTCAACGCCCTGCTGCCTGGCGCGGCGCTGGTCGGCGGCACCGAGGCGATGCGGGCCCGGCTCGCCGACCCGGCCGAGCGGGCGCGGCTGCGCGCCCTGGCCGAGGACGTGACGCAGCCCAACGGCTTCTGGGCCCGGGTCACCCCGGCCGACGTGTTCGTCACCACGCACACGACCCGGCCCGAGGTCACCGGCCGCACCCTGGCCGAGCTGGCGGGCACCGCCGACGCCTTCGACACGCTGTGCGAGGTGCTGCTGGGCGACCCAGGGGCGGGCATGGTGGTCACGATGATGGCCGAGGACGACGTCGAGACCATCATGGCCGACCCGCTGATCGGCATCGGCTCCGACAACGGCCCGCCGGTCGGCCTGCAGCACCCGCGCACCTGGGGCTGCTTCCCCCGGGTGCTCGGCGAGTACGTGCGCGAGCGCGGCCTGCTCACCCTGCCCGAGGCGGTCCGCAAGATGACCTCGGCGATCGCCGACCAGTTCGGGCTCACCGGACGCGGCTTCGTCGACGCCGGCGCGGTCGCCGACCTGGTCGTGTTCGACCCGGCGACGATCGGCCACGACGGCACCTACGCCGTGCCCGACGTGCGCCCGACCGGCGTCGAGCATGTCGTGCTGGCCGGTCACGTCGTGGTCGAGTCCGGCCGGTTCACCGGCGAGCGGCGCGGCCTGGTGTTGCGCGGCTGACGGCCCGGTGATTTCCGCTGGACGCGACGGCTGCGCGGTGCGAGCCTGTGCGTGAGATCGAGTCTGTTCGGGAGGCGTGGTGATCACTTCGCTGTCCCCGACGGGCTTCCTGGCCAGGCTCAAGGCGATCGACCGGTCGGGCTTCGCCTTCGGCGCCCGGCTGCCGTCGCGCCGCCTGCTCATGCGTGAGCACATGCGCAGGGCGGCCCTATGGTCGCAGGCGTACTCGTCCGAGGACTGGCCGTTCCCCGCGCTCGCCGAAATGGTCGATTCGACGGTGCGGGCCCATCCCGAACTGGTGCGACGGGTCCGGTGGGTCGGGGCGTCGACCGGTCCGGGCATGCTGGCGTGCGAGGACGCGCTGCACTGGTACACCCTGCACGTGGTTCGCGGCGCGGAACTGCCGGACCTGCCCGATCCCTACGAGCCGCTGTTGATGGCCTTCGAACGCGGCCACGCCTTCACTCTGATCAGCGGTGCCGTCGAGATCGACCTGTCGACGATTCCCTGGGGAACGGTGGCCGGCCATGCCGCCGCCGATCCGATCGTCGACCTCGATCCGGCGATTCTCGACGAGATCGACAGAGAGGCGGTGGTGTAGATGGCAGATGACAGCGGGAACGCCACATGCTGCTTCTGCCATGCCGTGATCCGCGTCAGTGAGGACGAGTTCGGGATGCAGGTGCAGCTGGCCCCGATCGCCGGCCAGAAGATCATGCAGGTGATGTGGGCCCACTCCTCGTGTCTGAGAGATCGGCTGCACCCCCACATGGCCGTCTGGTGGGAGTAGCGCCGGACGCGCGACATGCGCGCCCGGCTCGGCTGCCGGTTTGCCCGCGCCTGCGCGGCACATCGGCAAACAGCGGTTACATCTTTTTTGATGTGGCCACATCAAAAAAGATGTAACCGCTCGCCGAGGTATACGGTCCAGCGGCAGTCGTGCTGTCGATCATGAAGTTGGGGCAGGGACACGCCGTCGAGCCGTGCCATAAGTTCATGATCGACGTGGAAGGGGCCTGCTGTGCGTTGCCTGGGAAGGTTGAGAGGGGGCTGAAAAGTGCTGCATGATCGACCCTTGTGATCAGCAAGGGTCGATGCGACGATGCATCTACTCGTGTGGAGCCTCACGCGGATCGGGCGGCCGAGGGCAACCGGTGGGACCGGACGGCGCCTGGTTGGCCGCTGCGCGGCCGCCGCGTATCCGTCCCGTCCACGGCCCGATCCGGGACATGCGGCCGGCACCCGCTCCATGAGGAGATCTCGTGAGTATCCGCACGTTGAGACGCCGTGTCGCGCTGGTCGCGGTCGGCGCCATGGTCGTGGTCACGGGGGCGACGATCGCGTCCCCGGCCCACGCCGCCGTGTCCTGCCAGGTGACCTATACGAAAGCATGGGACAACGGCAGCGGCTTCGGCGCGAACATCAACATCACCAACACCGGCGACCCGCTGACCAGCTGGTCGCTGACCTGGACCTGGCCCGGCAACCAGGGCGGCATCCAGGGCTGGTCGGCCAACTACAGCCAGTCCGGGCAGAACGTCACCGCGACGAGCCTGTCCTACAACGGCAACCTGGCCACGGGCGCGTCCACCGGCATCGGCTTCAACGGCACCTACAGCGGCACGAACACCAACCCGAGCAACTTCGCGATCAACGGGGTCTCCTGCGGTGGCACCACGCCGACGGTGAGCCTGGTCGTGTCGCCGACGTCGGTGAGCGTGCCCGAGGGTGGCACCGCGACCTACGCCGTACGCCTGTCGGCCCAGCCGAGCAGCAACGTCACCGTGTCCACCACCGCTGGTTCGGGTGACGCCAACCTCACCGTGTCGTCGGGCGCCAGCCTGACGTTCACATCGAGCAACTGGAACACCAACCAGATCGTGACCCTCGCGGCCGCGGAGGACTCCGACACCAGCAACGGCACCCGGCCGTTCACGGTCGCCGCCAGCGGTCTGACGTCGGTGACGGTCAACGCCACCGAGGCCGACAACGACTCGGTCACGCCGCAGTCGCTGGTCGTCTCCTCGACCGGCGTGAGCGTGCCGGAGGGCGGCACGGCGACGTACACCGTGCGCCTGGCTGCGCAGCCGTCCGGCAACGTGACGGTGACCAACACGGCCGGTTCGGGTGACACCAGCATCACGGTGTCGTCGGGTGCGAGCCTGACGTTCACCACGAGCAACTGGAGCACTCCCCAGACGGTGACCCTGGCTGCGGCGGAGGACTCCGACACGACCAACGGCACCCGTCCGATCACGGTGGCGTCCAGCGGCCTGACCTCGGTGACCGTCACCGCGACCGAGGCCGACAACGACACGACCACCACGCAGTCCCTCGTGGTCTCGCCGACCAGCGTGAGCGTGCCCGAGGGCTCGACGGCCGTGTACGCGGTGCGCCTGGCGATCCAGCCGACCGGCAATGTCACGGTCACGAACACCGCGGGTTCGGGTGACACCAGCATCACGGTCTCGTCCGGCGCGAGCCTGACGTTCACCACCAGCAACTGGAACACCACGCAGAACGTCACCCTGGCGGCGGCGCAGGACTCCGACAGCACCAACGGGACCCGGCCGATCACGGTCGCGTCCAGTGGGCTGACCTCGGTGACCGTCACCGCGACCGAGGTCGACGACGAGAACACCGCCAACGCCTACATCACCGAGTTCACGACCCAGTACAACAAGCTCAAGGACCCGGCCAACGGCTACTTCTCGCCGGAGGGCATTCCGTACCACACCATCGAGACGCTGCTCGTCGAGGCGCCGGACCACGGCCACGAGACGACGTCGGAGGCGTTCAGCTTCTGGATCTGGATGGAGGCACAGTACGGCCGGGTCACCGGCAACTGGACCCCGTTCAACAACGCCTGGAACATCACCGAGCAGTACATCATCCCGTCCGCGGCCGCCCAGCCGGGGCAGAGCACGTACAACCCGAGCGACCCGGCCGACTACGCGCCCGAGTCGCTGCAGCCCAACGGCTACCCGGTGGCGCTGAGCACCAGCGTGGTCGCCGGCCAGGACCCGCTGGCCAACGAGCTGCAGAGCACGTACGGCAACCGCAACATCTACGGCATGCACTGGCTGCTGGACGTCGACGACGTGTACAAGTACGGCACCGGCCGCACCGGCGCCGAGTGCGGCGACAGCACCCAGCGCGTCACCTACATCAACACGTTCCAGCGCGGGCCGCAGGAGTCCACCTGGGAGACGGTCGCGCACCCGTCCTGTGACACGGGCCGGTTCGCGAACTTCCCGTCGCTGTTCATCCAGGGCTCGGGCACCAACCAGTGGCGCTACACCAACGCGCCGGACGCCGACGCGCGTGCCGTCGAGGCCGCGTACTGGGCGCTGCAGTGGGCCACGGCCCAGGGCAACCAGTCGCAGATCTCGGCCACCATCGCCAAGGCCGCCAAGATGGGCGACTTCCTGCGGTACGCGATGTACGACAAGTACTTCAAGACCCCGGGCTGCACCTCGACCTCCTGCACGCCGGGCAGTGGCAAGAGCAGCAGCAACTACCTGATGTCCTGGTACTACGCCTGGGGCGGCGACATCGGCGGTGCCTGGTCGTGGCGCATCGGCTCCAGCCACAACCACCAGGGCTACCAGAACCCGCTGGCGGCGTACGTGCTCGGCTCGTCGGGTCCGTCGGCGCTGCGCCCGCTGTCGCCCACGGCGGCGGCCGACTGGGACATCAGCCTCACCCGGCAGCTGGACTTCTACCTCTGGCTGCAGTCGGCCGAGGGCGCCATCGCCGGTGGCGCGACGAACAGCTGGAACGGCAACTACTCGGCGCCGCCGTCCGGCACGCCGACCTTCTACGGCATGGCGTACGACGTGAAGCCGGTCTACCACGACCCGCCGAGCAACCAGTGGTTCGGCTTCCAGGCGTGGTCGCTGCACCGGGTGGCGGAGCTGTACTACGTCACCGGTAACGCCAAGGCCAAGACGATCCTCGACAAGTGGGTCGCCTGGGCGATCGCGAACACGACGCTCGGCTCGGGTTCGACGTTCACCATCCCCGGTGACATGACCTGGTCGGGCCAGCCGTCCGGCAACTTCAGCGGCGGCGGCACCCCGGCGGCCAACCCCGGTCTGCACGTCACGGTGTCCAAGACCAGCAACGACGTCGGCGTCGCGGCGGCCTACGCCCGTACGCTGACCTACTACGCGGCCAAGGAGAACGGCTCGACCCTGGGCAACTCCGCCAAGGCGACCGCGAAGGGCCTGCTGGACCGGATGATCCTGCTCAAGGCGAACGACACCAAGGGCATCGTGGTGCCCGAGGTCCGCGAGGACTACAACCGGTTCGACGACGTGTGGAACTCCACCACGCAGACCGGCATGTACGTCCCGTCGGGCTTCAGCGGCATGATGGGCACCGGCGTGCCGATCAACTCCAGCTCGACCTTCATGTCCGTCCGGCCGTTCTACGCCACCGACCCGGCCTGGCCCGCGGTCCAGGCGTACATGAACGGCACCGGCCCGGCACCCACCTTCACCTACCACCGCTTCTGGGCGCAGTCCGACATCGCCATGGCCTTCGCCGACTACGGCAGCCTGTTCCCCGCAGGCTGACCCCCTCCACCCCGGGCGGGTCACCCCCCCCGGCCCGCCCGGGCCCCTCGTTTCCGCTGATCATGAACTTATGGCACGGCTCGACGGCGTGTCGCCGCCCTGGCACCGTGATCGATATCGGTGCCGGGGTCGGACCGTCGGACGGATGTGGGAGAGTGCCTGCCGTGGATGTGGGGGAGTTCTGGGGGCTCGTCGGGCGTGCGGTGCGGGAGGAACCTGACCAGGCGCGCCGTGCCGGCTGGATCCAGGGGCAGCTCGCGGCACGTGAGGTCGAGGAGATCCTGGATTTCGAGGCGCACCTCGACGACGCGTCCGACCGGGCGATGACCTGGCTGATGTGGGGCGCGGCCTACCGCATCTTCGGCGGCTGCTCCGACGACGGCTTCTGCTACTTCCGCACCTGGCTGATGAGCCTGGGCCGGGACGCCTTCGAGCGTCTGGTCGACGACCCCGACGCGCTGGCCCTCGAGTCGCAGATCCTCGCCCTGGCCGGTCGCGAGCGCGCCGACTGGCGCGCGGACGAGTGGCCGGAGTGGGAGGAGCTCAACTACGCCGCCTCCGAAGCCTTCGAGGGCGTACGCGGCCACGGCGCCAACATCTACCGCGCCGTCGAAGAGCACCGGCGCGAGCCCCGGCTGCAGACCCTGCAGGACGAGCACTGGAACTTCGACGACCCGGCCGAGGCGGCCCGCCGCCTGCCCGCACTCGCCCGGCTCTTCCCGCACCTGCCGTCCGTGCCGCTGCCGCCGGTGCCGCTGCCGCCGGGTGCAAGCCGGTTCGAGCAGTCCGATGAGCCGTCCGACGAGCCGGAGGCGGGTGGTCCCATCCCGGAGATCCCCGGGCAGCTCGCGATCCCCGGCCTGCCGGAGTGAGTCGCCCGCCGAAGCGACCGGCCTGGCGGAGCGGACCCGCCCGGGGGTTGGCGTCAAGGTCCGACCGCCACTCGCCGGACGCCCGCGGGCAGTCGGCCGATGCGCGGGTTGCCGGCGTCTGACATGGTTCGGTGCGGGTCGGGTATGTGGTGCCCCGACCGGACGCGTAGGCAGTAGGAGGCGACCATGACCGACAGGGGACCGGACAGGCCCGTGGAAGACCCGCCCGGTGGTGCGGACAAGCCCGTTGAGGGGCCGGCCGGCGGTGCGGGCAGCGGCGGGCCCGAGGCCGAGTGCAGCAAGGAGTGGGGCAGCGCCCTGGCCCTGGGCATCGCGCTCGGCACGGCCATCGGCTCGGCACTGGGCCTGGCGCTGGACAACCTCGCCCTGGGCATCGGCATGGGCATCGCGGTCGGCGTGGCGCTCGGGGCCGGCATCCAGGCCCAGCGCCGCCAGCAGAAGCCCTGACCCCGGCCGAGCAGCGCCCACCCCCCTTTGGGTGATCATGAACTTATGGCAGCGACACGCCGTCGAGCCGTGCCATAAGTTCATGATCAACGCAGTGGGGTGGGTGGGTCAGGGCTCGCGGTGCAGTTCCAGGACGAAGGCCTCCGCCGGGCGCAGCGGGGGTGCGAGCAGGCCGTGCCCGGCCAGGGTCGCCCCGGTGAGTACGAGATTCGGTTGCCAGGGGCGGCCGTGCAGGTGGGGGCCGGGCAGTTCGGGCAGCAGGGACACCCGGTAGGCCGCGTCGGGGTCCAGGCCGGGCAGCCGCAGGCGGGTCGCGCCGTCCCGGGCGCTCGAACCCAGCTGGGCGTACGCGAACAGCGCGTGCCCGCCGTCCGCTGCCACCACGCCGTGCAGGTACGCCGTCGGGTCGGGATGGTCGGCCCGCACCGTGCGTCCGGTGTGGATCAATCCGCGCAGCCGCCGGTACGCCGCGATCCAGGAACGCAGGGCGGCCCGCTCGTCGTCGGTGCAGGCGGTGATGTCCCACTCGATGCCCGCGTGGCCGAACAGCGCGGTGGCGCAGCGGAACGCCAGCGAGGTGGCGCGGCCGTTGGTATGCGAGACGGGCGGGCCGACGTGGCAGCCGACCAGTTCCGGGGGCAGCAGCAGGCCGGTCCAGCGCTGGATGTGCTGGCGCTCCAGCGGGTCGTTGTTGTCCGAACCCCACACCCGGTCGGTGCGGGCCAGCACGCCGAGGTCGACGCGGCTGCCGCCGGACGAGCACGACTCTATCTCCAGGGCGGGGTGCCGCTCGCGCAGCGCGTCGAGCAGCCGGTACACGGCCTCGGTCTGCGCGTGCACCCCCGCCGCGCCGCCGTGCACCGCCTCGACCAGGTCCCGGTTGTGGTCCCACTTCAGGTACGCCGGGCGGTACTCGGCGACCAGCGCGTCGAGCCGGTCCAGCAGGTACGCGAAGACCTCGGGGCGGGCCACGTCGAGCACGTGCTGCCAGCGCTGCTCCTCGGGCAGCCGGCCGGGCACGGCGAGCACCCAGTCGGGGTGCTGCTCGGCCAGCCGGGAACGGGGGTTGACCATCTCCGGCTCGACCCACAGCCCGAACTGCATCCCGAGCCGGGTCACCTCGTCCACGAGCGGGTGCAGGCCGTCGGGCCACACGTCCGGGTCGACGTGCCAGTCGCCGAGGCCCGCCTTGTCGTCGCGGCGGCCGAGGAACCAGCCGTCGTCGAGCACGAAGCGCTCCACGCCCAGCTCGGCGGCGGTGCGCGCGAGTGCGGTCAGCTTGGCGAGGTCGTGGTCGAAGTAGACGGCCTCCCAGGTGTTCAGGGTCAGCGGCCGGGGCGTGACCGGGTGCGACGGGCGGGCGCGCAGCCAGCCGTGCACGGCCGCGGACAGCCCGTCGAGGCCCGCTGCCGAGTAGGCGAAGTGCACCCACGGGCCGGTGTACGTCTCGCCCTCGGCCAGCCGTACCTCGCCGGGTTCGAGCAGCTCGCCGCCGCCGAGCACGCCGTCGCGGTCGGGCAGGCGCTGGGCCAGGTGCTGGTGGTTGCCGGACCAGCCGACGTGCACGCCCCACACCTCTCCGGTGCGCCAGCCGAACCCGGGCGTGCCCGCCGTGAACAGCGACGGCGCGCCGAAGCCGGTGCGGCCGCGGCGGCTCTCGTGCGCGATGGTCTGGTCGCCGAACGCGCTCCGTTGCGGGGCACGCTCGCGCGACCAGCGGCCGGTGAAGTCGAGCACCTCGGCGGCCTGGGCAGGCACCGGGAGCAGGCAGAGCAGACTGTCGACGTGCCAGACGCCCGGGGCGGTGCTGGTCACGGCGTGGCGCTGGCGGACCAGGCCCTGCGGCGTCAGCTCCAGCTCGGTGCGTACCGCGATGCCCGCGACCTCGTCGTGCGACAGGGCGGTGACCGTACCCCCGCCGGTCGGGTCGACCACGACCGTGACCGGGGCGCAGAGCGTCAGCCGCAGGTGGCCGGGGCCGCCGTCGCGGTGGCCGGTGAGCCCGGGGCGGCCGGCCCAGCGGTCGTACTGGGTGGGCAGCAGCGCCGCGGTCGGCGGCAGCGCGTTGCCGCCTGCGTCCTGCGCGGCGGCCAGCTGGTCGAGTGGGGTCTCGCCGAGATCGGCGCCCCAGTGCAGCACCCGGGGCAGGCCGGGCCCGGCCACGTCGAGCACCAGTGACACCGCGGCGGCGCGCAGCGCCACCAGCTCTGAACCACCCACGGAATTCCACCCGTTCCAACGAAATCCAACATCACCGGACGGCGTCGAGAGTAGGAGCCGCGGCGGGACTCGTCAACGAGCGGTGAAGGTGAACTCGCCGTACTCGGCCGCCGTCGTGAACCCGAGACCGGCGTACAGCGAGCGGGCCGCGGCGTTGCCCGCCATCACGTTGAGCGTCACGTGGTCGACGGTGTCCAGCAGCCGCCGGCACAGCGCCGACACCGCGCCCCTGGCCAAGCCCTCGCCCCGAGCCCGCGGATGCGTGGTCACGTTGCCCAGCGCCGCCACCCGGTACTTCGGCGACCACACGTGCACGCCCGCCACCGCCAGCAGCTCGCCGTCGCGGCGCACCCCGACGTACTGCCCGGTCTCCAGCATCCGCGCGTCGAACCAGTTGCCGGGATACGCCACCTCGTACAGCGCCAGCAGCTCGGGCAGGTCGGCGCCGGTCAGCACGTCGCCGAGCGGGTCGGCGAGCGCGGCCGGGTCGGTCAGCGCCAGCTTCAGGTGCGGGCCGCCGGGCATGGCGTCGAACTGCGCGGCCAGCACCTGCTCGGCCCCCGGCGACAGGTGGGCGTAGAAGCGGCGCGGCAGCAGCGGGACCAGCCCGGCCAGCAGCGTGTGCGAGCCCTGCGGGCGGTCGTCGAAGGCGAGCAGCACGGGCAGGCCGCCGCCGTGGTACACCAGCGCGACCGCGTCGCCGTCGCGATACCAGGTCGTGTACGGCCAGAAGAAGTCGTCCAGATCGCCGAGCTGGTACGCGTGCAGCGCGGGAGCGCCGCCCAGCAGCCGCGCCAGCTCGTCCCGATCGTGCACACCCGTCACCGCCACCGCTCGATGATCACACGCGGGTTTGCCCGGCCCCGCTTCGGGTGACGAGACAACCGTGATCCTCGTCGGCACCTCCGGCTGGCAGTACGCCGACTGGCGCGGTCCGTTCTACCCGCCCGGCCTGCCGCAGCGGCTCTGGCTGCGGCACTACGCCGAGCACTTCCCGACCGTCGAGGTGAACAGCGTCTTCTACCGCCTGCCGCCCCGCGACACGTTCGCCGCGTGGCACGACCAGCTTCCCGACGGCTTCGTCATGGCGGTCAAGATGAGCCGCTACCTCACCCACGTCAAACGCCTGCGCGATCCGCGCGAGCCCGTCGACCGCTTCCTCGCCGTCACCGCCGCCCTGGCCGACCACCTGGGCCCCGTGCTCCTCCAGCTCCCGCCGACCTTGCCCGCCGACCCCGAGGCCCTGGCGGCGGTCCTGCGCTGCTTCCCGCCGCGCATCCGCGTCGCCGTCGAACCCCGCCACCGCTCCTGGTGGACCGACGAGACCCGCGCCGTCCTCGAACACCACCACGCCGCTCTGTGCTGGGCCGACCGCCTCGGCCGCCCGATCACCCCCCTCTGGCGCACCACCGACTTCGCCTACCTCCGCCTCCACGAGGGCCGCGCCACCCCTCGCCCGCGCTACGGCCGAGCAGCCCTCACCACCTGGCTGGCCCGCCTCACCGACACCTTGCCCGCCGACGCCCCCGCCTACGTCTACTTCAACAACGACTCCCACGCCGCCGCCATCGCCGACGCCGACTTCCTGAAAGGAAGGGCACCTTCACATCGCTCTGCGTAGAGGAAGGGCACCTTCTTAACGCTGCGATGCGGTGAGCAGGGCGTATCCGGCGTGCTCGACCCGCCGCAGCCACGGCCCGAAACCATGCCAGCCTCGGCCCCGAAACAGCGCCACCGCCCCGGACCGCGGGCGCGGTCGGGGCGGCGGCCGATCGGGCTCAGGCCTTGGCGCTGCTCAGGGACAGCGGATTCGACGGGGCCTTGCTCTTGGCGGCCTCCATCTTCGCGCCCAGCTCCTTGAGGTCACTGCGGCTCATCGCCTTGCGGACCTCCGGGAACCACTCCTGCTCCTCCTCCTTGACGTGGTGGCGGACGTTCTCCATCAGCACCGCCATCTTGGCGTCGAAGCGCTCGTCGCGCGGGTCGGCGTTCTTCAGCTCGTTCAGCATCCAGGCCACCACGTGGTGCTCCTCGACGCTCTCCAGCACGTGCTCACCGGTCTCCGGCGCGGCCTTGCGCGCCGTCGGGTAGAACAGGCTCTCCTCGATGTACGCGTGCGTGGTCAGCTCGGCGATCACCTCGTCGACGATCTTTCGCTTCTTGGCGTACGCCGAATCCCCGGCCTTCTCGAACGCCTTGAACAGCTTCTCGACCACCTTGTGGTCGTCCTTGAGCATCGTGATCGCGTCCTGCCCCACGGCCGTCGCCGGCATCGACTTCTTGCCCTGCGGGGTCTTCGCAGCCGCCTTGGGGGTGGTCTTCGCCGTGCTCTTGACTGCGGTCTTCGGCGTCTTCGCGGCCTTCTTCGCCGCGGTCGTGGTCTTGCGCCGGCTGGTGCTGCTCGCCGTCTGGCTCATGCTTTCCTCCCAAAGGTCCGACAGTTCCTTCGCAGCCACATCTACCCGATAAGCGGCGCCGTTAGTCGTCGATCGGCCGCCCCTCGCGTAAACGGGTGCCTGGACACGCTGCCGCGAAGGACCGATGACGACGCCGTGAGCGGGTGGCGGGTGCCGACGCCGCCCGGCGCAGGGCCGGTGCGGACCAGGCGGGATCGGGCCGAGTCGCGGGACCTGTCAGACCGCGACGGCCGTCAGGGCTCCCGCCGGAACCGGGGCGAGCTTGCGCAGCGGCTCCCACAACTGCGGCAGCAGCCGGGTGGCGGCCGCGACGGTGGCGTCGGTGTCGGCGAGCATCGCGAGGTGGCGGCAGGCGTGCGCGGCGACGGCGTCCAGGTCCACGGTGGCGGGGCTGGGCGCGAGCGGGTGCGGGCCGGAGGTCATCGCGTCGAGCCGTACCGGACGGGTGTGCCGGGGGTCCAGGTCGGGCAGGGCGGCGTACGTCAGCACGACCGCTCCCTGCTCGACCCGCCATGAGGTCGAGTGCAGCAGCCCGCCCTCGGTGCACGGCGACAGGCCCGCGAGCAGGCGCGCGACGTCGTCCGGGTGTGCCCCGTCGGTGACCGGGGTGCTGCGCGGGCGGTAGCGCAGGCTGCCGTCCTGCACGGAGAGCAGGAGGGCCTCGACGACGACACCGGGTGACGACACGTTCCGCAAGGTATCCGCTGTTGCCATGAATGTGCAACAAGCCGCTCCGGGGTGCAGCAGTCGGTTGCCTGCGAGAAGCCCGCCAGGCTCGATCAGGAGGCCCCGCCAGGTGCGGTCTCCTGGCCGGCACGCCGCCGCCGTCCGCACCTGCCGTAGCCCGCAGGCGTCTCCCCAGCTCAGCTGAGGTGCGGCGTTAACAAGGTGCCCTTCCGCTACGCAGAACGATGGGAGGGTGCCCTTCCTTCGGTCAGGGTGTGGAGGTCGATGGTGCGGGAGAGGTCGGCGGGGGTGAGGAAGCCGACCAGGAGGCCTTGGGAGATGACGAGGCAGGGCAGGCGGGTGGCGGCGACGCGGCGGGCGGCTTCTTCGAGGGGGTCGTCGGGGGACAGGACGGTGAGGCGGTCCAGGGGGAAGCGGACGTCGCGCAGCGTCTTGCCGGCGCGCTGGGCGGGGGACAGGCGGGCCAGGGAGAACAGGGTGACCAGGCCGGCGGGGCGGCCGTCGGGGTCGAGCACGGGGTAGGCGTCGGCGGGGCGGTGCGCGGCGGCGACGGTGATGAAGTCGGCGAGGCGCTGGGTCACGTAGCCGGCGACGGGCGGCGGCGGGGTCATCGCGTCGCGGACCAGGACTCCGGACAGGGCCGAGCGCAGGCGCGCGTCGGCCTGCTCGGCCTGGCCCGCGAACAGCAGGAACCAGCCGAGCAGCACCAGCCACAGGCCGCCGATGTCGGCCAGCCACAGCACCTGCAGCGTGCCGCCCGCGATCATCAGGACGCTGACGACCATGCCCGCCCGCGCGGCCGTGCGGGCGGCGAAGGCCCGGTCACCGCGCCACCACCACAGTGCCGCGCGCAGCACCCGGCCGCCGTCCAGGGGCGCGCCAGGCAGCAGGTTGAACACGGCCAGCACCGCGTTGACCAGCGCCAGCCACGCCAGCGCGACCCAGGCCAGCGGGGCCAGGCCGGTCAGGTAGAGCCCGCCGGCGGCCGCGCCGAACAGGGCCGCCGCACCGAGGCTGGCCAGCGGTCCGGCGAGCGCCACGAGCAGGTCGGCGCGGGCGTGCGGCGGTTCGGACTCCAGTTCGGCCATGCCGCCGAGCAGCCACAGCGTGATCCGGCGCACGCTCACCCCGTAGTGGCGGGCGACGATGGCGTGGCTCAGCTCGTGGGCGAGCAGCGAGCCGAGGAACAGCACGGTGACGGCGAGGGCGACGATCCAGTACGCCCCGGTGGAGCCGCCCGGCGCGCCCGCGGGCAGCACGGCGGTCGCCAGCCCCTGGCCCAGCAGCAGCATGATCAGCAGTACCGACCAGTGCACGCCGACCGGGATGCCGGCGATGGTGCCCAACCGCAGAGTGGGTCGCATGGGCGTCCTCCTGTGCCCCCATCATCCCTCGCCGCGCCCGCTGTCGGGAATCTTGTCGGAACGGCCGGATTTCGCCCGGCAAACCGACCCACAAGATCGCCGGAGGAGCACAATGAGGGCGTGAAGCTCGTCCTGGCGGGGGACACGATGCTCGGCCGCTCCGTGGCGGACCGGCTCACCCTCGGGCACGCCGCGTACGAGGAGATCTTCGCCGAGCAGGTGCGGCAGCTCACCGCCGCGGCGGACCTGTGCGTGGTCAATCTGGAATGCTGCATCTCCGAGCGCGGCGAGCCGTGGCCCGCGCCCGGCAAGCCGTTCTTCTTCCGCGCCCCGCCCCGGGCCGCGGGCCTGCTGGCCTGGCTGGGCGTCGACTGTGTGACCCTGGCCAACAACCACGCCCTCGACTTCGGCCCGGTCGCGCTCGCCGACACCCTCGACCACCTGGACCGGGCCGGGGTCGCCGTGGTCGGCGCGGGCCCCGACCAGGCCAGGGCGCGGGCGTGGCGGCTGCTGGAGGCCGGCGGCGTACGCCTCGGCGTGCTCGGCGTCACCGACCACCCGCAGGACTTCGCGGCCACCGAGGACGGCCCCGGGGTCGCCTTCGCCGACCTGCGCCACGGCGTGCCGGACTGGCTGGCCGGGCTGGTCGCCGAGATGGCCGCGCAGGTCGACGTCGCCCTGGTGACCCCGCACTGGGGCCCCAACATGACCAGCGGCCCCGTCGGGCACGTCCGGCAGGCCGCGACGCAGCTTCTCGCCGCCGGGGCGACGCTCGTCGCCGGGCACTCGGCGCACGTCTTCCACGGCGTGCACGGGCCGGTGCTGTACGACATGGGCGACTTCGTCGACGACTACGCCGTCGATCCCGGCCTGCGCAACGATCTCGGGCTGCTGTTCGAGGTGACCGTGGACGAGCTCGGGCCGGTGTCGGTCGAGGCGGTGCCGCTGGCGCTGGACTTCACCCGGACCCGGTTGGCGATGCCGCACGAGGGGGAGTGGATCAGCTGGCGGTTCGGCAAGGCCTGCGCGGAACTGGGCACCCAGGTCACCACCACCGAGCAGGGCCGGTTGCTGGTGGCACTGCGCTGAGGTTTGCGCTCATGCGCATGTGGACATCCCAGTGTCAGTCAACCCCTACTGACATAACTGGAGTCACGATGTTCGCCATCATCGCCGCGATCTGCTTCGGGCTCGCCCTGCTGCTGGACCTGCTCGGCGAGGGCGTCGAGCCGCTGTTCACCGTCGGCACGCTGTCCCTGCTGGGCTTCCTGTTCGTCGCGCTGCACCTGGCGGGCTTCGCCACCGCCGTGCGCGGCCGCAACTGGCGCCGCCGGTAGCACCCCGCCCGCCCACGCGGGCCCATGAACGCCCGCCTGCGCCGGTCAGGGGCGCAGGCGGGCTCTTTCACGTCCGCAGCGGTTCGCCGAGCAGGCCCGTCAGCGGTCGGCGAGGCGGGCCCGCACGACGAGGTCGTGCAGCGCGTCGTAGGCGGTCGGCGCGGGCGGCAGCGCGGTCGTCGCCTTGGCCTCGGTCAGCTGCTCGCGCAGCCGGACCGTGTCGGCGAGGATCTGCTCCGGGCCGGGCAGCCCTTCGTCGACGCCGAGCCGCCGGTGCTCGCCCTGCCGCTTGGCCGCGATCAGATCCGGCACGTACGGCAGCTTCGCGTCCTCGTGCAGCAGGTTCAGGTCGGCCACGACCTCGCCGGTGCGCATCAGGTGCAGGCCGGTCGCCAGCACCCGCAGCAGGTACAGCGCGGGCTTGAGCTCGCCGGTCTTCGCGAACAGCTTCTCCGACGAGATCGAGAAGCCCAGGTAGTGGTCGGCGTAGCCCGCGTTCAGACAGCCCGGCACCAGCGACAGCAGCTCGGCGTGCAGCGGTGTGGTGCGCACCACCAAGGGCGAGGTGACCTGCTCCAGCACGTCGCCGCTGCGGCCGAGCAGCAGCTTGGCGCACTTGGTCAGGTCGTGGGTGACCAGGTCCAGCTCCACGCCGTGCCGGTCGCCGATGTGGTTGATCGTCGCCGGGCCCTGCCGCAGCCCGGCCAGCTCCGCGATCGGCAGCAGGTGCGCTCCGCGCAGGTCCACATCGGAGTCGACCGAGGCGAAGCCGTACAGGTGAGCGCCGCTGACGGTCGCGAAGACCAGCGGGTACGGCTGCTCGTCGGCGACCTGGCCGGTCCAGGCCGGGATCGTGACCGTCATCGCAGCGCGAGGGCGTGCAGCTGGCCGGCCCGGGTGCCGACGTAGATCACGCCGTTCCAGACCGCGGGCGTCGACTCGATGCACGCGCCCGGCTTGACCTTCCACAGCGGCTTCGGCGCGACCGAGGTGTCGGCGACGTCGAACGCGTACAGCCAGCCCGCGTTGCAGTCACCGATGATCAGCACGTCGTCGATGATGACCGGCGAGCCGTGGCCCATTCCGGGCACGTGGTGCCGCCAGCGGATCTTGCCCGTCTCGCGGTCCACGCCGACCAGGTCCATGGCGTGCGTGCCGAAGATGACGATGTCCTTGTGCAGCGCCGCGGTGCTGTACGTGCCGCCGTTGCGCTCGTCGATCTTCCAGACCAGCGGGTCGTTCGGCTTGCTCGGGTCGAGCTTCATCAGCTGCCCGACGGTCTTGGACCGGGCGTTCTTCTTCTCGTACTCCGAGCCGACGTACAGCATGCCCTGCTCGTCGGAGACGATCGAGCCGTCGGTGTCGTCACCGGTCCAGAAGCGCAGCACCCGCTTGGGCTTCTGCCCGCTCTTCAGGCCGCTGATGTCCCAGCCCTGCACCAGCCCGGCCGAGTTCGCGAAGTAGATGGTGTTGCCGGACACGTTGACCGAGTTCTCCACCGAGAACGTCTTGTGCCCGGCCTCCTTGATCAGCTTGTCGTCCCAGCTCGGGGTGTTCCAGATCAGCTTCGGCTTGACGGTGACCTTGCCGTTGGCGTCGTAGCCCCGGTTGAGCTTCACGATGTGGAACTGGCTGTTCTCGCCGCCCTCGAACAGGTAGTCGTCGATGATGATCGCCGAGCTGTCCCAGTCGTTGTTCCACAGCGTCGGCTTCACCGCGTACGCCGACAGCTTCCACAGCTCCTTGGGCTTGTCGCCGTCGATCGCGATGATGCGGAAGTAGTCGTCGCGCGAACCCGTGTACACCAGCGGGAAGCCGTCCGGGTCGATGGTCACCGAGCCCTTGATGATGTCGTTGGTGGTGAAGTCGGGCAGCAGCCGTTCGCCGGTGGTCGCGTCGAGGAAGTGCACCTTGCCGTCGTACGCCCCGAACACGAGCCAGGTCCTGCCCTCGCGCTCGAACACCGCGGGCTGGCCGGTCCAGCCCATGCCGCACCAGATGCGCTCGCCGTGCTCGTCGACCGACGGCCGGCACATGTTGCCCGACTTCGGGAAGCGCCACAGCTCCTCGGGTTTGGTCTTCGGCATCGGCCCGGAGCCGTGGAACGTGCGCGTCGGGTTGCCCCGGAACGTCAGCAGCCCCGGCACCTTGTCGCCCCACGGCTTGCCCGCCGAGGCGGGGTCGTGCCAGCCGCTGAACGCGGCCGGGGCCGGCTCGGGCGCGCCCGAACCCGACGGCGCGGCCGAACTCGGCGACACGAACGCCGGGTCGTCGGGGGCGGAGTCGCAGGCGGCGACGGCGGTGGCGAGGAGCGCGGCACAGAGCAGCGCGAGGCGGCGGCCGAGGGGTCGGGTCACCGGGCAAGTATCCACAACGACCGTGCCGTGCCGTAAGGCCACCCGATCGGCCGCCGTCGTCACCGAACGGCCGAGTCCAGCCCCTCTTCGCGTACGCCCACCAGGAACTTCTCCACCGCGGCCCGGTCCGGCTCGGCGGGCAGCACGGTGTCCGCCGCCGCCCGCGCCAGGTCCGCGGAGCGCTGCTCGGCCAGCGCCGACACCCGCTCGAACGGCACCTCGCCGCGCTTGACCGACAGCAGCAGCTCCCGCTCGTCGGACACGTCGACCAGCACCTCACCGGTCCGCAGCACGTGCGCCCCGGCCCGCAGCAGCCGCAGCATGTGCATGGCCTGCTTCCAGCGCACCTCGCCGGTGCGCTCCCGGTGCGCCCGCAGCTTCGCGAACTGGTCCGCGGCATAACGACCGTAGGTCTCCGCCGCCCGGCTGGACAGGAAAGCGCCGCGCACCGCCAGCAGCCGCTCGCCGGTCGGCGTGCACAGCTCGACCAGCGGTGACCACAGGCACTCCAGCACCGTCGGATTCGCCGTCAGGGCGAGCGTGCACAGCCGCTCGACCTCCCACGAGAACTGCTCCTCGGCCGGGCCGTCCACGTGCGTGGGCGGCTTGTCCAGGCCCCAGAACAGCCGGGTCGGCGCGACGAACACGCCCCGGCGGTCGGTGTCGGAGGCGGGGCCCGCGAGGCCGTACGCCCGCGAGCCCACCACCACCGACAGGATGCCGTGCTCGACGACGAGCTGATGCGCGTCCAGCACTAGATGACGATCTCCGCCTCGGTGGCGAACTGGTCGATCTCGGTCAGCTCCTCGGCGGTGAAGTCGAGGTTGCCCAGCGCGGCGATGTTGTTCTCCAGCTGGGCCACGCTCGACGCGCCGATGACCAGGCTGGTCATGCGCTCGTCGCGCAGCGCCCAGGCCAGCGCGAGCTGCGCCAGCGACTGCCCGCGCCGCTGGGCGATCGCGTTGAGGCCCTCGACCTTGACCCGGTTGCTTGGGGTCAGCGCGTCCTCGTTGAGGAAGCGGCTGGTCCGGATGCGCGAGTCCGCGGGCACGCCCTGCAGGTAGCGGTCGGTGAGCAGGCCCTGGGCCAGCGGCGAGAACGAGATGCAGCCCGCGCCGACCTCCTCGAGGGTGTCCAGCAGCTGGTCGCGCTCGGTCCAGCGGTTGATCATCGAGTACGACGGCTGGTGGATCAGCAGCGGCGTGCCCAGCGACTTCAGGATCGCCGCCGCCTCGCGGGTCTGCGCCGAGGTGTACGACGAGATGCCGACGTACAGCGCCTTGCCCGCGCGCACGGCCGCGTCCAGCGCGCCCATCGTCTCTTCCAGCGGCGTGTCCGGGTCGAAGCGGTGCGAGTAGAAGACGTCGACGTAGTCCAGGCCCATCCGCCGCAGCGACTGGTCAAGGGACGCGGTCAGGTACTTGCGCGAACCCCACTCGCCGTACGGACCCGGCCACATGTCGTAGCCGGCCTTCGTCGCGATGACCAGCTCGTCCCGGTACGGTTTGAGGTCCGTGGCCAGCATCCGGCCGAAGTTCTCCTCGGCCGCGCCCGGCGGCGGGCCGTAGTTGTTGGCCAGGTCGAAGTGCGTCACGCCCAGGTCGAAGGCGCGGCGCACGATGTCGCGCTGGCGGTCCCAGGGACGCTCGTGGCCGAAGTTGTGCCACAGGCCCAGCGAGATCGCGGGCAGTTTCAGCCCGCTCCGGCCGGTGCGGCGGTAGATCATGGAGTCGTATCGCTTCGGGTCTGCCACGTACGTCATGTGGATCAGCCTAGTCCGCGGGCCTCGCACCCCTGCCTGGTGTTCCGCGTCACCCCCACGGGCCGCGCCCACCTGGCTACGCTGCCGCCACCACGACGACCGAAGGAACCCTCATGCGCAAGACCCTTGGTGTGCTCGCCCTCGGCCTGACCCTGCTGGCCGCGGCTTGTGGCGGCGACCCGGAGCCCGGCGCGGCCCCACCGTCGGCTGCCGCCACCTCGGCGAGCCCGGCCGCGCCGTCAACGGCGCCCACCGCCGGCGGCGACATCGCGGCCGCCTGCACCGCCGCTGACAAGGCAGACGACGACCTGTTCGCGACCCTGGAGACCCTCGGCACGCGGGCCGTCGACGCCGGACGGGTGCAGGCGACGCTGGTCGCGTACCAGAAGAACGCCGAGCTGCTGGCCGAAGCCGCGACCAAGACCGGCGACGCCAAGGTCAAGCCGGCGTTGGAGGCGCTGGCCAAGGCGCGAGGCGACATCGCGGCGTCGTTGAAGACCGTCGGCACCGACAAGAAGAAGCTGATCGCGGCCACCAACACCGCCGCGGACCTGCAGGCCACCGTGGCGATGTGGCGCTACCCCGACGGCCTGTGCGGCGAGTACGCGGGCTGACGCTCCGTCCCGGCCGCGTCGCGAACGCAGTTTCGGGGAAACTGCACGAATCCGGTCCGCGATTGCTGCAGTTTCCCCGAAAGAGCCCACATGTCAGCGGGTCGGGGCGAGGCAGAGGGAGACGACCTGGCTGCCGTCGTGCCAGCCGATCATCAGGGCATGGGCGGTGATCGCCGCGGTTTTGCCGCAGGAGACGGCCTGTGGTCCGTCGGGGCCGGTCGAGGGCAGGGTCATGATGCCGGTGACGCGGTAGACGGCGCGCGCGTCGTCGCAGGCCACGAGCTGCGCCTGGCCTGGGAGCAGGACGCCGGGCCGGGCGGGGCCGCCGTCGGACGACGTCAGGCAGCGGCCGGTCAGCACGTCGGCGGGCGGTGGCGCGGCCGCACCGTCCGGTCGCAGGATCAGCCCGGCGATGACACCGACGGCGACCAGCGCGACGACGACCCGGCCGCCGAACGCGACCGCGGACAGGGCGGTGTACCTGGCCTCGAACCTGCGAGCGCCAGCGTCCGGCTGCCGGGGACCGCGCCGGAGGAAGGCCCGATGCCGCCACCTGCGGTGCAGCCGCGCGGCAGCGCCGAGGACCCGGGCGTACGCCCGCGACGCCGTGACGAAAGCCACGATGACGGCGAACAGGGTGACGCCCGCGGCGACGCCCCGCCCTGCCGGTGTGCTCGCGACCGGCCTGAGCAGCAGTGCGACGAAGGGCACGGCGACGCAGGCCCACGCCACGATCCGGCCGTACTCGGTTCGGGTGGGCAGTCTGCGGACCAGCCGCCGCATCGCGGTCGGCAACCGCGCGTAGGACCACCCCGCGCCGGCGGCCACCAGCACGGCCAGCGCGCCACCGGTGATCCGCTCGGCGCGCGGGCTCCCGGTCAGCAGGACGGCCGCCCAGCACAGCCACGCCAGCACCGCGCCGTCCGCGAGGCGGTGCAGCCAGGCGTACACAGCCTGGCCCAGGTTGCGGTGCAGCAGGTCGTGCTGCGGGTCCTGGGCGAGGGCGTCGATGAGCGTCCGGCCGCCCGCGGTGTAACGGCCCGTCCTGAGCTGCTCGACGGCCAGGTTGTTGCGCGCGGCCACGTGCTGCGGATCGAGCGCCAGCGCCCGCTCGTAGCAGGCCTGCGCGTACGCGGGATCGAACGCCGCCGCGTGGACCCGGCCCAGCGTCAGGTGCGTGTCCGGTACGTCCGGTGCTAGTTCCACGGCCTTGCTCGCGGCCAGATACGCCGACTCGACGCCGACCACGGTCTCGTCCAGCAGCTCGCTGTCGGCGAGCACCACGTGGCAGGCCCAGTTGTCCGGCGCGAGCCGCACCGCCTCCAGCGCCGCCTCCCTCGCCTCCGGCGGGCGGCAGCGATGGCGCAGCGCCGTCGACCGCAGCCGGTGCGCCCAGTCGCTGCTCGGCTCGGCGGCCACGGCCGCGTCGGCGGCCCGCAGCATCGCCCGGTGGTCGCCGCGTTTGCTCTCCACGATCGCCAGCAGGCACAGGGCAGCGGCATTGTCCGGGTGGCGGCCCAGCACCCCGGCCAGGATCTGCCCGGCGGAGTCGGGACGGCCCACCGCCAGCAGGGCCTCGGCTCGCTGCAGGTCGTCGAGGACGTCGTCGCCCTGCGCCACGGGATCGCTCACGACGACGGATTATGCGTGATCTTCAGGCGCGGTGGGGGGCGGTGCGTCGGTCACACCACGTCGTAGCCGAGCATGAGCACGCCGGTGCTGGTCGGGGTGCTGTCGACCAGGCGGAGCCGCTGTGGGCGGGGCATCTCGTTGAACAGCCGCTTGCCGGTGCCCAGCAGCAGCGGGTGCAGGAACAGCCGGTATCCGTCGACGAGATCCTGCCTGATCAGCTCCTGCACGAGCACCCCGCTGCCCAGCACGGCGATCACCCCGTCGCCCTGCGCCTTGAGGTCGCGCATTGACTGAGCCAGGTCGCCCTGAAGGACCGACGCACCGGGCCAGTCCACGTGGGTCAGGGTTCGGGAGGCGACGTGTTTGGGGGTGGCGTTGAGGTGGGCCGCCATCGGGTTCTCGTCGGTCTGGGTGGGCCAGAACGCGGCCATCTTCTCGTAGGTCCGCCGCCCGAACAGGTACGCCGTCGTGCCTTTGAGCCCTTCGCCCGCCGCCGACGCCTGGACCTCGTCGAAGTACGGCGCGGCCCAGCCGCCGTGCTCGAAGCCGCCGTCGCGGTCCTCGTCCGGGGACCCGAGGCTCTGCATGACCCCGTCCAGGGTCACGAACTCGATGACCATCAGCTTGCGCATACGTTTCTCCCTGCCGCTCGCGGCCGACCGCGCCGGCCCGTCTCCTTCTGTACGAACGAGCGGCCGCCCGATCGACAGCACGACTCCTGCGCATGTGGATGGACCGGCTTACGCTTCCGGGCATGAGGGCGAGAACCGCGGTGGCCGCGTTCATCGCGGCCACGGGGATCGTGATCGCCGTCGGGGTCTTCCTGGCGACGCGTGACACCCCCGGCCAGGCGACACCGGAGGCGGCGGTCACCGAGTACGTGGCCGCGCTCCAGGCCGAGGACCGAGACCGGCTGCGGCTGCTCGCCCATCCGCGCAGCGATGCCGCGGCCGAGATCGACAGCAGGCTGGCCCAACTCGGCGGGCCTGCGCTGAGCGTCACCCAGTGGACGATCTCCGCCACGGAGTCGGACGCGACCAAGGCCGCGAAACTGTCCGGGACTCTCGACGGCGCGCCGTACCAGACGACGATCTGGCTTCAGACCTGCGACGACCGCTGGTGCGTATCCATGGGCCCGTCCAAGGACGGGACACCCAAGCCGTGACCCCGCTGCACTTTCCAGGAAACTGCAGCAATCGCCACTCCTGATCCTGCAGTTTCCTTGAAAGTGCAGGGAAACCGCGGAACCCCGGGTGGGGAGGGGAGTCAGGCGAGGTGGTCCGCGGGCCATTGGGTGCCGACGACGTTGAGGAGTTTGAGCGCGTCGGCGGACGGGCTGCCGGGGGCGGCGGTGTAGACGATCAGGCGCTGGCCGTGGCCGGCGACGTCGAGGACCTCGCACTCCAGGGTCAGTTCGCCGATCACGGGATGGCGGACGTGTTTGGTCGTCGAGCCGCGCCGGACGTACACCCGCAGCTGTTCCCACCGCCGGACGAACTCCGGGCTGGCCGCGCGCAGCCGGGCGATCAGGCCGTGGATGCCGGGGTCCTGCGGATACTGGGCGGCGGCCGCGCGCAGTTCGGCGACGCACTCGTCGGCGAACGCGGACGACTGCGGATCGGCCAGCGCGATCGCGCTCAGCTCGCTGCCGAACATGTTCCACAGCATGTTGCGGCGGCCGGGCGGCCAGGTCGTCGGGTCGCCGAGCAGGGCGGCGGCCATCGGGTTCCAGGCGAGGATCTCGTACTTGACGTCGATGACGTACGCGGGGGTGTCGTCGAGCCGGTCGAGCAGGTGCAGGATGCCCGCGGGCACGTCGGGGCTGGGGCCGGTTGGCGGGGCGGGCAGCTCGCCGGACAGGTGGTACAGGTGCGCGCGTTCGTCGTCGGACAGTCGCAGGGCGCGGGCCAGCGCGGACAGCACCTGCCGCGACGGGCGTGGCCCCCGGGCCTGTTCCAGCCGCGTGTAGTAGTCGACCGAGATCCCGGCGAGCCGGGCCGCCTCCTCGCGCCGCAGGCCGGGTGTGCGCCGTCGGGCCCCGGCGGGCAGGCCTACGTCGCCGGGCTGCACGCGGGCGCGTCGGCTCTGCAGGAACTCGGCGAGCTGGCGGCGATCCATGCCGTCATCATGCGCCGGGTGGGCGGCGGCCATCCAGGGACCGCCGGTCCCTGGTTCAGCCGTGCTCTCCTCATCGCCTGGGGCATACCGCAGGCTCGGCGGCATGAGCGAAGCGAAGGTCGCCCTCGTGACGGGGGCCAACAAGGGAATCGGGTACGAGATCGCGCGGGGGCTCGGCCTGGCCGGGGTGACGGTGCTGGTCGGGGCGCGTGACGCGGAGCGCGGCGCGGCTGCGGCCGAGAAGCTGGCCGCCGAGGGGATCACCGTGACGGTACTGGAGCTGGACGTGACCGATCCGGTATCGGTGTCGGCGGCCGCGGCGCGGATCGAGCTGGCGCACGGCCGCCTCGACATCCTGGTCAACAACGCGGGCATCCTGCTCGAACGCGGCCAGCGGCCCAGCACGATGCCGGTCGAGGTGCTGGAGCGGACCTTCGCCGTCAACGTGTACGCCGTGGTGCGGGTGACCAACGCGCTGCTGCCGCTGCTGCGGCGCGCCCCGGCGGGGCGGATCGTCAACCTGTCCAGCGGGCTGGGCTCGCTCGCGCTGACCAGCGATCCGGATGGGCCGTACGCGCCGTTCCCGCTGCTGGCGTACAACGCCTCGAAGAGCGCGCTGAACTCGGTCACCGTCTCCTACGCCAACGAGCTGCGCGGCACGGCGATCAAGGTGAACGCGGCCGATCCCGGCTACTGCGCGACCGACCTCAACGGGCATGCCGGACCGCGTACCCCGGCGCAGGGCGCGGCTGTCGCGGTGCGGCTCGCCACGCTGCCCGACGACGGCCCGACCGCGGGCTTCTTCAGCGAGGACGGCCCCGAACCCTGGTGAGAACCGCGGGCGCAGGCGGTCCGCGACGGGCCGCCCGCGCTACGCCTGGGGAATGGGGGCGATCGAGACCTCGACCGGGCCGACGCGCAGGATGCCGTCGTCGAGCGGTGTGCAGCGGATGCCGCCATGGCCGCGCAGCGCCCGCCAGGCGCCGGGGCCGATGGTCACGTCCATCCAGGCGCAGGGGTGCGCCGGTCGGTTGACGCGCAGCCGCACCGGTCCGTCGCCGGAGTCGAGCACCAGCACCGAGCCGACCAGGTCGTCGACGGCGATGCCGCTGGTCAGGATGTTGCGCCGGACGTGGGTCAGGTCCGCGCCGGGCGGCAGCGACTCCTGCGCGATCACGGTCACGCTCGCGTCCCGGTGCGCCTGCCTGCCGAAGTACCGGTCCCCGACGATGCCGAGCTGTGCCCGGATCCGCACCTGCTCGACCAGCTCACCCGGTGGCTCGGGCGAGGGCCCGTCCGCGGGCCGCCCCTGAAACCGCCGCACCCCCGACGCCAGCAGCTGCACGATCTCGGCCACCAGCCCACCTTACGACCTGCGGCTACGCCCGTGGCGTGGACACCGGCCGTTTGGATCATGACGGGGGAGCGGGCGGGTGGTTAGGGTGGCGGGCATGGCGTTCGACATCGCGCGGGCTCGCGCTGCATACCCGGCTCTGGGTGAGGGTTTCCGGCACTTCGACGCGGCCGCTGGCTCGCTGGTCGCGGAGCCGGTCGCGCAGGCGGTCGACGCCGTCTACCGGGGTGCGGTGGCCAACCGCAGCGACGCGTTCGCGCCCGGCCGGCGCGCGATCGGGATCGTCGCCGACGCTCGCCGCGCGGTCGCCGACCTGCTCGGTGCGGACCCGGCCGGGGTGGTCTTCGGCAACAGCGCGACGTCGCTGGTCTACCTGGTGGCCCGTACGCTCGGCCAGTCGTGGGGGCCGGGCGACGAGGTGGTCGTTTCGCGGCTCGACCACGACTCGAACGTGCGCCCGTGGGTGCAGGTCGCCGAGGAGCAGGGCGCGACCGTGCGCTGGGCCGAGTTCGACCCGGCCACCGGTGAGCTGCCGACCTGGCAGTACAAGGACCTGGTCAACGACCGCACCCGGCTCGTCGCGGTGACCGCGGGCAGCAATGCGATCGGCACCCGGCCGGACGTGCCCGCCATCGCCGCGATCGCGCACGCCGCCGGGGCGCTGGTCTTCGTGGACGGCGTGCACGCGACGCCGCATCAGCCGACCGACGTCGCGGCGCTCGGCGCGGACTTCTACGTGACCAGCGCGTACAAGTGGTCCGGCCCGCATCTTGCCGCGTGTGCGGCGGACCCCGCGCTGTGGGCGGGCATGTTCCCGGCGAAGCTGCGCCCGTCCAGCGACGCCGTGCCGGAGCGCTTCGAGTTCGGCACGCCGAGTTTCGCGTCCCTGGCCGGGGTCACCGCCGCCGTCGACCACCTGGCGGGTCTCGACCCGGCCGCGACCGGATCCCGGCGCGAGCGCCTGCTGATCTCCCTGACCGCGGTACGCGACTATGAGGCGGAGCTGTTCGCCCGGCTAGTGGACGGGCTCGCCTCGATCGACGGGGTGTCGCTGTGCCCGGCCCCGGCCGACCGGTGCCCGACAGTGTCGTTCCGGGTCGGGTCGACGCACCCGGCCGAGACGTCCAAGGCGCTCGGCGACGCGGGGATCTGCGCGTTCGCCGGGGACTACTACGCGTGGGAGTACTTCCACACGATGGGCCTGCGGGACTCGGGCGGCGCGGTGCGGGCGGGTATCTACCACTACACCACGGCGGCGGACATCGACGCGTTGCTAAGTGCTTTGTCGAACCATTAAGGCAGCGGGATCCAATGCTCTATGAATAAACGGTGCTCACTGTCTTATTCCGCTCTGATGCGTTGAATGGCTCTTGAGAAGTCGACCTTCCTCTCGGCCCAAGATGTGATTAGTCGTCGGTTGTCAACTTCGAGATCAAGCGAGCTTAAGGAGTCACGCATTGTAAAGTACATTCCTTCTTCCATGCGGGCAATAAATGCCATTTCTAATGGCTGCAGTGGTCCTAAATCGAGAAACGCGACCTGATCTTCGCTTTCGTCGATGAGTTCCCAGATCTCATGCTCGATTATTGCACCAAGAAGAACCGACGCACCTAAAATCACGTCGTTGTCAAACTTCATCTTGGCGGCGTCGCGTCTACGGGCCAGCTCATCAGGAGGCGATCCATGTACGGCTCGGAAATATGGTCGAATGATGGACTCGCCGAGCAGCCTCTCGCCAGTGTAGTGAACCGCGCCGAAGAACGGCGGAGTCAATGCGTTCAAACGCAGCTTTTGTCCAAGAACACTCATAGACCTCTCGACGTCGGGCCATAGGCCGTCATCGAGATCTCCAAGCAGGAAGTCTCTCAGGAGAGATATAGCTGCCGGCTCCTCTATCTGACTTTGAAGATCTTCATGTGTAATGAGCGGCCTGTCTGTAAGTAAAGCCTCAATTGGACATGCTTCTGCGAACGAAGTCCGAGTAATGAGTCGATGCCGCCAGGCCGTCAGTGCAGCCCGAAAATTGGGTACCGACCAGTCTTTTAGCTTCCGTGAAACAAGCCCCAGAGTGGACCTCTCTCGCAATGCGGAGAGGGAACATTCAAGCAGATGGTCGTGTAGCTGATAGTCGATTCGATTCTCGGCGATGAATATCAGGCGATCTACGTTTCCCAGTAGGACAAACGCCTGCGCGCCGTAAGCGATATTCGCCGATCTCATCATGCGAATGCAACACTGAGTGAATTCGTCAACAGCTAACGTAGACGTGTCTGCGTGACTATGGAGGCCGATTAGTAGGGGGTCTAGCAGGTCCTCGGCGTCGAGCACGTCTTCTCCATCGTCGCCTAGCCGTGTGCCGCTTGTTTCAGCGAAGGCGAGGTACCCGAACCCGCCGCCCTCGGTAAGCAAGTAATTTGATGGATAGCCTGAGAGCATCTGGCCCGCGACAGCTAGCTTTGTGCAAGCGCTAATGACCATACGGCAGACTGCGGGGCTCGGAGATAGCACGTCGAGATATCGAGACAAAAAGTAGGCGACGTTGTAGCGATGCTCCAGAAGTGCCGACTCGTCCTCTACGAGTTTACAGCCCATCGTAAAGATTGCATCCGTGCCGCCATCGTATAGTCCGTCAAGAATCTGTATGGCCACTTGGGCCACAACGTCCCATTCTCCTCTACGAATCGCAGGCATGAGGACGGACCAAAGTAGTTTAGGGCTCGGATGTTTCCTGACTAGTTCAATTGACGCGAAATACTCAAGGAAAGTTTGATGGGTAAATTTATAGATGCGTCCGCCACTCTCCTTCGTGCCGATGTCGGTAAGCACCCAAGCCCTACCTCGCCAAGATTTCATTAATTCGTGGGCTTCGTCCGTGGCTTGCTCGATAGTTTCAAAGCGGCGCCCCAGCCAGTGGTTGGCAATCCGTTGCTCTAGCTTCTTTTCTGACACGCCCTCTGCGAGCTTGCTATCCGTGAAGATCCAGAGCGCCACATCCTGCAATGCTGTGCGTGCGTCAGACCTGAGGATCTTCACGCTGGAAATGCCCCGGCTTGCGTCCCACCGATCGAAGAGCATTCTTGAGCACTGCTCGTAGAGTTCTGCGCGACTACGTGGAATTGATCTTTCGCCGCGATATACATTGCACAGGAGCCCCAGCATTAGTGCGTTGCGTCGGAGGTCGCGGATGGACTCCGACTCTTTCAAAAAGGCGATAGCGACTGAACTTCGCTCACTTGGGGTCAAAGCTCTGTCCAGACCAAACCACGACTGGGCATAGGTCTCAACGTCACGCTCGCTAAATGGCAGAAGTGACGCCACTTTGAAGATTTTTGGGCTTAGGGGAGCTTCTCGATAACCTACAATTCGGGATGTGACCATCATATGGGCGGTGGGATATGAAGCGGAGAAAGCCTCAATAGATTGGGTGATCTCGCGCCGACGATGCGTCTCTATAAGCTCATCGAGGCCGTCAAAAATGACTATCGCTCGCCCTGATGCCAGTAGGTACTCAATTACCGATCGAGATGTGGCTAAGTGGAGTTCTTCGCGTATGGCACTGACCAAATAGTCGACTAGAGAGCAATTCTTCGAACGTTTCTGTTCTTCATAACGCCGAAGTGTAACCACGAACGGAACTTGCGCCAGCATTGAGTCTTCACCCTGCGCTTCGCCTGCAAGGTCATTTGCGACTCGCTGCACCAGTGTCGATTTTCCTGCCCCGGGGTCACCGAGGACGACGAGGCGGTATGTATGTAGTTTTAACTGCGTCAGTGATACGAAAGACGGATCGCGTTCAATTGGATCGCTCTCTCGAATTCCGAATTGCTGAGGATACTCGGGATCGAAACGTGGGGTAACATAAATGTCTTCTAGCGAAACGCGCTTCTGCGCGTCGAAATCCGCGGGCGATATTTCGTCGGTGGTAGCTCGGAGCACGCGGCAATATTCGGACGCGAATTGCACCACCTCTGCATAGACGGCATAATTGCATTGTTCTATGGTGCGTGTTTGGTCAGCTACTGCCTTTAAGCGGCCGGCAAGTAGTTCAATGTTTGCCTGTTGCCTAACGAGAACATATTCGTCTTGGTCATTCTTGCGCAAAGTTGTCATTGCGGCATTGATTGAGATCGAAAGTGTCGATATTAGGTCAGTGGCGTATGGTCCGGCGTTCGCGGCTTTAAGATCCAGGCGCAGCCTAAGCATCGCGGACATCTGTTCGATCAGGAAGTTGCGTACTCTGTCGAGCTCGTTGGAAATTACCGCAACTGCAACAGTGCGAGCAATATTGCGGAACTCCGCAGAATGCAGAAACTTTGCAACATGGGTACGATTCTCGTCGTTGATAAACATACTCAGACGAGAGAGATACTCAATCGCGTTCGATTCGATTCGGCCGGAGATTGTTTTGATGTTGCGTGCGGTATCCCGCTTTGCGCGATCGGACTTCGTGGATTTCCAGTGCGCGACAATGCCCTTGACTGCCTCGACGGCTAGACCGGCAAGTAGATTGGGACTTACTGGATCCATTTGGGCCTCGTTCTATCGTGCGCGGCAGGGCAACACAAGATTGGTTTCAAGTTCCGATCGAGAACTCGCACCAAATGTTAGATGAACTGCCGTCGGGTGAGAAGCTGGGCGTTAGTGGCGCTGTCGCGTTAGTCGGCTTGAGCTTGCTGGCTGTATTCGGCCTGAAGCAGCCCGCGTGCCAAACTTGACTTCAAGCGTGCTTGAACTTCTAGCGTTGCTGACAAGCGCCTACAACGGGAGCAGCCAATGCACGCCATCCGCCAGTACGAATTCGGCTCCGCCGCGACCCTTCGCTACCAACAGGTGGCCGACCCGGTACCCGGCGGGGGACATGTAACTATCGAGGTCGAGGCGGCGGGCGTACACCTGATCGACACGACGATCCGCTCCGGCAGCCCAGGGCCGTTCCCGCCGCCGCAGCTGCCGATGACGCCGGGCCGCGAGGTCGCCGGCCGGGTAGGCGGCATCGGGCCGGGCGTCGACCGGGCCTGGCTGGGCCGGCGCGTGGTCGCGCACCTGGGCACGACCAGCGGCGGGTACGCCACGCGCGCGGTCGCCGCCGTCGCCTCCCTGCACGAGATCCCCGAGCAGCTCAGTGCCCCGGCCGCGGTGGCGATGATCGGCACCGGCCGGACCGCGGTCGGTGTGCTGCGCCTGGCGCGCCTGACCGAGGCCGACGCGGTGCTGGTCACCGGCGCGGCGGGTGGCCTGGGCACGCTGCTCGTGCAGGCGGCGCAGCGGGCCGGGGCGCTGGTCGTGGGGGCGGCGGGCGGCCCGGACAAGGTGGCCCGGGTCCAGCGCAACGGAGCCGACATCGCCGCCGACTACCTGGACCCGGGCTGGGCCGACAAGGTGCGTGCCGAACTGGGTGAGCGCGACCTGACCGTGGTCCTCGACGGCGTCGGCGGCGAGCAGGGCCGCGCGGCCCTGGAACTGCTCGCCCCGCTCGGCCGCTTCCTGATCTTCGGCGGGTCCGCGGGCGCGCCGACCCAGCTCACGACCCAGGACCTGTACGCCCGGGGCATCATCGCCTCGTCGGCGATCGGCCCGGCCATGCTGAAGGTAGCGGGTAGCCTGCGCCCCCTGGAGGAGCAGGCCCTGCGCGACGCCGCCGAGGGCTGGCTCACCCCGGCGATCACCACCTTCCCGCTCGCCGAAGCCGCTCGCGCCCACACCGCCGTGGAGACACGCGCGACTGTTGGCAAGGTCGTCCTGATCCCCTGATCCGCCCGCGCACCTGACCGCGCGAGGTCTCACCGGCCACGTCGCGCTTCGGTGCGGGCGTGTCCCACACCATGATCATTCGACTTGCCGGGCACATGTGTATGGGTGCGCAAGATACGCACAGGTGCCTGGCAAGGCGAGCGATCATGGGGCGGTCGGCGGCCAGCCGACCGGCGTGGGGAGTGGTGTGGGTTACGGTGTCGGGGCACACGTGCTGGTAGCGTGGGCGGTGCCGGCACACCCGTGTGGGAGAGTCCGCGTAAAGCGGCGCCGAAGGGGCAATTCCTCCCCGGAACCTCTCAGGCACCCGAACCGTACGGGCATGGCGACTCTGGAGCGGCGCGACCCGCCGTGGCGAGGCTCATGAGCATCGCCCGTGACAGAGGGGGAGGGCTATCCATAGTCCTCGACCCCGGAGCACACATTGAGCGCCTTCGTAGAACGCCACATCGGTCCCGGTTCAGACCAGACCGAGAGCATGCTCAACGCCATCGGCTACTCCTCGATCGAGGAGCTGATGGACGCGGCCATCCCCGAGGTGATCCGCTGGCACGGCGCGCTGGACCTCCCGGCCGCCGCGACCGAGGCCGAGACCATCGCCGAGCTGCGCGCCTTCGCCGACCGCAACACGGTCGCCACCTCCATGATCGGCCTGGGCTACTACGGCACCCACGTGCCCGGCGTGATCAAGCGCAACGTGCTGGAGAGCCCGGCCTGGTACACGGCCTACACGCCGTACCAGCCGGAGATCAGCCAGGGCCGGCTGGAGGCCCTGCTCAACTTCCAGACCGTGGTCACCGACCTCACCGGCCTGGCCACCGCCAACGCCTCCATGCTCGACGAGGGCACCGCCGCCGCCGAGGCGATGACGCTGGCCCGCCGTTCGTCGAAGAGCAAGAGCAACGTGTTCGTCGTCGACGCGGACACGCTGCCGCAGACCATCGACGTGATCGCCACCCGGGCCGAGCCGCTCGGCATCGAGGTCCGCGTGCTCGACCTGGACGCCGAGGAGCTGCCCGAGCAGTTCTTCGGCCTGCAGCTGCAGTACCCGGGCGCGTCCGGCGCGCTGCGCGACCACGCCGCCCTGATCGAGACCGCGCACGCCCGCCAGGCCCTGGTCTCGGTGGCCGCGGACCTGCTGGCGCTGACCCTGGTCCGCGCCCCGGGCAGCATCGGCGCGGACATCGCCTGCGGCAGCGCCCAGCGCTTCGGCGTGCCGATGGGCTTCGGCGGCCCGCACGCCGGCTACCTCGCGGTGCGCGCCGGTCTGGAGCGCTCGCTGCCCGGCCGCCTGGTGGGCGTCTCCAAGGACGCCGATGGCACCCGCGCGTACCGGCTCGCCCTGCAGACCCGTGAGCAGCACATCCGGCGGGAGAAGGCGACCAGCAACATCTGCACCGCGCAGGTGCTGCTCGCCGTCATGGCCAGCATGTACGCCGTCTACCACGGCCCGGACGGGCTGCGGAAGATCGCCCGGCACGCGCACGACAGCGCGAGCCGCCTGGCGGTCAGCCTGCTCACCGGCGGCGTCGAGGTCGCGCACACCGCGTTCTTCGACACCGTCACCGCGGTCGTGCCGGGCCGCGCGCAGACCGTGGTCGCCGCCGCCGAGCGCGACGGGATCAACCTGCGCCTGGTCGACGCCGACCGGGTGAGCGTGTCCTGCGACGAGACCACCACGGTCGCGCACCTGAAGGCGGTCTGCGCCGCGTTCGGCGTGGCCCTGGCCGAGCCGCGCCAGGCCACCGCGATCCCGGCGGAGCTGGCCCGCGACACCGAGTTCCTCACCCACGAGGTGTTCTCCAGCCACCACAGCGAGACGGCGATGCTGCGCTACCTGCGCCGCCTGTCGGACCTCGACTACGCGCTGGACCGGGGCATGATCCCGCTGGGCTCGTGCACCATGAAGCTCAACGCCACCACCGAGATGGAAGCGGTCACCTGGCCCGAGTTCGGCCAGCTGCACCCGTTCGCGCCGCAGCACCAGACCGCCGGCTACCGCGACATGATCGCGCAGCTGGAGGGCTGGCTGGCCGAGGTCACCGGGTACGACGCGGTCAGCGTGCAGCCGAACGCCGGTTCGCAGGGCGAGCTGGCCGGCCTGCTGGCGATCCGGGCGTACCACCGCGCCAACGGCGAGGCCCACCGCGACGTGTGCCTGATCCCGTCCAGCGCGCACGGCACCAACGCGGCCAGCGCCGTGATGGCCGGCATGCGCGTGGTCGTGGTGGCCTGCGACGACTCCGGCAACGTGGACCTGGTCGACCTCGACCGGGCGATCGACTCCCACCGCGACGACCTCGCGGCGATCATGGTCACCTACCCGTCGACGCACGGCGTGTACGAGACCGGCATCGCCTCGCTGTGCGCCAAGGTGCACGAGGCCGGCGGTCAGGTGTACGTCGACGGCGCGAACCTCAACGCGCTGGTCGGCTTCGCCAAGCCGGGCAAGTTCGGCGCGGACGTGTCGCACCTGAACCTGCACAAGACGTTCTGCATCCCGCACGGCGGCGGCGGTCCTGGCGTCGGCCCGGTGGCCGTGCGCTCGCACCTGGCCCCGTACCTGCCGGGCACCAAGGACGTGTCGGCGATCAGCGCGGCCCCGCACGGCAGCGCCGGCATCCTGCCCATCCCGTGGGCGTACCTGCGCATGATGGGCCCGGACGGCCTGGCGGCCGCGACCGGCACCGCGGTGCTGGCGGCCAACTACGTCGCGGCCCGGCTGAAGGAGCACTACCCGGTGCTGTACAGCGGCAACAAGGGCCTGGTCGCCCACGAGTGCATCCTCGACCTGCGGCCGATCACCAAGGCCACCGGCGTGACCGTGGACGACGTGGCCAAGCGCCTGATCGACTACGGCTTCCACGCCCCGACGATGTCGTTCCCGGTCGCCGGCACCCTGATGGTGGAGCCGACCGAGAGCGAGGACCTGGGCGAGCTGGACCGCTTCGTCAACGCGATGATCTCGATCCGCCGCGAGATCGACAAGGTCGGCGCGGGGGAGTGGCCGGCCGATGACAACCCGCTGGTCAACGCGCCGCACACGGCGTCGATGGTGACCGGGGACTCCTGGGACCACGCGTACCCGCGCTCGGTCGCGGCCTACCCGGGTCTGGGGAGCGCGTCGGAGCGCGCCGGAAAGTACTGGCCGCCGGTCCGGCGCATCGACGGCGCCTTCGGGGACCGGAACCTGGTGTGCTCGTGCCCGCCGCCGGAGGCGTTCGCCTGAGGCCTGCTGCCGCCGGCCCGGGGAGGCGTCCATACGACGCGGGCTTCGGGCCGGCTCGGCGGGTGTTTTACTGATCTTCGGGGCGCTTCGTCGCGCCCCGGGTCTTCGCCGTTAGGGTCAGGCCATGGCGTGCACCGCGGGACCGCGGTGCGGAGCGATGCTCGACCCGTCGGGGAGCAGCTCGCCGGTGTCCTCGAAAACGATGACGCCGTTGCAGAGCAGGCTCCAGCCCTGCTCAGGGAAGGACGCGACGACCTTGGCAGCGTCGTGGTCGATCGCGTCGGCTGAGGGGCAGACCGGTTGGTGCTGGCACAACATCGGGGTTCTCCGCGATTCGGTTAGGGGTGGTGGCGTTGGAAGCTCGATCTGAGACCGTCCGTCGCCGGTGTGCTGTCGATCACAACAGTGACGCACGCTACCAAGCCGAACGAGCCTTTTACGAGCAGGTAACGCAGGGCCTTTCTAGATATCAACCTTTCGGACGAGCGGAATGAAGCCGGTCGGTCTAGCCCCCACCCACGGGACGGCCAGGGATATTCCCGGCATTCCGGCGACCTGCCGTGACCAGGCATGGGAACGCTCCCGGCTGGAGTGGCGTGTGGGCGATCCGGGCGATCCGGCCACGCTGGTGGAGAACTTCCTGGCCCGGCACGGGCTGCCGGTCGGCGATCTGTCCGGGCCGTGCCTGGCGGGGCTGGCCCATGACGTCTGCGGCGCCGCGCTGTTCGTCTCCGCGGCGGGCGGGGCCGCCATGATCGGCGGCTGCCTCGGGGCGCCCAGCCCCGCGCCGGCCGTGCCGGACGTGGTCGTCGTGGTATACGAACACACGGCAAACCTACGCCTCCAGGAGCCGTCCGCGGGCGACCTCGGCCGAACGGTGGGCGCGTGGCGGCTCGGCCCGTGGCGGCCCTCCTGGAGCCCTTCGCGCCATGCCGAGGCGGTGGAGTCGGTCCGCGAGGCCATCGCCCGCGGTGACGTTTACCAGGTCAACATGGTCGGCCACGCCGCCGCCCAGTACCACGGGGACCCGCTGCCCGCGCTGCGCCGGGTGACTCGGCTGGCCGGTGCGCGGTATGCGGGAATCCTTCAGGGCGACGGCTGGGCGATCGGCTGCGCCTCCCCGGAGACCCTGCTGGAGGTCCGCGGCGGGCACGCGGTCACCCGGCCCATCAAGGGCACCACGCCGGCCACCGAGGCCGGCCGGGTCGAGCTGCTCTCCTCGCCCAAGGAGCGCGCCGAGCACGTCATGATCGTCGACCTGCAGCGCAACGACCTCTCGCACGTCGCGCAGACCGGCACGGTGCGTGTGCCCGAGCTGTTCGCCGTACGCCGCTGGGCCGACCTGTGGCAGGCCGAGTCGGAGGTGACCGCGCTGCTGCGGCCCGGCACCGGGCTGGCGGAGCTGCTCCAGGCGATCTGCCCCGGCGGTTCGGTCACCGGCGCGCCCAAGCTCGCCGCGCTGCGTGAGATCGCCGCCCTGGAGCCGGTCGGCCGCGGCGTCAGCATGGGCGCGTTCGGCTGGATCGGCCCCGACGGCATCGACCTCGGCCTGACCATCCGCACGGTCGCCGCCGACGGCCAGGACCTGCACGTCTGGGCGGGCGGCGGCATCACCATCGACTCCGACCCCGCCGCCGAGGTCGCCGAGGCCGCCGCCAAGGCCGCCCCGGTCCGCGCCGCCCTGCAGGGCTGATCTGACCCACCCGGTGCCCGGCACCGCCCCCCGCCGCCGCCCCCCGCCGCCGCGTCCCGCCGCCCAGCGCCGCGTCCCGCCCGTCATAGACGTTGGGCAAAATACGCGGATTTGCCGGGGTAGGGGGAGAAGAGCAATGGCCACCGCGA
>NZ_JBEZEB010000044.1:0-77226 GCF_040648615.1 Catellatospora sp. NPDC049111 | reverse complement strand
TGTCCATCACCAAAGGAACCATCCAGAGGATGATCAATAATTGGCACTTGGCTTAAATAGCACCCTGTTGAGTTCTCAAAGAACAAGCACACACCGTGTCGTCCAGGTCTCCCTGGCCGCCTCCGGGGCAACTCATCCAGCTTACCCATCCGGCCGTTCCGTGTCAAATCCGAATTTTCGGATCTGTCCGGCTCGTCCGTTTGGACACCCCGAAGACGCGGAACCGCTGAGGTCCGTACGAAGTTCGAGGAGAACCAGCGACCCGGCCGACGGTCCCCTCCGAGAAGATTCTCGGCGAACTCATCCGCCCGGCTCGTCACCGGCTCGGTAACCATACCCGGTTGGTTTCGGCCGATCAAATCGACCCCACCCGGTGCGCTCCGGCCTCTTCGCTCCGACCTTCCGGTCTCGGCTGTTTTGTCCGTTCCGCGCTGGCAGAGAGAACATTACGCGGGACGCGCCGCCACCCGCAAATCGGGGGGACGCGTCCCGCGTCACATCATGGTCAACTGCCTATTTCCGCAGCTCAGCACCGGCGATGGTCTTCTTACCGCGGCGCAGCACCAGGTACTTGCCGTGCAGCAGCAGGTCCGCGGACACCGGGGCGTCGGCATCGGACATGCGCTCGTTGTTGATGTACGCGCCGCCCTCGGCAACCGCGCGCCGTGCCTCGCCGAGGCTCGCCGCCAGGCCCGACTCCTTGAACAGCACCGCGACGCTGGGCAGCTCGTCGACCTCGACCAGGCCGGCCTCGGCCAGCGCCGAGCGCAGCGTCGACGGGGCCAGGTCGGTCAGCGCGCCGCGACCGAACAGCGCCTGCGACGCCGTGATGACCTGCTCGCACTCGTCCTTGCCGTGCAGCAGCGTGGTCAGCTCCTCGGCCAGCGCCTTCTGCCCCGCCCGCGCGAACGGCCGCTCCGCGGTCTCCTTCGCCAGCTCCTCGATCTCCTCCCGGGAGCGGAAGCTGAACACCTTCAGGTAGTTCACGATGTCGGCGTCGGCCGCGTTGAACCAGAACTGGTAGAAGGCGTACGGGCTGGTCATGGCCGCGTCCATCCAGACCGACATGCCTTCGGCGCTCTTGCCGAACTTGGTCCCGTCGGCGCGCGTGATCAGCGGGGTGGTGAACGCGTGCACGCCGCGCACGCCCTTGCGCCGGTTGAAGTCGACGCCGGCGATGATGTTGCCCCACTGGTCGGAGCCGCCGTGCTGCAGCGTCACGCCGTAGCGCTGGTGCAGCTGGTAGAAGTCGTGCGACTGCAGGATCTGGTACGCGAACTCGGTGAAGCTGATGCCGCTCTCCAGCCGCGCCTTGACCACCTCGCGGGCCAGCATCTGGTTCACCGGGAAGTGCTTGCCGACGTCGCGCAGGAACTCGATCGCCGACAGCGGCGAGGTCCAGTCCAGGTTGTTGACCATCCGGGCCGCGTTGGCGCCCTCGAACTCGAAGAACGGCTCCACCTGCCGGCGGATCTTGTCCACCCAGCCGGCGACGGTCTCCTCGGAGTTCAGCGAGCGCTCGCCTTCGGCCTTCGGGTCGCCGATCAGGCCGGTCGCACCGCCGACCAGCAGCACCGGAATGTTCCCCGCCTGCTGGAGCCGGCGCGCGGTCAGCACCTGCACCAGGTTGCCGACCTGGAGGCTGGGCGCGGTCGGGTCGAAGCCGACATAGAACGTCACCGGCCCCTCGGCCAGGTGCTTGCGCAGCTCGTCCAGGTCGGTGGAGTCCTGCAGCAGGCCACGCCACTGCAGATCATCGAGGATGTCCGTCACGCCGTCGATTGTCGCGCATCGCGCGGACCGGCCGACAACCGGTTTCCCCACCGCCGAGCCGGGCCGCCCCGCCCGGCTACAGTCGTCGCCGCTGGTCAGCACTCGGGAAGGGAAGGCTGTGGGTCGCCACCACGAAGGTCGCCGCCGCCCCTGGCTCGTCCCATGGCGGGCAGACAGCGCGTTCGACCGGCAGTTCCGGTACGGCGTCGCCGCCGGCACGCTGCTGCTCGCGGTGTTCGCAGCCACGCAGGCCGCGCTCGCGGTCGACGGCATCCGCGCCGAGCGGGGCGGCCGGGCGGGCACCGTCACTGCTGCCTCGTGCAGCGTGGCGGGCGGTCGCCAGGCGCTGCTGTTCGCCCGCCGGCGCTGCTCAGGCACGTTCGTCGACCGGGACAGCCGCGACGCGTACCCGGTGGATTTCTTCTGGAACGCCCGCGAGCGGCCGCGCGGGCCGCTGGCGGCGCGGGTCAGCGCGGCCGGGTCGGACGAGGCGTGGCTCGACGGCGACCGGGCCTGGCTTCGCCCGAGCGCCCTGGCGGCACTGCTGCTCGTGCCCGTCGGCATCGGCTCCGTCTCGGTGGTCCGGGTCGTCAGGAACCTGTCGTCGGGTTCGCGAAAAGCGCGCCGCCCAACGGCGCCGACGGAGTCCGCCCGCTCGTGAACCTGGCATGATCGCGCGGTTGCGGCGATCGGGACGTGGGCATAGCGCGGGCATGGAACTGTCGTTTCTTCGCGCCATGTATGAGATCCCCGGCCCGTGGGCGTCGCTGTACATCGACGGGACCGATCACACCGAGGCGACCGCCGCGGCGCTGAAGCTGCGCTGGCGGGCCGCCCGGGAGACGCTGCTCGACGAGGGCATCGACGAGCCGACGCTGCTGGCGATGGAGGGTGCGCTGGCCCAGTACCGGCGTCCGCGCGAGCGGCACGGTCTGGCCGTGTTCGCCGCGCAGGGCCGGGTCCACTACGCCGAGGCGATGCCGCAGCCGTTGTGCACCGACAGCGCGGAGATGGCTCCGCTGCCGCACGTGACGCCGCTGCTGGCCACGCGCGACGGCGAGCCGCTGCCCGGCAGTGCCGCCGAGCCGGCCGCGTCGGGTGTCGCCGACACCCTGGCCGCGTTCGAGAACCGGCAGGTCGAGGCGCTGCTGCTGGACCCGGCCGCGCTGGCCAAGGCCCGGGTGTGGATCGGCGACTCGCCGGCTGACCTGTCTGCGAGCGAGGAACGGCTGCGGCAGCTGGGGGCGTCCCGCGCCCATCCGGTACGCGCCGAGGACGCGCTGGTCCGCGCCGCGGTCCTGAACGACGCCGAGCTGATCATCGTCAACGCCGCCGAGATCCGGCTCGACGAAGGCGTCGGCGCCGTCCTGCGCCCCGACCCCGCCTGACCGCCGGACCCGCCCCGCTTTACGTAGACGGTGGCCTATGACATCGAAAAACACGCGATCGGAGTCGATGTGATAGGCCACCGTCTATGACGACCGGGCGGTGCCGCCCGGCGCAGTGCGGCGGCGAGGGGTGTGGCGGCGGTACGGGCTCACGGACGGTTCGCCGTGCAGCCAGAAGCGCCACGGCCGGTCGTGCGCGGCGGCCACGCCCACCCGCGGTCCCGACCTGATCAGCTCCGCCGACACGGCCGCGGCGGGGAGCAGGCGCGCGGGCCCGGTGCCGTCGAGCAGTGACGTGCGGTTCGCGGACCCGTCGATGCCCAGCGCCATGGCCAGCCGGGCCGGACCCCGGGCCAGCTCGCGGTCGGCGACCTGGCCGCGCCGCTCGCGGGCCAGGTCCACTCCCCCGACGACCGCGCCCGCGCGCAGCAGCACCGCGGCCGCCTCGCCCTCGTGGCCCGCGGTCACGTTCATGCACCAGTGCATGCCGAAGACGAAGTACACGTAGAGCACGCCGGCCGGGCCGAACATCACCGAGCTGCGCGGGGTGGGGCCGCGGTGGCTGTGCGAGGCGGGGTCCTCGCCGACGCCCGCGTACGCCTCGACCTCGGTGATCCTGATCCGCACTCCGTTGGCTTCGAGCTGCCAGCCCAGCAGGCCGCGGGCGGTGTCGGTGACCTGGGAGGCGGGCGCGTCGAGCAGCGAGTAGTCCACGCCACCAGGGAACTCCGGCGCGTGGCCGAACGCAAAATCCGCGCTGTCGTACCCGTGCGCGAACATCGGCGGATGTCGACTGTCTTCACACGGGCCAGGGGGTTCGTGTTCGAGCAGGGGCGTCCGCTGGACCGGGCGCGGCTGCGGTTCCATTTCGAGTCCGGCCCGGCCCGGACGGTGCTCGACGAGCTGGTGTCGTACCAGAACGACGACGGCGGTTTCGGGCACGCGCTGGAGCCGGATCTGCGTACCCCCGTGTCTTCGGCGGTGGCGACCTGGTGCGCGGGCACGGTGCTGCACGAGATCGGCGCGGGCGCGGACGAGCCGCTGGTCCGCCGGGCCGTCGGCTACCTGGTGGACACCTATGACGCCGCCGAGCGGCGCTGGTGGATCGTGGCCCCGGAGACGGAGGAATCCCCGCGCGCGCCGTGGTGGACGTACGCGGACATCGGCGCCACCTTCAACGACTGCGTGCTCAACCCGACGGCGGGGCTGGCCGGAGTGCTGTGGGAGTACCGGGAGCTGGTCCCGCCCGCGCTGCTCGCGGAGCTGACCGAGACGGTGCTGACCCGCTTGGAGGACGGGGTCGCCAGGGCGAGCGGGCTGGACCGCGGCGAGCTGACCGCGGCCGAGCTGTTCCTCCAGGCCCGGAACCTGCCCGAGGCGGCGCGGCGGCGGGCGCTCGCCGCGCTGCGCCGCGCCGCCGCCCAGCGGGTGGAGAACCGGCCGGAGGCGTGGACGGAGTACCTGCTGCAGCCGCTGGACGTGGCGCACACCCCGGACTCGCCGCTGTCGCCGGCGGTGGATCAGTCGTCGATCGCGGCGAACCTCGACTACCTGGTGGACCAGCAATTGCCCGACGGCTCCTGGCCGCTGACCTGGAGCTGGGCCGAGGTCGACGCCCAGGCCTGGCTGCTGGCCGAGCGGGAGGCCAAGGGCCTGGTCGCCGTCGACCGCCTGCGCACCCTGCGCGCCTACAGCCGCGCCTGACGGTCCCCGCAGGCACACCTCCCCCGACGGGCCCCCGGCGGCGCTGCCTGCGGGGCTCGTCCCGGCGGTAGGGACGGAGATCAGCGTTTGCGGTCATGATCTGCGGTCGGACCGCAGATCATGACCGCAAACAGCGATCTTCAGCGCCGCGCCGAAGGCCGGGGCGGGTCAGTGGGGGACGACGGATTCGGCGGACCAGGTGTGCCAGGTCTTGAGCTGGTCGGTGACCGAGGCGAGCTGGTCGGCGACGGGGCCGGGGCCGGTGGAGCCGGGGGTGGTGCGGGCGGCCAGGGCCGACTTGACGGTGAGCACGTCGCGCACCGAGGGGTCCAGGTGCTCGCTGACCGTGGCCAGGTCACTGTCGCTGACCTCGTGCAACTCGCACTCGCGCACCGAGCACAGGGCCACCAGCTTGCCGGTGATCTCGTGCGCGTCGCGGAACGGCACGCCCTTGCGGACCAGCCAGTCCGCCACCTCGGTGGCCAGGGAGAAGCCGACGGGCGCGGACGCGGCGAGCCGGTCCACCCGTACCGTCATGGTGGAGATCATCCCGGCGAGCGCGGGCAGCACGAGGGTGAGCGTGTCGACGGCGTCGAACACGGGCTCCTTGTCCTCCTGCATGTCCCGGTCGTACGTCAGGGGCAGGCCCTTGAGCATGGTCAGCACGTTGACCAGCCCGCCGATGAGGCGGCCGGCCTTGCCCCGGGCCAGCTCGGCGATGTCGGCGTTCTTCTTCTGCGGCATGATCGACGAGCCGGTGGCGAAGGCGTCGTCCAGCTCGACCCAGCCGAACTCGTACGACGTCCACAGCACCACCTCCTCGCCGAGCCGGGAGAGGTGCACGCCGAGCAGCGCGGTGATGAACAGGAACTCGGCGACGAAGTCGCGGTCGCTGACGGCGTCCATCGAGTTGGGGAACGAGGTGCGGAAGCCGAGTTCCTTGGCGACCGCGCCCGGGTCGAGCGGCAGGCCGGAGCCGGCCAGCGCGCCCGCGCCGAGCGGGCTGACCGCGGTGCGCTGGTCCCAGTCGCGCAGTCGGTCGAGGTCGCGCAGCAGCGGCTGCACGTGGGCGAGCAGCCAGTGGCCGAAGGTGACCGGCTGGGCGTGCTGCACGTGGGTCAGGCCGGGGGCGGGGGTGTCGACGTGGCGGCCGGCCTGCTCGGTGAGCGCGTCGGCGAGTTCGGTGATGCGCCCGGCCAGGTCCCGGGCGTGATCGCGCAGGTAGAGGCGCAGGTCGGTGGCGACCTGGTCGTTGCGGGAGCGGCCGGCGCGCAGCTTGCCGCCGAGCGTGCCGAGGCGCTCCAGCAGGCCGCGTTCGAGGGCGGTGTGCACGTCCTCGTCCTCGATGGTGGGCCGGAACGTGCCGGTGGCCACGGCGGCGTCGAGGTCGTCGATGGCGGCCAGCATCTTGCCGAGCTCGTCGGGGTCGAGCAGGCCGGCGGCGGCCAGCACGCGGGCGTGGGCGCGGGAGCCGGCGAGGTCGTACGGCGCGAGCCGCCAGTCGAAGTGCACGCTGACCGACAGCCGTGCCAGTGCCTCGGCGGGTCCGTCCGCGAACCGCCCTCCCCAGAGCCGGGTCATGTTCTGTTCCGTCCTTCGCATTTGTTGATCATGAAGTTATGGCAGGGACACGCCGTCGAACCGTGCCATAAGTTCATGATCGACGGGGTGAAGCGCGCGGGCGCGAGGTGGTCAGGTGAGGTCGTCGTCCAGCGGGAGCAGGTCCTCGGTGGCGGTGTCGAGGCCGGCCCAGCCGGCGAACTTGGCGGCCAGGGCCTCGCCGCCGGCGGGGTCGCGGGCGACGACGAAGATGGTGTCGTCGCCGGCGATGGTGCCGACCAGGTCCGGTAGGCCGCTGCGGTCGATGGCGCTGGCGAGGTAGTGGGCCGCGCCGGGCGGGGTGCGCAGGACCGCGAGGTTGCCGCTGTGGTCGGTGCCGTTGAGGACCTCGCGGAGCAGGCGGATCAGGCGGGCCGGGCCGATCGCGGCCGGGCGCAGGGCCGGGTGGCCGTCCTCGGGGATCAGGTAGACCGCCGGTGCGCCGTCGCGGCCGCGTACCTTGACCGCGCCCAGCTCCTCCAGGTCACGGGACAGCGTCGCCTGGGTCACCTGCACGCCGTCGGCCGCGAGCAGCTCGGCGAGCTGGGTCTGCGACGTCACCGCGCCGCTGCGAATCAGCTCCTCGATCCGGGCGTGGCGCGCGGTTCGAGTCATCGGCGCGGTCATGCGTCACCCTCCGTCCGCTTGGGCGTCTCATGTGCACCGTAAGGCATGGCGGTGCGCCTCACGCGTGCTCCATGAGGAACGTCAGCAGCGCCTTCTGCGCATGCAGTCTGTTCTCCGCCTGGTCGAAGACCGCGCTCGCCGCGCCGTCCATCACCTCGTCCGTGATCTCCTCGCCGCGGTGGGCGGGCAGGCAGTGCAGCACGATCGCGTCCGGGTCGGCGTGGGCGAGCAGCGCGGCATTGATCTGGTACGGCAGGAACGGGGTGATCCGGTCCAGCCCGTCGCCCTCGTGCCCCATCGACGTCCAGGTGTCCGTGGCGATCACGTCCGCCCCGGACACGGCGTCCTTGGCCTCGGTGAACTCGGTGACCGAACCGCCGGTGCGCGCCGCGACCGCGGCCGCCTGGGCCAGGATCTCGCGGTCGGGGGTGAACCCGAACGGCCCGGCGATGCGCACGTGCATGCCCGCCACGGCCCCGCCGAGCAGGTACGAGTGCGCCATGTTGTTGGCCGCGTCACCGACGTAGGTCAGCGTGCGCCCCTCGGTGTGCCCGAGCCGCTGCCGCACGGTCTGCAGGTCGGCGAGCACCTGGCAGGGGTGGAAGTGGTTGGTCAGCGCGTTGACGACGGGCACGGTCGCCGCTGCGGCCAGCTCCTCGATCCGGGTGTCCTCGAAGGTCCGGATCACGATCGCGTCGACGTAGCGCGACAGCACCTTCGCCGCGTCCGACATGGTCTCGCCCCGGCCGAAGTGCGTGTTCGTGGCGTCGATGAGGACGGCGTGCGCGCCGAGTTCGGAGATGCCGACCTCGAACGACACCCGGGTGCGCAGCGACGGCTTCTCGAACAGCACGGCGATCGACTTGCCCGCCAGGGCCTTGCGGTGCCCGCGCCGGTTCTCGGCGTACTCCTGGGCCAGCGTGAGGACCTGGTCCTGCTCGGCCGAGGTCAGGTCGTCGTCGCGCAGGAAGTGCCGTCTGCTCGGCGTGGCGGTCATGCGGGGGCTCCGGTCTCGGTGGGGGAACCGGCCTGCGCGACGATCGCGGGCTGGGCCGGTGTCTCGGGCTGGGGCGCGACGAGGTCGAGGACCGCGCCGAGCGCGGCCAGGAACGCGTCGGCCTGGGCGCTGGTGAGGATCAGCGGCGGGGCCAGCCGGATCACGTCCGGCTGCGCGGCGTTGACGATGAACCCGGCGTCCAGCAGCGCCTTCTGCACGGCCGGGGCGACCGGCGCGGTGAACACGACGCCGAGCAGCAGGCCGGCGCCGCGTACGCCGTCGACCAGCGGGTGGTCCAGTGCCTCGACGCCGCGGCGGATCCGCTCGCCGATCCGCTTGACGTGGTCGAGCAGGCCGTCGGCGGCGATGGTGCGCAGCACCGCCAGGGCCGCGGCGCAGGCGACCGGGTTGCCGCCGAAGGTGGTGCCGTGCTGGCCCGGGGTGAACAGCGCGGCCGCGCCGCCCGGGTGCGACTGGGCGAACGCGCCGTCGGCGAACGCGATGGTCGCGCCGATGGGCAGGCCGCCGCCGAGGCCCTTGGCCAGGGTGATCACGTCGGGGGTGACGCCCTCGGCCTGGTGGGCGAACCAGTGGCCGGTGCGGCCGACGCCGGTCTGCACCTCGTCGAGCACCAGCAGCGCGCCGTGCCGGGCGGTGATCTCCCGGGCCGCGGCGAGGAAGCCGGGCGGGGCCGGGACGACGCCCGCCTCCCCCATGATCGGCTCCAGGATGACCATGGCGGTCTGGTCGCTGACGGCGGCGGCCAGGGCCGCGGTGTCGCCGTACGGGATGTGCGTGACGTCGCCCGGCAGCGGCCGGAACGGGTCGGCCTTGGCGGGCTGGCCGGTCAGCGCGAGCGCGCCCATGGTGCGGCCGTGGAACGCCTGCTCGCAGGCGACGACGTGGGTGCGCCCGGTGCGCCGGGCCAGCTTGAACGCGGCCTCGTTGGCCTCCGCGCCCGAGTTGGCGAAGAACACCCGGCCGGGGCGGCCGGTCAGCGCGAGCAGCAGCTCGGCCAGGGCGACCGGCGGCTCGGCGACGAACAGGTTGGACACGTGCCCGAGCTGCGAGATCTGCTTGGTGACCGCGGCGACGACGGCCGGGTGGCCGTGGCCGAGCGCGTTGACCGCGATCCCGGACAGCAGGTCGACGTAGGAGCGGCCCGCCTCGTCCACCACGACCGAACCCGCCCCGCTGACCAGGGCCAGCGGCGGGGTGCCGTAGTTGTCCATCAGCGACTGCTGCCACCGCTGCGTCAGCGTCATGGCTTCTCCCCGCTCGTGTCGTCGGCGCCGGGCCGCATGGTCTGGTCATCGGGGACGACCATGGTGCCGAACCCCTCGTCGGTGAAGATCTCCAGCAGGGTGGAGTGCGGGACCCGGCCGTCGACCACGACCGCGGACGGCACCCCGCCCCGCACGGCCCGCAGGCAGGCCTCCATCTTGGGCACCATGCCCGCCGACAGCGTCGGCAGCAGCGCGTCCAGCTCCTTGGCCGTCATCTTCGAGATCAGGCTGTCGGTGTCCGGCCAGTTCGCGTACACGCCGGGCACGTCGGTGAGCACGATCAGCTTGCGCGCGCCCAGCGCGATGGCGAGCGCGGCGGCGGCCGTGTCGGCGTTGAGGTTGTGCGCCACGCCGTGCACGTCCGGGGCGACCGTGGACACCACGGGAATGCGGCCGGTCGCGAGCAGGGCGTCGACCAGCGAGGTGTCGACGCTGAGCACGTCGCCGACCTGGCCGATGTCGACCGGCTCGCCGTCGATGACGGCCGGGCGGCGTACCGCGGTGAACAGCCCCGCGTCGTCGCCGGCCAAGCCGACGGCGTGCGGGCCGTGGCCGTTGATCTCGGTGACCAGGTCCTTGCCGACCGACAGCAGCACCATGCGCACCACGCTCATCGCCTCGGCGGTGGTGACCCGCAGGCCGCCCTTGAACTCCGAGGCGATGCCCATCCGGTCGAGCATGGCCGAGATCTGCGGGCCGCCGCCGTGCACCACGACCGGGCGCAGCCCGACGGCGCGCAGGTAGGCCATGTCGGCGGCGAACGAGGCACGCAGCGCGGGCGTGGTCATCGCGTGGCCGCCGTACTTGACCACGATCGTCTCGCCGCGCAACTCCGTCAGCCACGGCAGCGTCGCGACCAGCGTGGCTGGATCAAGCCCACTCATGACGAGTACGCCGAGTTCTCGTGCACGTACGCGTGGGACAGGTCGTTGGTCCAGACGGTGGCGCTGTGGTCGCCGGCGTTGAGGTCCACGGTGATGCGCACGTCGACCCCGGACAGGTCCACCTTGCTGCGGTCCTCGGCAGCGGCGCCCGCGCGGCAGACCCAGACGTCGTTGATGGCCACATCGAGCTCGTCGGACTCGAAGACGGCGTCGGTGCAGCCGACCGCGGCCAGGATCCGGCCCCAGTTCGGGTCCTTGCCGAACAGCGCGGTCTTGACCAGGTTGTTGCGCGCGATCTCGTGCCCGACGACGACCGCGTCCTCCTCCGAGGCGGCGTTGACGACCTCGATGGCGATCTGCTTGGTGTGCCCCTCGGCGTCGGCCAGCAGTTGCTGGGCGAGCGAGTGGCAGGCCTGGGTGACCGCGGCGGTCAGCTCCTCCTGCGTCGGCTCGACGCCGGACGCGCCGGAGGCCAGCAGCAGCACCGTGTCGTTGGTCGACATGCAGCCGTCGGAGTCGAGCCGGTCGAAGGTGAGCCGGCAGGCCTCGCGCAGCGCCTCGTCGAGGGCGTCCGCGCCGGCCACGGCGTCGGTGGTCAGCACGCACAGCATCGTGGCCAGGGACGGGGCGAGCATGCCCGCGCCCTTGGCCATGCCGCCGACGGTCCAGCCGTCGCCGGTGATCTCGACGACCTTGGGCCGGGTGTCGGTGGTCATGATGGCCTCGGCCGCGGCGAAGCCGCCCGCCTTGGCCAGCGCCTTGGCCGCGCCGTCGACGCCGGCCAGCAGCTTGGGCATGGGCAGCCGCTCGCCGATCAGCCCGGTCGAGCAGACCGCGACCTGGCCCGCGCCCATGCCGCCGAGGCGGGAGGCGACGTACTCGGCGGTGGAGTGGGTGTCCTGGAAGCCGCCGGGGCCGGTGCAGGCGTTCGCGCCGCCGGAGTTGAGCACGACGACCTTGACCGCGCGGCCTCGGACGACCTGCTGCGACCAGAGCACCGGGGCGGCCTTGACCCGGTTGGCGGTGAACACGCCCGCGGCGGTGGCGTCGGGGCCGTCGTTGACGACCAGCGCCAGGTCCAGCGCGCCGGTGCTCTTCAGCCCGGCGGCGACACCCGCGGCCCGGAAACCCTTGGGGGAGGTGACCGTCATGCCGACACCCCGCTTCGCGTGCCGTCGACATGGACCCTGAGGCCAATGGTTCGCTCGCTACGCTCGCTCACGGCGCCACTCCGTACACAGACAGGCCGGAGGTCTCCGGCAGCTCGAACATGATGTTGGCGCACTGGACGGCCTGGGCCGCGGCGCCGCGGCCGAGATTGTCGATCGCGCTGACCACGATGATCCGGCCGCTGTCGACATCCACGGTGGCCTGCAGGTGAGCCGAAGCCGAACCCAGGGTGGCGGCGGTGTGCGGCCAGGCGCCCTCGGGCAGCAGGTGCACCAGCGGCTCGTCGGCGTACGCGTCGGCGAGCACCGCGCGGACCACGCCCGCGGTGATGTCGCAGTTGGTGGGCTTGGCGGTGACCGTGGCCAGGATGCCCCGCGGCATCGGCGCGAGCACCGGGGTGAACGACAGGCTCGTCGCGCCGGTGGCCTGCTTGATCTCCGGCACGTGCTGGTGCGCGCCCACCTTGTACGGGCTGAGGTCGCCCATCACCTCGCTGCCCAGCAGGTGCAGCTTGGCCGACTTGCCGGCACCGGAGGTGCCGGAGGCGGCGACCACGACCACGTCGTCGGGCTCGGCCAGCCCGCTGTGCAGCAGGGGCGCGAGCGCGAGCGTGGTGGCCACGGCGTAGCAGCCGGTGGCGGCGACCCGGGACGAGCCGGCGATCAGCTCGCGCTGGCCGGGCAGCTCGGGCAGTCCGTAGGTCCACGCTCCGGCGTGCTCGCCGCCGTAGTAGCGGGTCCACGCGGCCGCGTCGTGCAGCCGGTGGTCCGCGCCCAGGTCGACGACCTTCGCCGAGGCGGGCAGGGCGGCCGCGACGGCACCGGACTCGCCGTGCGGCAGGGCCAGGAAGACGAGGTCGGCGTCGGTGAAGGCCTCAGGGGTGGTCTCGGTCAGAATGAGGTCGAGCCCGGTGAGGTGCGGGTGCACCGCGGCGACGGGCTTGCCGGCCTGGCTGTGCGCCGTGGCCGCGACGAGTTCGAACTCGGGGTGCCCGGCGATGAGGCGCAGCAGCTCGCCGCCCGCATAACCGCTCGCCCCGGCAACGCCGATCCGGATTCCCATACCTACCTCCGCATAAACATTCGCCATGAGCATACGACTCGGTGCATGTTCATGCAAATGAGGCCCGCGTCACTCATCGCCTACTCATCGGGGAAACCGGTCAGTACCTCGTAGAAGCGGGTGCAGGCGGCGGCCTCGGTGTCGAGGACCTCGCGCACGTCGTACACCCCGCGCTCGTAGGAACCGATCTCCCAGCGCTCGCCGGCCGGGCGCAGGAACCAGAAGTCGGTCGGGATCGGCACGTGCTCGTGCACGCCCGGCACCTGGAACGACTCCGGCGGCTGCCCGGTCTCCAGCAGCGCGGTGACGAGCACGTGCCGATCCGGGATCACCCGCGCACCGCCGGCAGCTCCTCGACCAGGTAGCCGTGGTCCAGCAGCCAGGTCACGCTCAGCTGGGTCCCGGCCTCAGGCAGATACGCGCCCATCAGCTTGTACTGCATGCCCAGGCCGGGCTGGCCGAACCAGGGCGCGGTCATGCCCCCGTCCACGGTGAACGGCTTGGCCACGCAGTACACGTGGTAGTTCGCCTGCGGCGCGCCCTGCGGGGTGTTCAGGTTCTGCGGCGGCAGCGCCCGGTCGGCGTACGGCGTGCGCACCGGGGCCAGGAAGGAGCCGCCCGCGAAGCCGAAGCGGTCGAGCCGCGCGCCCGCGGCCAGCTCGACCGGGTGGCGGTCGACCATGTCGCCGTGGGTCATGAAGCCGTCGTTGGGCGGGTAGACCCAGTTCGCGCCGTCGCGGAACCGCGCGACGAAGTCTGCCTCGGCCAGCGTGCCGAACCGCTGGTAGCCGTGCAGCAGCGGGCCGACCACGCCGGAGCGCGGCAGCGGCTTCGGTCCCAGTTCCGGTCGGGCGGGGTCGAAGAACTTCGCGGTCGCCGGCGCGATCGCGGGCGTGCCGGGCTGGCACTCGCCCCGGCCGTAGCCGAGCGCGGCGGACGCGTCGGCGGCCGGCGCGAGCGGGACGAGCAGCGCCGCGGCGAGCGCCGCGACCAGGAGACGGATTTTCACAAAACCCCCGTTAGTGAACCAATAGGCGTGATCACTAACGGGCGGGAGGGCACTGGGGTTGCTCTACCGACTCCCCAATAAACGTTTGGTGGTCTAGACTCCCCAACATGTCTTTGGGAGACGAGGAGCCGACCGGGCGTACGGTCACCGGCGACCTGCGCGCCCTGGCCCACCCGATCCGGCTGCGCATCCTCTCGCTGCTCACCGGTGCCGAGATGACCGCCGCCGAGATCGCCCGCGAGCTGGGCATCACCCACGCCAACGCGAGCTACCACCTGCGGCTGCTGCTCAACGCGGCCTCGATCGAGGTCGCCGGGGAGGAGAAGATCCGCGGCGGGCAGGCCAAGCGCTACCGGTACGACGTCGCCAAGGCCTTCACCCCACGCGGCGACCAGGCGCACCCGCGACCCGACGACGTCCAGATCGTGTACGCCGCACTCGCCGCCGAACTCCAGCGCCGCGCCCGCTCCATCGTCACCGGCCCCGCCGCCGTCGGCACCCTCACCGACGCCGAACTGTGGCTCGACCTCGACGAGTGGAAGGCGATCCGCGACCGGATCGCCCGGGCCAGCGAGCACATGCACCGCATCGCCCAGCGCCCGCACACCCCGGGCACCGTGCCCGTCAGCGCCACCATCGCCCTGTTCCGCCTGCAGGACGACAGCATCAGCGCCACCAGCACCTCCCCCACCCCCGCCGAGGAGCAGGAATGACCACCTTCCGCGAGTCGCTGGCGCCGCTGCGCCACGCCCCGTTCCGCCACCTGGTCACCGGCCGGGTGGTCGGCCTGCTCGGCAACGCCGTCGCGCCGATCGCGCTGGCGTTCGCGGTGCTCGACCTGACCCGCTCCCCCGTCGCCCTCGGCCTGGTCGTCGGCGCACGGTCGGTGACCAACGTGCTGTTCGTGCTCTTCGGCGGTGTGCTGGCCGACCGGCTGCCCCGCCACCTGGTCATGGTCGGTTCCAGCGTGTTGGCCGCGCTCACCCAGGCCGCCGTCGCCGCGCTGGTGCTCACCGGCACGGCGACGATCCCGCTGCTGATCGGGCTGAGCGCGGTCAACGGCATGGTCAGCGCCATCGCGATGCCGGCCACCGCCGCCCTGCTGCCGCAGACGGTGCCCGCCGACCTGCTCACCCCGGCCAACGCCCTGAACCGGCTCGGCGGCAACACCGCCATGATCGCGGGAGCAGCGCTGGGCGGCATCCTCGTCGCCGCCGTCGGCCCCGGCTGGGGCCTGGCCGCCGACGCGGCCACCTTCGCGCTGAGCGCGCTCGCCTTCGCCCTCGTCCGCGTGCCGAACGTCCGCGACCGGGCCATGCCGCGCGAAAGCACTCTGCACGAGTTGCGCGTCGGCTGGACCGAGTTCGTCTCGCGCAGCTGGGTCTGGTCGATCGTGCTGGCGTTCATGTTCATCAACGCGGCGCACAGCGGCGGCATGAACGTGCTCGGGCCCACCGTCGCCGACGCCACCATCGGCCGCTCCGGCTGGGGCACGGTGCTGGCCGCGAGCACCACCGGTATGGTCGCCGGGGCCGTGGTGGCGCTGCGCCTGCGGCTGCGCCGTCCGCTGCTGGTCGGGTGCGTCAGCACGCTCGGGTTCGCACTTCCGACGCTCGCCCTGGCCGAGCTGCCGACCCTGCCGGTGCTGATGGTCGCCGGGTTCATCGCCGGGTTCGCCGTCGAGCAGTTCGCCATCGCCTGGGACTCCGCCCTGCAGCGGCACGTGCCCGCGGACCGGCTCGCGCGGGTGTACTCGTACGACATGCTCGGCTCGTTCCTGGCCATCCCGGTCGGCCAGGTCGCCGCGGGGCCGCTGGCCGCGTGGATCGGCACCCGCAACGCCCTGCTGTGCGCGGCGGCGGTGATGGTGCTCGGGGTGGTCGGCATGCTCACCAACCGCGGCGTACGCCACCTGCGCGCCGACACCCCCGTCACGCCGGCCGCCCCGGCCCGCGAACCCGCCCCGTCCGCGGCCTGACCGACCCCGCTCCGCTCTCCGGCCGCCGCGACCCCGGACGGGCCGGCACACCGCGCCGACCCCGCCTCCGTGCCCACGGACACGACCTGCGTGACGGGAGCCGCGGACACGGTCCGCGCGCCGCGTACGGCGGGCGCGATTCGCACCAAGGTCGTTCGACTTGCCAGGCACATGGGCGAACTCGCCTTTCAAGATACGCACAGGTGCCAGGCAAGTCTGGCGATCTTGAGCGGGCGGGTCAGCGCGGGCGGGTGTGGCGGAGGAAGAGGTGGGTGCCGTCCGTCAGGACGTGGGCGGGGGTCAGGCGGTGGGGCGTGGACGGGGGGCCGGCGACGATGCGGACCGAGCCGGGGCCGGCCAGGGTCGGGCTGACCGTGAGGCAGAGCTCGTCGACCAGGTCTGCGGCCACCAGGGTGCCGAGCAGGTGCGGGCCGCCCTCGCAGAGGATCTGGGTCAGGCCGCGGGCGGCCAGTTCGGCGACCAGCACGGCCGCGTCGACCGAGGTGTCGCCGCAGTCGATCACCTCGGCCGTCTCGGGGTACGCGTGCGGCGCGGCGGCGTGGGTGATGACGATCGGGCGCGCGGGCGGGTCGGCGAAGAACCTGTCCGGGACGTCGCCGCCACGGGTCACCACGGCGAAGCGCGGGTGCGGGGTGAGCCCCTGGGCGACCCGCCAGGCCTGGGCGTCGGTGTCGAGCAGGGTCGCGCCGTAGCCCTCGACCCGGATCGTGCCCGCGCCGACCACGACGACGTCGGCCTGCATCCGCAGCCGCTTCATCAGGTCCTGGTCGGCGGGGCTGCCCAGTGAGCCGGAGCGGCCCGCCAGGGTGGCCGCCCCGTCCAGCGAGGTGATCATGTTGACCCGCAGCAGCGGCCGGTCCGCGCGCGGATACGCGGCGAGCAGCTCGGACTCGGACAGCTCACCGGTGGGTTCGGGCGAAAGCCTGCGCATAGCGACCTCACATGTTGTGCACGGTGTAGGCCGGCTGCCGCCAGCCCAGGATCGCCTCGGTCATGCGCACCGCGTCGACGGACTCGCGCACGTTGTGCATGCGCACGATCCGGGCCCCGAGCATGATCGAGGCCACGGCGGCGGCGAGGCTGCCGGACAGCCGCTCCCCCTGCGGGCGGTCGAGCGTCTCGCCGACGAAGTCCTTGTTGGAGACCGCGGCGAGCATCGGGTAGCCGACCGCGGCGATCTCCGGCAGCCGCCGGGTCAGCTCCAGGGTGTGGAACGTGTTCTTGTTCAGGTCGTGGCCCGGATCGATGACGATCTGGTCGGGGCGCACCCCGCGCTCCAGCGCGACGGCCACCCGCGAGCGCAGGAACTCCGCGATCTCGCCCGCCACGTCGGCGTACTGCGGGCGCGGGAAGTGCGTGCGCGGCTTCGCCCGGCTGTGCGTCACGATCAGCTGGCTGTGCGGGTGCGCCGCCACCAGATCGGCCAGCGCCGGGTCGTGCAGGCCGGTGGTGTCGTTGACGACGTGCGCGCCCCCGTCCAGGCACGCCTGGGCCACGTCGGCGCGGAACGTGTCCACGCTGATCACCAGGTGCGGGTGCCGCTCGGCGGTGGCCCGCACCACCGGCAGCACCCGCTCCAGCTCGACGTCGGCGTGGACCTCGCCGCCCTCGGGCGAGAACTTCACCCCGCCGATGTCGACCCAGTCCGCTCCCGCGGCGGCCGCGGCATCCACTGCCGCGACCGCCGCGTCGAGCGCGTACGTGGCCCCCTTGTCGTAGAACGAGTCGGGGGTCCGGTTCACCACCGCCATCACCGCGACCTGGCGGTCGAAGTCGAACTCGCGTCCGGCGATGACCCGCTTGGCAGCGGTGATGTCCGGGACGAACATCAGGCGCCGCGCAGGACCGCGCCGAAACGCTGCGCCGTGACGGCCACCGCCGCGTCCCGGGCCGCGACCGCTTCCTCGACGGTCAGGGTCCGGTCCGGCGCGCGGAACGTCAGCTTGTACGCCAGCGAGCGCTGACCGGCGCCGAGCTGCTCGGACGTGTACACGTCGAACAGCCGCACCGACTCCAGCAGCGGACCCGCGCCCTCGGCCAAGGCCGCTTCGACCTGCGCCGCGGGCACCTGCGACGGCAGCACGAGGGCCACGTCGATCAGCGCCGGCGGGTACGTCGAGAACACCGGCGGCGGGGTCGGCCCCGGCAGCGGCACCGCGTCCAGGTTCAGCTCCATCGCGCAGGTGCGCTTGGGCAGGTCCAGCGCGGCGCACACGGCCGGGTGCAGTTCGCCCGCGTGCCCGACGACGACGCCGTCGACCGAGATCGCGGCGCACCGGCCCGGGTGCCACGGCGACTGCTGGGCGGCGGCGACACCGATCGACGCGTCCGGCACGGCCGAGGCCGCCAGCACGTCCCGCGCGGCCTGCACGGCGTCCGACCAGGACGCCGCCCGGCCGGGACCCCACCAGCCGGAGCGCTCGAACTCCCCGGCCAGCACGACGGCCACGTGCCACGGCTGCACCGGGACGGAGGCGTTCGCCTTCTCCCACAGCGCCGGGTCGGGTCGGCCCGCCACACCCATCACCGGCGGCACACCGGCGGACAGGTCGGGCAGGAAGACCAGGCCCTGCTCGAACAGCGCCACATCCCGCTGCCCGCGGCCGACGTTGCGCTTGAGCGCGGTCAGCAGCGGCGGCAGCAGGCTCGTCCGCATCAGCGGTTCCTCGTCGGACAGCGGGTTGGCCAGCCGCACCGCGTCCGTCGGCAGGCCGAGCACGGCCAGCGCGTTGGCGGAGACGAACGGGTACGACAGCACCTCGACGTAACCCTGCTCGGCCAGGGCCCGGCCGACCGAGCGCTTGCGGCGCTGGGACGGGGTCAGGCCGTTGCCGGGCGGGGCGATCGGCAGCACGCTGGGCACGTTCTCGAAGCCGTCCAGGCGGACGACCTCCTCGACGAGGTCAGCGGGCTGGCGCAGGTCGGGCCGCCAGGACGGGGTGATCACGTCGACGCGGTCGTCGTACACCGCCACGTCGCAGCCCACCTCGGTGAGCACGTCGCCGACGCGGTCGACGGAGTAGTCCACGCCGATCAGCCGGCTGGGCTCGGTCGCCGCCATCGAGATCATGACTGGGTCGCCGGGGTGGTTCAGGTCGAGGATCTCCTCGCCCGCCGTGCCGCCGCCGTGCTCGACCAGCAGCCGCACGGCGCGCTCGATGGCGACCAGGCACAGCTGCCGGTCGACGCCGCGCTCCCAGCGCTTGGCGGCCTCGCTGAACAGCTTGTGCCGCCGCGCGGTGCGCCCGACCATCGTCGGGTCCCAGTGCGCCGCCTCGAACAGCACGTTGACCGTGCCGTCGACGACCTCGGACGTCTGCCCGCCCATCACGGCGGCCAGCGAGATCGGGCCGGTGTCGTCGCAGATGACCATGTCCTCGGCGGACAGCACGCGGGCCTGCCCGTCCAGGGTGGTCAGCTTCTCCCCCTCGGCCGCGCGGCGCACCACGAGCCCGCCGGTGATCCGGTCGGCGTCGAAGGCGTGCATCGGCTGGCCGAGTTCGAGCATCACGTAGTTGGTGATGTCGATGGCCAGGCCGAGCGTCCGGACACCGGCGGTGAGCAGGCGCTTGGCCATCCAGTCCGGGGTCGGCGCGGACGGGTCGATCCCGCGCACCAGCCGGGCGGCGAAGCGGTCGCAGCCCTGGGTGTCCTGGATGGTCACCGGCCAGGCGGGGGTCGCGGTGCCGCCGGGGGCGGGCGCGAGACCGGGATCGGTGAACCGGGCCTTGAACGCGTGGCCCAGCTCGCGGGCCAGGCCGCGCACCGACATCTGGTACCCGCGGTCGGGCGTGACCGTGACGTGCACCTCGATGTCGTCGAGGCCGACCACCGGGCGTGCGTCGTCGCCCGGCTGCGCCGTCACCGACTCGGGCAGGATGATGATGCCGTCGTGGTCGCCGGACAGACCCAGCTCCGCGGCGGAGCAGATCATGCCGTGCGAGTTGCGGCCGTAGGTCTTGCGCGCGCCGATGGCGAAGCCGCCGGGCAGCACGCCGCCGGGCAGGATCACCACGACCCGGTCGCCCTCGGCGAAGTTGCGGGCGCCGCAGACGATCTCCTGCGGCGCGCCGGTGCCGTTGGCCTGGCCCACGTCCACGGTGCAGAAGCGGATCGGCTTCTTGAACTCGGTCAGCTCCTCGATGGTCAGCACCCTGCCGACCACCAGCGAGCCCTGCACCGAGTGGCGCTGGTCCGCGATCTGTTCGACCTCGATGCCGAGGTTGTTCAGCGCGAGGTCGAGATCGGCCTCGGTGAGGTCCGCGGGCAGCTCGACATGCTCACGCAGCCATGACAGTCCGACCTTCATGGTCAGTGCACCTCCATGCCGAACGCGCGGGTGAACCGCACATCGCCTTCGATCATTTCTCGCATGTCGCTCAGGCCGTTGCGGAACATCAGGGTCCGCTCGATGCCCATGCCGAACGCGAAGCCGGAGTACACCTCCGGGTCGATGCCGCACGCCCGCAGCACGTTCGGGTTCACCATCCCGCAGCCGCCCCACTCGACCCAGCGCGGGCCGTCACGGTGCTCGGCGAACCACACGTCGAACTCGGCCGACGGCTCGGTGAACGGGAAGTAGTGCGGCCGCCAGCGGGTGCGCGCGTCCGGGCCGAACATCGCGCGGGCGAAGTGGTCCAGCGTGCCCTTCAGGTGCGCCATGGTGATGCCCTTGTCCACGACCAGGCCCTCGACCTGGTGGAAGACCGGCGAGTGGGTCGCGTCGAGCTCGTCGGTGCGGTACACCTTGCCCGGCACCACGACGTAGATCGGGGGCTTGCGGCTGAGCATCGTGCGCGCCTGCACCGGCGAGGTGTGGGTACGCAGCACCAGGCCCGACTCGGTCGCGCCGGTCGCCGACTCGGCGGCCTTCACCCAGAACGTGTCCATCAGGCCGCGGGCCGGGTGGTCGGGCGAGATGTTCAGGGCGTCGAAGTTCGCCCACTCCAGCTCTACCTCGGGGCCCTCGGCGATCTCGTAGCCCATGCCGACGAACAGGTCGCCGACCCGCTCCATCAGCGTGGTCAGCGGGTGGCGGGCGCCGCGGGGGCGGCGGTCCCAGGGCAGGGTGACGTCGACGGCCTCGGTCTCCAGCACCCGCTGCGCCTGCTCGGCTTCGAGGATCACGTGGCGCGCGTCGTACGCGGCCTGGATCGCGGTGCGGGCCTCGTTGACGCGCTTGCCGGCGTCGGACTTCGCGGCCGGCGGCAGCGCGCCGATCTCGCGGCGGGCCAGCGACACCGCGGAGCGGTCACCCAGGTGCGCGGCCTTCTGCACGGCCAGCGCGTCAAGGTCGGTGGCGTCCGCGAAGGCCTTGTCCGCCGCCGCGACGGCGTCGTCGAGGGCGGCCGGATCGAGCATCGCGGCCTGCTTGGGGTCGTACGGATCGTGACGGTATGTCATCAGAACTCCAGATCGGCAACCGGATCAGTCTAGGCGTAGGGCCAGGACGGGCACGCGCGGCTTCGCCGCCGCCCACCGGTGCGACCTGAGAGGAAGAGCTGAGCGCAGTCAGTTCCGCCGCCCGCCACCGGCGGGCTGGCTAAAGGAACGGCGCGTCATTCTCGGCTCCCTCTCGGACATCGTCTCGCCCCGGAGCATACCGCGCGGCGCGCTCGCTCCGCGCGCCCGTTACCGGCGCTGGGCGCGGGCCGATGCGTAGAGGCAGACCGCGGCGGCGGCGGCGAGGTTGAGGCTCTCGGCACGGCCGTGGATGGGCACCCGGACCGCGGCGTCGGCGGCGTCGCGCAGCTCGTCGGGCAGGCCGTGGGCCTCGGACCCGAACAGCCACGCGGTGGGCCGGGCCAGGGAGCCGTCGTCGGCGAGGTCGTCGAGGTCGGTCGCGCCGTAGCCGGAGGTCGCCAGGGTGCGCAGACCCGCTTCACGCAGGGCGGCCAGGGTCGCGGCGGCGTCGGGGGCGCGTACCACGTCGAGGTGGAACAGGCTGCCGGCGGAGGCGCGTACACACTTGGGGTTGAAAGGGTCCACGGCGTCGCCGGCGAAGATCACGGCGGTGGCGCCCGCGGCGTCGGCGGTGCGCAGCACCGTGCCGGCGTTGCCCGGGTCGCGGATCTCGACGGCGACCGCGACCAGCCGCGGCGCGGAGGCGAGGGCGGTTTCCAGCGGCACGTCCAGCAGGTCGCAGACGGCGATGACGCCCTGCGGGGTGACCGTGTCGGCCAGCGACTGCATGGCCTCGTCGGTGACCACGGAGAAGTTCGCGCCGCGCAGCAGCGTGCGGTGGCGGGCGCGGCCGTCCTCGGTCACGAAGATCTCGCGGACCGCGCCGGCTTCGAGGGCCTCGCGGACCGCCTGCGGGCCCTCGGCCAGGAAACGGCCGGCCTTCTCGCGGTCGCGGCGGCGGTGGAGCTTGGTAGCGGCAACGACCCGGGGAGTCCGCTGTGTGAACAGCGGGTCCCCGGGTCGCTGGAAGTGCTGCGTCACCGACGAGCTCAGGCGGCCTGAGCCTCGGCGACGGCCTTCTTGGCCACCGCGACGATGCCGGCGAACGCGGCCTCGTCGTTGACGGCCAGGTCGGCCAGGATCTTGCGGTCCACCTCGACACCCGCGAGCTTGAGGCCCTGGATGAGGCGGTTGTACGTCATGCCGTTGGCACGAGCGCCCGCGTTGATGCGGGTGATCCACAGCTGCCGGAAGTCGCCCTTGCGGTCCTTGCGGTCGCGGTAGGCGTACTGCATCGAGTGGAGGATCTGCTCCTTCGCCTTGCGGTACAGGCGGGAGCGCTGGCCGCGGTAACCGCTGGCGGCCTCGAGCAGGGTACGGCGCTTCTTCTGGGCGTTGACCGCCCGCTTGACGCGTGCCATATCAGCTTCTCCTTCAAAAGTTCTTGGCTAAAAGGCGCGCGTCAGCGGCCGAGCATCTTCTTGATGCGCTTCTCGTCGGCCTTGGCCACCGGGACCGTGCCGCTCAGGCTACGGGTCTCCTTGGAGGACTTGACCTCCAGGCGGTGACGCAGACCGGTCTGCTCGCGCATGATCTTGCCAGAGCCGGTCACCTTGACCCGCTTGGCCATGCCGCTGTGCTTCTTCATCTTCGGCATTAGGAAGTTCTCCCTGTCACAAATCTCGCCGCACAGCGGGGGCTGTGCGGCAGGTGCCCATCGAGCGTCGTCAGGCCTGCGCCGAGGTCTCGGCCACTGCCTCCTCGGCCTCCGCACCGGTGCCTTCGTCGCCCTTGCGGGCGGCGATCTTCGCGCTGCGGTGCGGCGCGAGCACCATGATCATGTTTCGCCCGTCCTGCTTCGCCGACGACTCGACGAAACCGACCTCCGCGACCTCTTCCTCCAGCTTGCGCAGGAGGCGGAAGCCGAGTTCCGGGCGGCTCTGCTCGCGACCGCGGAACATGATGGTCACCTTGACCTTGTCCCCGGCCTTCAGGAACCGCACGACGTGACCCTTCTTGGTCTCGTAGTCGTGCGAGTCGATCTTCGGCCGGAGCTTCATCTCCTTGATGACCGTCTGCTGCTGGTTACGCCGGGCTTCCCTGGCCTTGAGCGCGCTCTCGTACTTGAACTTGCCGAAGTCCATGAGCTTGCAGACCGGCGGGCGTGCCATGGGCGCAACCTCGACCAGATCCAGATCGACATCGGCGGCCAACTGCAGGGCGCGCTCCAGCGGGACGATGCCCACCTGCTCGCCCTCGGGGCCGACCAGTCGGACCTCACGTGCCCTGATCTGATCGTTGATGCGTGGCTCGACGCTGATGTGGCCTCCCTCAATCGTGTTCCGCACCGCCGGATTCGCGGCGATGCGCTTGGCGTCTGACCGAAAGCAGAAGGCCCAGGCGACAGCCTGGGCCCGCTCGACCGGTCTGGGTGCACGCCAAGTGCACGACCTGAGATCAGGACGGGAAACGTCCCTCATCAGGTGACCGGACCCGGCTCGCTCGGTGGCGAACGGGTGGGAGCAGGCGCTCCGCTTGCCTCCGGAGTGCCGGACCACACCTGGGCATGATCACGGGCAACCGGAAAGGTCGACTGACAAAGATTACCACAACCCGGGATTGCGCCCCCGGGCCGGGGAGGGTATGGCTCAGCTCACGGCCGGTGCGGGCTGCTCCGCGCGGGCGGCGGCGCGCAGCGCGCGCAGGGACTGCACCGCCTGCAGCGCGTACGCCCGGTCCACGGCCTGCACGGCGAGCACCGAGACGGTGTCGTCGTTCTCCAGCTCCAGGCTCATCCAGGGCTGGTTGCGCTCGATGTTGATCGCGCGCACGGCGCCCCACGGCAGCTCGTACCCGCCGATGATGTTGCGGACCCGCACGCCGTCGGCGTCGGCGTCGACCCGCGGCCGGGCCACGGCCATGATGGCCAGCGCGAAGACGATGCCCAGGCCGATCATGGCGTACTGGTCACCCGTGCGAAACACGCCCTCGCCGACCTCGGTCAGGGCGGTGCCGATGAAGGTGAAGAGCACCAGCACCGCGATCGCGGCGGCGATGCAGACCTTCCGGGTGCGCTGGGGCCGGAAACTGACGCGCTGTCCCTCGCTGCTCACCCCGCCGAGTCTGCCACGCGCCCCGTCGGCGGCTCCCACCGCCACGGTTTTCCATATACGTTGGCCTATCTCATCGACTTTTCGGCCCTCGGAGTCGATGTGATAGGCCAACGTATATGGCGTCGCGGCACCGCGTACAGGGCGGCCACGGTGAGTCGGGTGACCCGGGGCAGGGGTGGAATCGCTCGCGCCCCGGGTCACCGCCCGCTACAGGCGGCAGGCGTGGATGTCGGTGACCAGGATGGCGCGGGCGCCCAGGTCGTACAGCTCGTCCATGATCCGGTGCACCTCGGTGCGCTGGACCATCGCCTGCACGGCGACCCAGCCCTCGCGGTGCAGCGGTGACACCGTCGGCGACTCGATGCCCGGGGTGAGCGCCACCGCGCCCTCCAGCCGGTCGGCGCGCACGTCGTAGGCGAGCATCACGTACCGCCGGGCGACCAGCACGCCCTGCAGCCGGCGCAGCAGCTGGCTGACCGCCCCGTTGCGCTCCCCCTCGGGCCGGCCGACCAGCACCGCCTCCGAGACCAGGATCGGCTCGCCGACCGGGACCAGCCCGGCCTGGCGCAGCGTGCCCCCGGTGGCGACGACGTCGGCGATCACGTCGGCGACGCCGAGGCGCACCGCGTTCTCCACCGCGCCGTCGAGCTTGACGACGTCGGCCTTGATCTCGTGGTCGGCCAGGTACCGCTCGACCACTCCCGGGTAGGCCGTGGCGACCCGCCGCCCGGCGAGGTCGGGCAGGTCACGGACGGTCTCGGGGGGCGCGGCGAACCGGAACGTGGCCGGCGCGAACCCCAGCGGCAGCAGCTCGCTGACCGGCGCGCCGGAGTCGACCAGCAGGTCCTGCCCGGTGATTCCCAGGTCGAGGTCGCCGGAGCCGACGTACACCGCGATGTCGCGCGGCCGCAGATAGAAGAACTCGACCCCGTTGTCGGCGTCCACGCAGACCAGGTCGCGGTCGTCGCCGCGCTGGCGGTAGCCGGCTTCCCGGAGCATGTCGGAGGCGGGTTTGGACAGGGTGCCCTTGTTGGGCACGGCAATGCGAAGCATCTCTGTGAACTCGATTCTGTGATCAACCTTTGTCGATCATGAAGTTAGGGCAGCGACACACCGTCGAGCCCTGCCTTAAGTTCATGATCGACCCGAGAAAGGGCGGGATCACAGATGTCGGTAGACGTCCTTGAGGGTGAGGTTTGACGCGAGCATCAGGACCTGGGTCTGGTAGAGAAGCTGGGAGATCTCTTCGGCGGCCCGCTCGGGGCCCTCATGCTCGGCGGCCATCCAGGACTCCGCCGCTTCCTCGACCACCTTCTTGCCGACCGCGTGCACCCCGGCGGTGACCGCCTTGACGGTGCCGGAGGCCGGGTCACCCGCGGCCACCTTGGCCTGCAGCTCCTCGAACAGCTCCTCGAACGTCTTCACGCGGGTCATTCTGCCCGATCCCGGTGCCGACCCCCGCAGCGCCCGGCCCGCGCGGCACATGCTGGGACGACCCCCGAACGAGGATCATGGGGGTATGACCGAACGCATGCTCGCCGTACGCCAGGACAGCCTGGGCGGGCCGGAGGTGCTCCGGCTGGCCGAGGTGGACCGCCCGTCGCCGGGCCCGACCGAGGTCCTGGTGCGGGTCCGCGCCGCCGGGGTCAACCCGGTGGACTGGAAGGTGCGCACCCGCGGCGGCACCTTCGGCGACCCGCCGTTCACGGTGGGCTGGGACGTCTCCGGCGAGGTCACGGAGATCGGGGCGGGGGTGACCCGGTTCGCGGTGGGCGACGAGGTGTTCGGCATGCCGCGCTTCCCGCAGGCCGCGAACGCCTACGCGCAGTACGTCACCTCCCCGTCGCGCCACCTGGCCCGCAAACCCGCCGGGCTGGACCACGTGCACGCCGCGGCGCTGCCGCTGGCCGCGCTCACCGCCTGGCAGGCGCTGGTCGACACTGCCCAGGTGACCGAGGGCCAGCGGGTGCTGGTGCACGCCGCCGCGGGCGGGGTCGGCCATCTCGCGGTGCAGATCGCCAAGGCCAGGGGCGCCTACGTGCTCGGCACCGCACGCGCCGCGAAACACGAACTGCTGCGCGAGCTGGGCGTGGACGAGCCGATCGACTACACGGCGTACGACTTCGTCCAGGTCGCCAAGGACGTCGACGTGGTGCTCGACACGATCGGCGGCGACTACGAGGACCGCTCCCTGCACGCGCTGCGCCCCGGCGGCATCCTCGTCGGCATCCTGAACGCGGGCAGCGCCGCCGAGACCGCCCGCAAGGCGCAGGCGCTCGGCGTACGCGGCACCGGCATGCTGGTCGAACCCGACCACACCGGGCTGGAGGAGGTCGCCGCGCTGATCGAGGCGGGCCGGCTGCGCCCGCTGGTCGCGGCGACGTTCCCGCTAGCGGAGGCGGCGCAGGCGCACCAGCTGGGCGAGACCGGGCAGACCACCGGCAAGATCGTGCTGACCGTCGACTGAGCCGGCGGGGCCGCCACGCGACCCCGCCGGTTCGCTCACTTCACCGTGACGGTGTGGTTGTCGACGAACATCTTCGCGCCGTCGTTCTCCGAGATGTCGAAGACCTCGATCACGTACGTGCCGGTGGGCAGCGACAGCCGCAGTTTCGCCTCGCCCTGGGCCGGGCCGCCGGCGTCGAGGGTGATGAAGCCCTCGCGCACCACGGTGCTCCCCCGGCGGACCTCGTAGTTCATCGTGGCCTCGAAGACCATGCCGGCGACGTGCAGGGTGAAGTCCTGGGGCACGGTCGCGCCCTCCTGCGGGTCGATCAGCCACACCGGCAGAAGTGTGGTCGCGGCCGGGGCCCGGCGCAGCGGATCCTTGGTGCCGACGTGGCCCCACAGCTCGTCGACGGGTTTGCCGTCGAGGTGGATGCGCACCTTGGGTTTGCCGCTGACCGCCGTCGCCGTCCACACGAGCTGCTGCACGGCCTGGTGCGCGGCGAACGAGCCGGCGTCGCCGTTGATCCGCGCCCCGGACAGGTCGACCGTGACGGTGTCGCCGCTGACGGACACCCCGCGCACCCGGGCACTGGCCGGCCACATGCTGGAGTAGTCGGGGTCGTACGCGGTGCGGCCGTCGAGCATCTCGGTGACCGCGGCCTTGACCTTCGCCGCGGCCGAGCCGTCGCCGGTGGACAGCCGGTGAAACTCGCGGACCAGCTTCGGCTCACCCCGGTCGTTGGCCAGGTAGTACACGGCCAGCGCCCCGCTGGTGCCCGCGGGTGGGGCGGGTTCCTCGGTGGAGGTGGGCGCGCTGGGCGAGGGTGCGGTGGTGCCCGGCGCGGCCGAGGCCGACGGCGCCGCTGACCCCGTGGGGTCCGGTGAGGGTGTGGTGGGGGTGCACGCCGCCGTGAGCGCGACGAGCGCCACCGACGACAGCACGCGGAACCTCAACGCAGACATACCTCAGGTGTACGACTCCCCCGCCACCTCCACCACCCACCGTTAAGGCGAAAGCAAAGCAAGGGCACCTTCTTGACGAACGTCCGTGTAGAAGGTGCCCTTGCTTGCTTTGCGGTCAGCGGGTGAGGTGGCGGAGGGTGACGGCGGCGTCGAGGGCGGCGACGACCGCGCCCCAGCCCTTGTCCTCGCTGGACTCGGGCAGGCCGGCGCGGTCGCGGGCCTGCTCGACGGTGTCCACCGTGAGGACGCCGTGGGCGACGGGGGTGGACTCGTCGAGCGCGATGCGGGTCAGGCCCTCGGTGACCGAGGAGCTGACGTACTCGAAGTGGGCGGTCTCGCCGCGGATCACCACGCCGAGGGCCACCACCGCGTCGTGCCGGCGGGCCAGGGCCTGGGCCACCACGGGCAGCTCGACCGAGCCCGCGACGTGGGCGACCTGCACGTCGGCCACGCCGCACGCCTTGGCCGCGGCCTGCGCCCGGTCGAGCATCTGCTCGACCAGGTCGGCGTGCCAGCGGGTGGCGACGATGCCGAGGCTGAGCCCGGTCGCGTCCACGGTCGAGAGTTCGGGGGCGCCGTGACCGGCCATCAGCTCAGCCCTTCCAGGTCGTCCAGGTCGGACAGGTCCAGCTCGTGGCCCATCCGGTCGCGCTTGGTACGCAGGTAGCGCAGGTTCTCCGGGTGCGGCCGGATCGGCAGCGACTCGCGGCCGGTCACCTTCAGCCCGTACCCGTCCAGCCCGGCGCGCTTGGCCGGGTTGTTGGTGAGCAGGCGCATGGTGCGCACGCCCAGGTCGTAGAGGATCTGCGCGCCGGTGCCGTAGTCGCGGGCGTCGGCGGGCAGGCCCAGGTCCAGGTTCGCGTCGACGGTGTCCCGGCCGGCGTCCTGCAGCTGGTATGCCTGGAGCTTGTGCAGCAGGCCGATGCCGCGGCCCTCGTGCCCGCGCACGTACAGCACCACACCGCGGCCCTCCTCGGCCACCTTGCGCAGCGCCGCCTGCAGCTGCGGGCCGCAGTCGCAGCGCACCGAGCCGAACACGTCGCCGGTCAGGCACTCCGAGTGCACCCGGACCAGCACGTCCTCGCCCTCGCCGATCTCGCCGTAGACCAGCGCCACGTGCTCGGCGTTGTCGTGCGTGGCGTGGTAGCCGACGGCGGTGAAGTCGCCGTACTCGGTGGGCAGGCGGGCCTCGACGACCCGGCTGACCAGCTGCTCGGTGCGGCGGCGGTAGGCGATCAGGTCGGCGATGCTGACCAGCACCAGCTCGTGCTCGGCCGCGAAGCGCTGCAGGTCGGGCAGGCGCATCATGGTGCCGTCGTCGTTGACCATCTCGCACATCGCGGCGGCCGGGTGCAGGCCGGCGAGCTGGGCGAGGTCGACGCCGGACTCGGTGTGCCCGGGGCGGCGCAGCACGCCGCCGGTCTTGGCGCGCAGCGGCACCACGTGGCCGGGCCGGGCCAGGTCGGTGGGCTTGGTGGCGGCCTCGCCGAGCAGGCGCAGGGTGCGGGCGCGATCCGCGGCGGAGATGCCGGTCGTCACGCCCTCGCGGGCGTCGACGGTCACGCAGTACGCGGTGCCGCGGCGGTCCTGGTTCGTGTAGTACATCGGTGGCAGTTCGAGGCGGTCGGCCTCCTCCTCGGTGATCGCCACGCAGATGTAGCCCGAGGTGTAGCGCACCGTGAAGGCGACCAGCTCCGGAGTGGCCAGCTCGGCGGCGAAGATCAGATCGCCCTCGTTCTCGCGGTCCTCGTCGTCGACCACGATGACGGGCTTGCCCGCCTTGATCGCCGCGATGGCGTCTTCAATCGTGTTCAGGCCCATGTTCACTTCGCTCCCCGCTGCGCTGCGACCAGCTTCTCGACGTATTTGGCGATGACATCGACTTCCAGGTTCACCAGCGCGCCGGGCTGCTTGCGGCCGAGCGTGGTGAGCTCCAGCGTGGTCGGGATCAGGCTCACCGTGAAGGACTCGTCGTCGACCGCGACCACGGTCAACGAGATGCCGTCCACGGTGATCGACCCCTTCTCCACGATGTACCGCGACATGCCCTCCGGGAGCAGGATCCGGACATCTTCCCAGCCGCCGCCGGGTTTCTTCGAGGCGATCGTGCCCACGCCGTCGACGTGGCCCTGCACGATGTGCCCGCCCAGCCGGGTCGCCGCGGTGACCGCGCGCTCCAGGTTCACCCGCTCGCCGGGGGCGATGGAACCGAGCGAACTGCGGTCGAACGTCTCCTTCATGACCTCGGTCTCGAAGGTGTCGCCCGAGGTGGAGATGACGGTCAGGCAGACGCCGTTGACCGCGATCGAGTCCCCGTGCTTGGCGTCGGACACGACCAGCGGGCCGCGTACGGTGACCGTGGCCCCGTCGCCCTCCCAGGCCAGGCTCACGACCTCGCCGAGCTCTTCCACGATGCCGGTGAACACTCGTTCCTCCTCGCGTGCCGGCGACTGGCGTCCGGCCGTGTCACAAAGTGCCGCTGTCCGCGCTCACGCGCGGCCGGGCGGTCAGGCGCAGATCTGGCCCGACACGGTCAACATCTAGCACCTCGAGGTCGATGGCGTCCGTGATGGTTGTCACCCCCGCGCCGACGAGTGCGGCCGGGCCGTCACCCAGCAGCTTCGGCGCGACGTACGAGATGATCAGGTCGACGAGGCCCGCGGCCAGGAACGCTCCGGCCAGCCGGGGGCCGCCTTCGAGCAGCACGCTGCGGATGCCGCGGTGGTGCAGTTCACTGAGCACCGCGCGCAGGTCCACCCGGCCCTCGGCGTCGCCGCCGAGCAGCGCGGTGGTGGCGATCAGGGTCGGCGCGGCGCCGTCGCGCACTCGGGCGCCGGCGGGCGTACGCCCCTGCGAGTCGATCACCACGCGCAGCGGCTGCCGGATGGCCAGGCTGCCGGTGCGCAGGTCACGGGTGGTCAGGCGGGGATCGTCGGCGAGCACCGTGCCGACCCCGACCATGATCGCGTCCACGGTGCCGCGCAGCCGGTGCACGTCCATGCGGGCCGCCTCGGAGGTGATCCACATGCTGGTGCCGTCGGCGGCCGCGGAGCGCCCGTCGAGCGTGGCGGCGGTCTTCCAGATCACGTAGGGCCGTCCTCGGCGCACCGAGGTGAGCCACGCGATGTTGCCCTCCTCGGCCTCGGCGGTGCGCACCCCGGTCAGCACCTCGACCCCGGCGTCACGCAGGGTCGCCTCGCCACCGGCGGCCAGGGGGTTGGGGTCGTCCACGGCGATCACGACGCGGGACACGCCCGCGCGGATCAGCGCCTGGACGCACGGGCCGGTGCGGCCCGTGTGGTTGCAGGGCTCCAGGGTGACGACGGCGGTGCCGCCGCGCGCCTTCTCCCCCGCCTGGGCGAGCGCCACGATCTCGGCGTGCGGTCCGCCCGCGTACGCGTGGAAGCCCTCGCCGACGACGTGTCCGGCGGAGTCCAGCAGCACGCAGCCGACGACCGGGTTCGGGCTGGTGGTGCCCAGTCCGCGCGCCGCCAGCTCGATCGCCCGCGCCATGGCCTTGTCCTCGGCCGGGCTCACCGTGGGTAGCTGCCCCATCCGCTCGTACCTCCCTGCAGATGTCGTGCTCGCCTGCAGCCGTGACCGGCCTGGGCCCCCCGCCTCGCTGCGGACGGCGCCGAACGGCTGCTCCAGCAGGCGACGTGTGCCTGACCGGCACGCCAGTGTGTCACGCGTGCGGGCCGGTTTCGGCGGCGGTGTCGCTCTCTGTGACGCGCTGCTGCGGCAGCGCGGGCGACGGGTCCGCCGCGGGCCGCCGCCGAGGCAGGGGCCCGGCCGGGTCCTGCGGCTCGGCCGGGCGGTCCGAGCGCTGGTCGAGAGCCACCCAGTTGCCGTAGTGCTTCTTGGCCGCGGCCTTCATCTCCGAGGCGACGGCGACCACCTCGCCCGGGTGGCGGAACACCCGGCTCGTCGACACGGCCACCCCGATCGACAGTGTGACGAGGTTGACCTCGAAGACCTTGCCGCGCCGGTCGACCACCTCCAGGTAGCCGCGGGCCGAGTCGACGGGGTCGTAGAGGGCGTCGGCGGCCCGCTGGAAGTCGTAGATGGCGTAGCTGGTGATCTCCTGCACCTGGGAGGGGTGGCAGACCACCACGAAGTCGTCGCCGCCGACGTGGCCCAGGAACGCCGGGGGCAGGCCCACCGACACCGTCGCCCGCCGCATGGACCGGGCCAGCGCGCTGATGAACTGGTCGCCGCGGCCGAAGCCGTACACGTCGTTGACGCTCTTGAACCGGTCGATGTCGACGTAGCAGACCGCGTAGTCGTCGCCCGCCTTCAGCCGGTCGGCGATCTCCCGCAGAATGCGGGTGTTGCCGGCCAGCCCGGTCAGCGGGGAGACCTCCCGTGCCTCCTGGTTGCGCCGCAGCGTCGCGCGCACCCGGGCGATCAACTCCGAGGTGTCGAACGGCTTGACGATGTAGTCGTCCGCGCCCGCCGCCAGGCCGGCCACCTTGTCGGAGGTCAGCGCCTTGGCGGTGAGCACGATGATGGGCAGCGCGGTGACCATCGGGTCGGCGCGCAGCCGCCGGGTCAGCTCCAGCCCGTCCATCTCCGGCATCATCAGGTCGACCAGGGCCAGATCGGGCCGGCGGTGCTCCAGCAGCGCCAGCGCCTCCGGCCCGCTGTGCGCGCTCATCACGTCGAACCCGTGCAGGCGCAGGTTGACCTCGACCACGCGCACGATGTCGGGGTCGTCGTCGACGACCAGGATCACCTCGGCCTGGCCGGCTGCCTGCGGCTCGGTGGTCAAACTGTCGTGCCCCCACTGTCCGATGTGGTCTGACGGGCGACGGCCGCCTGCGCCAGAGCACGCAGTTTACGACAGGCTTCGGCGGGATCGTGGGCTCCGTACACCGCGGTTCCGGCGACGAACGCGTCCGCGCCCGCCAGCGCAGCCGCCTCGATGGTGTCCGCGGCGATGCCGCCGTCGACTTCGATGCGGATGTCCAGGTGGCCTGCCTTGGCGTGGCGGCGCGCGGCGCGCACCTTGTCCAGCAGCTCCGGCATGAACGCCTGGCCGCCGAAGCCCGCCTTGATGGTCATCACGAGGATCGTGTCGAAGTGCGGCAGCAGTTCCAGGTACGGCTCGATCGGGGTGTCGCGGTCCACCGCCAGCCCGGCCAGCGTGCCGGCCGCGCGCAGGTCCTTGGCCAGCGCCACCGGGTCGTCGCACGCCTCCGCGTGGAACGTCACGTTGTATGCCCCGAGCTGTGCGTACGCCGGAGCCCAGCGTTTCGGGTCCTCGATCATCAGATGGCAGTCGAAGGGGATGCCGGTGGCCCGGCGCAGGCTCTCCACCACGGGCGGGCCGATCGTCAGGTTCGGCACGAAGTGGTTGTCCATCACGTCGACGTGCAACCAGTCAGCCGCGCCCTCGACCGCTTTCGCCTCGGCGGCGAGGTTCGCGAAGTCCGCGGCGAGGATGCTGGGGGCGATGATGATGTCGGGCGTCACACGATCAGCTTACGGAGCGTGAAGCGGGATTCGCTCGCCGCGTCCCCCTCCCGCCGTCACACGACGGGAGGGGCTTCTCAGGCGTTCGGCCGTTGCGGCAGTGACCTCCGCGACCCTGTTGTCACCGGCTCGGCCGCACCGGCGCCAACCCGGTCGCAGCCGAGCCAGGATCGCGGAACGGCCATCCGGACCTGCCCCGCGGAGCGGCCTTCAGGACTTGCGGCGCAGCAGGGCCAGGAACATCGCGTCGGTGCCGTGCCGGTGCGGCCACAGCTGCACCGTCGGCCCGTCGCCCAGGCCCGGCATACCGGCGGGCAGCGACTGGCGGGCGTCGACGAACTCGACGTCCATTCCGGAGCGGCGCACGGCCTCGGTCACGCTGACCTGAGTCTCCACCAGGTGCGGGGAGCAGGTCACGTAGGCGACCAGGCCACCGGGGCGGACGGCGCGCAGCGCCGCTGCGATCAGCTCGCGCTGCAGCTTGGTCAGCGGCGGCAGATCCGAGGGCTGGCGCCGCCAGCGCGACTCCGGCCGCCGCCGCAGCGAGCCCAGCCCGGTGCACGGCGCGTCGACGAGCACCCGGTCGAAGCCGCCCTCGGGCAGGTCCCGGTCGGAGCCGACGCTGCGCCCGTCGGTGCAGACCACCGTGGCGGGCAGGCCGCGCACCGCGTTGGCGACCATGTTCGCGCGGTGCTCGGTGACCTCGACCGCGGTGAGGTGCGCGCCGCGCTGGGCGGCCAGCGCCGCCAGCAGGCCCGCCTTGCCGCCGGGGCCCGCGCACAGGTCCAGCCAGCGCTCGTCGGAGCCCTCCAGCGGGGCCTCGATCAGCGCACTCGCGACCAGCTGGCTGCCCTCGTCCTGCACGTGCGCCCGGCCGGTCTTGATCTCGACCAGCTCGCCGGGCGAGCCGCCGCCGAGGTAGACCGCGTACGGGGAGAACGCGCCGGGCTGCCCGCCGACGGCGTCGGCCAGCTCGACCGCGTCGGCACGGCCGGGCCGCGCGCACAGGTGCACCTCGGGCCGGTCGTTGTCGGCGCTGAGCAACTGGGCGGTCTCGGCGAGGTCGCCGCCGAGCGCCTCCCGGAACGCCCGCACGATCCACTCCGGATGGTTCTCGACCACCGCGAGGTGGCCGACCGGGTCGTCCTGTTCGGACGGCGCCACCTGGGCCAGCCAGGTGTCCAGGTCGCGCTCGGCGATGCGGCGCATGACCGCGTTGGCGAAGCCGGCCGCGCCGGGCGCGACCGAGTGCACCAGGTCGACCGTGGAGGCGACGGCGGCGTGCGAGGGCACGCGGGTGTGCAGCACCTGGTACGCCCCCAGGCGCAGCGCGTCGCGGGCCGGCGGGTCGATGCGCGAGATGTCGCGGTCCGCCGCCACAGCGATGATCTTGTCGAGGGTGCCTCGGGCGCGCAGCGTGCCGTAGGTCAGCTCGGTGGCGAACGCCGCGTCCCGCCCGAACAGGCCGGCCTCGCGCAGCAGCCCCGGCAGCACCAGGTTCGCGTACGCGTCGTCGCGGTGCACCGCCAGCAGCGCCTGGTACGCCGTCATCCGGGACGGGTCGTGGGCGGGCCGCCCCGCCCGTGGCCCGCGCCCGCCCCGGGCGTCGCGGTCGTGCTGGCGCGGCTTGGCCGCACCGGAGCTGCTGCCCCCGCGGAACGATGTCACGAGAAGCTGTCCTCACCCTCGACACGGACCCCGCGGGCCCAGTCCACCGCCGACATGGGCTTCTTGCCCGCGGCACGTACCTCGCCCAGCTCCACCGGGCTCGTCGCGGTGCCGACCAGCACCCGGCGCTTCTCCACCAGCAGGTCGCCGGGCTTGAGCGCGGGACCGTCGGCCACCGGCAGCACAGGGCCGAGCTTGACCCGCTCACCGCGGAACGTCGTCCACGCGCCGGGCCCCGGCGTGGTGGCGCGCACCCGCCGGTCCACCGCGAACGCGGGCTCGTCCCAGCGCACCTCGGCGTCCTCGACGGTGATCTTCGGAGCCAGGGTGATGCCGTCGGCCGGCTGCGCCACGGCCCGCGCCGCGCCCGCGCCGATCGCGTCGAGCACCGTCACCAGCAGCCCCGCGCCGTCCACGGCGAGGCGCTCCAGCAGGTCGCCGGAGGTGTCGCGGGAGCGGATCGTCTCGGTCAGCGTGCCGAACACCGGCCCGGTGTCCAGGCCCGCCTCCAGCTGGAACACCGACGCGCCGGTGAACTCGTCTCCGTGCCAGACCGAGTGCTGCACCGGGGCCGCGCCACGCCACGCGGGCAGCAGCGAGAAGTGCAGGTTCACCCAGCCGTGTACGGGGATCTCCAGCGCCACCGGGGGCACCAGCGCGCCGTACGCGACGACCGGCACGCAGTCGGGGGCCAGCTCGCGCAGCCGGTCCAGGAACTCGGGCTCACGGGGCCGGGCCGGGGTGAGCACCTCGATGCCGCGCTCGTCGGCCCAGGCGGCCACGTGCGAGCGCACCATCCGCCGCCCGCGGCCCGAGGGCGCGTCGGGGCGGGTGACCACGGCCAGCAGTTCGTGGCCGGACTTCTCGATGGCGTCCAGGGAGGGCAGCGCCACCTCGGGCGTGCCGGCGAAGACCAGGCGCACGGGTTACCTCCCCAGACCGAACGGGCTCGGCGCGGCGTGCGGGGAGACCTTCACGACCGTCCGGCTCGGGTCGTACCAGTCGGCGCGGCGGATGTCGCGCAGCGCGGTCTTGCGCGCCTGCGCGTCCAGCCGCTCGATGAAGATGACACCGTCGAGGTGGTCGGTCTCGTGCTGGATGCAGCGCGACATCAGGCCGGTGCCGACGATCTGCAGCGCGTCGCCGGACTCGTTGAAGCCCTTGGCGATGACGTTCTTGCGGCGCTTGGTGTCGTAGTACAGCCCCGGCACGGACAGGCAGCCCTCGTCGCCGTCCATCTCCTCTTCGTCGGGGAAGTGCAGCACCGGGTTGATCAGGTGCCCGACGACATCGTCCACGTCGAAGCTGAACACCCGCAGCCCGACACCGATCTGCGGCGCGGCCAGTCCCACGCCTCCGGCGTCGCGCATGGTCTCGGTCAGGTCGCGCACGAGCCCGCGCAGTTCCTTGTCGAAGGTGACCACCTCGTCGGCGGGGGTGCGCAGCACCGGATCCCCGAAGAGTCGGATGGGCTGGACGGTCACAGGGGTCGTCTCCTCGAGTACGAAGGGCAGTGCTGATCAGTCTACGGAGTGGCCCGTGCCTGCCTGCACGATCGGTCGCGCGGCGGGGTGTTTGTCCGCTTATCGACGCCGCACATCACACCTCACGCCGATCGCACGGATGCCGCGCGCGGCGCATGATCGCCGTTTCAGGTCGCGGAGTGGGTCTCACCGCAGTACTTGACCTGAAACAGCGATCTTTGCCGACGATCAGAGCTCGTGCGGGTCGAGTTGGATGCGGACCGGGTGGGGGGCCTTGCGGAGGCTGCGCACGCCGGCGGCGTCGTGCAGGGCCTTGGCCAGGGCCGGGCCTCCGGCGCGGCCGGTGCGTAACAGCATCCGCTCCTCGTCGCCGACCGGCAGCGGACCCAGCACCTGCACGTTCTCGGGCAGCTTGGCCAGGTCGAGCAGCTCGTTGACGGCGTCCGCCTGGCCGGTCAGCGTGGCCATCCGCGCGGCGGGCGGGAAGCCCAGCTCGCGCCGCTCCCCCAGCTCCCGTTCGGCCAGCCAGGCCGGGTCCCAGCGCACCAGCGCCTGCACCGTGGCCAGGCCGCTGTCGGCCACCACGACCACCTTGCCGCCCCGGCCACCCGGGCGGGCCAGTGCCGCCGCGTTGAACCAGCGCCGGGCCGCCTCCTCGGTGGCCCGCAGGTCGGCCCGGGTCAGCAGCGCCCAGGCGTCCAGCAGCAGCACCGCGCCGTAGCCGCCCTCGGCGACCGGCTCCGCGCCCGGCGTGGCCAGCACCAGGGCCGCCTCTGCGGGCACCGAGGCCAGCACCGCGTCCCGCCCCGAGGTGCGCACCGGCACGCCGGGCAGCGCCCGGCCCAGCTCCTCCGCGGTACGCCGCACGCCGGTCACGGCGGCCCGCAGCCGCCGCCCGCCGCACGCCGGGCAGGTCCAGCCCGCGGCCGGCCGGGCACACCAGCGGCACGTGGCGACGGCGTTGGCGCTGCCCAGCGCCAGCGGACCGGCGCAGTGCGCGCACCGGGCCCGCTCCCGGCACTCCTGGCAGGACACCGCCGGCACGTATCCGCGCCGCGGCACCTGCACCAGCACCGGCGCGCCCGCCGCCAGGGCGTCGCGGGCGGCCAGCCAGGCGGCGCTCGGCAGCCGGGCCGAAGCGGCGGCCGGATCACGGGCCAGCTGGTTGTCGTCGGCCGGCTGCACCACCGGCGCGTACCGCCGCAGCTGGTCACGGCCGGCGGCGATCTCCTTCGCCCAGCCGGTGGCCAGCAGCAGCTGCGCCTCGGCGGTCCGGGCGAACCCGCCCACCAGCACCGCCGCGTCCTGCTGCTGGGCGCGGGTGAGCAGCACCTGCCGCGCGTGCGGATACGGCGAGCGCGGCTCGGCGTGCAGGTCGTCGCCGTCGTCCCAGATCGCCACCAGGCCCAGGTCCGCCACCGGGGCGAACGCGGCCGCCCGGGTGCCGACGACCGCCGCGACCTGGCCGCGCCGGGCCCGCAGGAAGCGGCGGTAGCGCTCGGTGGGGCCCAGCGCGGCGGCGAGCGCCACGTGCCGGTCCGGCCCCAGCAGGGCGGTCAGCGCGGTGTCCAGGCGCTCCAGGTCGCGGGCGTCGGCCACGACGACCACCGCGCCCCGGCCCGCGTGCAGGGTCGCGGCGACGGCCTCGGCGATCCGGTCCGGCCACTGCTCGCCGGGCAGCGCCGACCACACCGCCCGCGGCGCGCGCCCCGCGCCCAGTGCCCGCAGGAACGCCTCCCCCGCCGGATAGCGCTGCCAGCCCTCGTGCGGCGGCTCCGGGACCCGGCCGTCGGGGGCGGGCTGGGCGGGTTCGGCCTCGACCTTCGCCTGCCGGGGCGGCACGGCCAGACGCAGCACGTCGGCGAGGCTGCCCGCGTATCGGTCGGCGACCTCGCGGGCCGCGCGCAGGACCTGCGGGTCGAGCACCGGCTCCGCCGAGACGACCTTCTCCAGCCAGGACAGCCGGCCCTCGTGGGCGGTGTCCTCGACGCGGTCGAGCAGCCAGCCGTCGACGAGCTGGCCGCTGAAGCGCACCTTCACCCGGGTGCCGGGCCACGCCGTGACGTCGAGGTCGGCGGGCACGCGGTAGTCGAACGTGCGGTCGAGGTGCGGCAGGGGCACGTCCACGCACACCCGCGCGACGGGCAGGCGCTCGGCCGGCTCACGATCACGTTTCACGCGCGGGGTCACCAGGAAGTCTTAGCAGACCCGTCCGACTCCCCGACCCCGCACTCCGCCTTGAATAGACGTTGGCCTATCACGTCGAACCCGGGTCACGGATTTTCGATGTGATAGGCCAACGTCGATGACAAGCCGGGGCGGAAGCGCCCCGGGGAGCGGGTGCGGGTGGGTCAGCTGACGGCGGACTTGAGGTCGGCGACGCGGTCGGTGCGCTCCCAGGTCAGGTCCGGCAGCTCGCGGCCGAAGTGGCCGTACGCGGCGGTCTGCTGGTAGATCGGGCGCAGCAGGTCCAGGTCCCGGATGATCGCGGCCGGACGCAGGTCGAAGACCTCGCCGATCGCCCGCTCGATCCGCTCCACCGACACCGTCTCGGTGCCGAAGGTCTCCACGAACAGGCTCACCGGCTTGGCCTTGCCGATGGCGTACGCCACCTGGACCTCGCAGCGCTCGGCCAGCCCGGCCGCGACGACGTTCTTGGCCACCCAGCGCATCGCGTACGCCGCCGAGCGGTCGACCTTCGACGGGTCCTTGCCGGAGAACGCGCCGCCGCCGTGGCGGGCGTAGCCGCCGTACGTGTCGACGATGATCTTGCGGCCGGTCAGGCCCGCGTCGCCCATCGGGCCGCCGATCTCGAAGCGGCCGGTCGGGTTGACCAGCAGGCGGTAGCCCTCGGTGTCCAGGCCGAGGCCGTCGAGCTCGGGCGCGATGACGTGCTCGCGCACGTCCGGCGTGAGCAGCGACTCCAGCGAGATGTCCGGCGCGTGCTGCGACGAGACCACGACCGTGTTGAGCCGGACCGGCTTGAAGCCGTCGTACTCGATGGTGACCTGGGTCTTGCCGTCGGGGCGCAGGTAAGGAATCGCGCCGTCCTTGCGGGCCGCGGTGAGGCGGCGGGCCAGCCGGTGCGCGAGCGCGATCGGCAGCGGCATCAGCTCCGGCGTCTCCGAGCAGGCGAAGCCGAACATCATGCCCTGGTCGCCCGCGCCCTGCGCGTCGAGGGAGTCGGCGCCCTCGCCGGAGCGCTGCTCCAGCGCGCTGTCGACGCCCTGCGCGATGTCGGGCGACTGCGAGCCGATCGACACGCTCACGCCGCAGGAAGCGCCGTCGAAGCCCTTCTTGGAGGAGTCGTAGCCGATGCCGAGGATCGTGTCGCGCACGATGGTCGGGATGTCGGCGTACGCCTGGGTGGTCACCTCGCCGGCGACGTGCACCTGACCGGTGGTGATCAGCGTCTCCACGGCGACGCGGCTGCGCGGGTCCCGGGCGAGCAGCGCGTCCAGGATGCCGTCGCTGATCTGGTCAGCGATCTTGTCCGGGTGACCCTCGGTGACCGACTCCGAGGTGAACAGGCGACGTGCCACTCGATTTCTCCAATACAGCGCTTGATGACGATGGATGGACCGTAAGGCCATCGGCGTCCTGGCGAAAGTCTAGTTCCCTACAACGCCGCAACGGCGCAAGCCCTGCCCGAGAGTCCGCAGGACGGGACGGTGGTCACAGCAGGGCGACGACCTGATCCCAGACCGCGTCGGCGAGATCGTCCTTGCTCCGCGACGGCAGATCGCGGCGCGAGCCGTCCGCGCCGAGCACGACCGCCTCGTTGTGGTCGGCCCCGAAGACCTTGTCCGCGCCGACCTCGTTGACCACGATCAGGTCGGCGCGCTTGCGCACCAGCTTGCCGCGGGCGTGCTCCAGCGCGTCGTGGGTCTCGGCGGCGAAGGCCACCAGCACCTGGCCAGGGCGCTTGTTCGCACCCAGTTCGGCCGCGATGTCCGGGTTCAGAGCCAGCTCGATGACCGGGGCCGCGCCGTCGTCGGTCTTCTTGATCTTCTGGTCGGCGTACGCCGCCGGGCGGAAGTCGGCCGGGGCGGCAGCCATGATCACGGCGTCGGCCTCCTTCGCCGCGCCGACCACGGCGTCGCGCAGCTCGGCCGTGGTGCCGACCCGGACCAGGTCCGCTCCGGCGGGCGTGGGCAGCGACACGTTGGCGGCGACGAGCGTCACCCGGGCACCCCGGGCGATCGCGGTGCGCGCGAAGGCGTACCCCTGCTTGCCGGAAGATCTGTTGCCCAGGAAGCGCACCGGGTCCAGCGGCTCACGGGTCCCGCCGGCGGTGACCACGACGTGGCGGCCGGCCAGGTCGGCGCGCGGCTCGACGCCGCGGGCCAGCACCCGCAACGCCACCTCGAAGATCTGCTCCGGGTCGGGCAGCCGGCCCTTGCCGGTGTCCTTGCCGGTGAGCCGGCCGACGGCGGGCTCGATGACCAGCGCGCCGCGGCGGCGCAGGGTGGCCACGTTGTCGGCGGTGGCCGGGTGCTCCCACATCTCGGTGTGCATGGCCGGGGCGAACACCACCGGACAGCGCGCGGTGAGCAGGGTGTTGGTGAGCAGGTCGTCTGCCATGCCGTGGGCGGCCTTGGCCAGCAGGTCGGCCGTCGCGGGCACGACGAGCACCAGGTCGGCGCTCTGCCCGAGCTTGACGTGCGGCACCTGCGGCACGTCCGACCAGACCTCGGTGGCGGCCGGCTGGCCGGACAGCGCCTCCCAGGTCGGCGCGCCGACGAAACGCAGCGCGGAGGCGGTGGGCACGACGCGCACCGAGTGACCGGACTCGGTGAGCAGACGCAGCAGCTCGCAGGCCTTGTAGGCGGCGATGCCGCCGCCTACACCCAGGACGACGCGAGCCATGTCAGGAGGCTCAGGCCTCGTTGGTCGGTTCGGCGGTGAGCAGCCCGGCGTTGATCTCCCGCATGGAGATGGACAGCGCCTTCTCCTGCGGGGTGGTCTCCACCAGCGGGCCGACGTACTCCAGCAGGCCCTCGCCGAGCTGGCTGTAGTAGGCGTTGATCTGCCGGGCACGCTTGGCCGCGAAGATCACCAGCGAGTACTTCGACGAGGTCTTGTCGAGCAGCTCGTCGATGGGCGGATTGGTGATGCCTTCGGGTTGGGCGACGGTTCCAGCCACGTTCCAGTCCTTGTCTCAGAGAGTGTGCCGGGCGCTAAACGCGCGGGCGTGCGGCAGCGAGCGCCGGCGAACCGAGCAATCCTACCAACTCGTCCGCGGCGCGCTCGAGGTAGTCGTTCACGACAGTCACGTCGAACTCGGACTCCGCGGCCAGTTCCTCGTCGGCGTGGGCCAGGCGGCGGCGGATGGTCTCCGGGCTCTCGGTGCCCCGGCCGATGAGCCGGCGGCGCAGCTCCTCCCGGCTGGGCGGGGCGAGGAAGACGAGCTGGGCGTCCGGCCAGGTCTCCCGGACCTGGCGGGCGCCCTGCAGGTCGATCTTCAGCAGGGCGGGGATGCCGGCGGCGATCCGGCCCTCGACCGCCGCGCGCGGCGTGCCGTAGAGGTTGCCGGCGAACTCGGCCCACTCGAGCAGCATGCCGGTGTCGGCCAGGCGCTCGAACTCGGTGCGGTTGACGAACGTGTAGTGCTTGCCGTCGATCTCGTAGTCACGCTTCTTGCGGGTGGTGACCGAGACGGACAGCCATACCCAGGGCGAACGCTTGCGGATGACCTCGATGACGGCATCCTTGCCGACACCGGAGGGACCGGAGAGCACGGTAAGGCGGGCGGGCGCGGCCGCTCTGGCGGCGAGCGGTACGTCGTCTTCCATTCTCAAGTTCTACCCAATCGCGGAGCGGAGGTGGGAGCCGGGCCCCTGTTTGAGCAGTACGTCACCAAGTCTTAACAGGGGGTTCCGGCCCGGATGGGGCCTTCCTGCCCGCATAAACGAACCAGCGGCGCTGCCGTTTCGACAGCGCCGCCGGGCGACGATCTGCGCAACGTCCCGCTCACCCGATGGTGTGAGTGTCACTCACGCCGAAGTGGCAGGTCGTTGCGGTGGGCAGGCGGTGGAGCCTCGGCACACCGCTGCCCGTTCACCGCGGACGGGGCGTCCGCCCGCGGCGCGGAACGTGGCGTGCACCGTGGCGCGCCGCTATGAGCGGCGGCGCGCCGGGACACGCGTTGTTCCGGGGTCTTTCCGCTGACGAGGTTCGTCGGCTCAGGCCGCGAACTCGGCCAGCAGCGCCTTACGCTGCTGGTCGCCCAGCCCGCGCAGGCGGCGGGAGTCGGCGATCTTCAGCTTCTCCATGATCTGCGTGGCCCGGATCTTGCCGATGCCGGGGAGCGCCTGCAGCACGGCCGAAACCTTGAGCTTGCCGACGACATCGTCGCCCTCGGCGCGGTCAAGCACGGCGGCCAGGGTGGTCTTGCCCTGCTTGAGCTGCTCCTTGAGCTCAGCCCGAGCCTTGCGGACCTCCGCGGCCTTCTCCAGCGCGGCAGCGCGCTGCTCTGGGGTCAGTGACGGGAGCGGCACCAGTTCTCCTCAGGTCCTCTTGGTCACGCCGACGGGATCGCCGGCGTGTGGTGCGTCGGGTTCCCCACCGGACTCGGTGGCTAACCTTCGGCACCCGTTGCTGGTGAAAACCCGCGTGACTGGTGGGCCACGCGAGCAGATCAGCCCAGCGCGGGGAAACCTAGCGGTCGACGGCGTTTTCGGCAACGTCACCGCGCATGATCACGGAAAGGTCACGACCGGCCCGGACGTCCCAATGCGTCCCGGCAGGCATCGAGAGTCCGAGATGCCGCCTCCCGCAGCGCGTGCACGTCGGGGCCCGCGCCGAGCACTTCGCGCGACGACGACGGCAGCACCGCGCCGAGGTTCCCGGCGAAGATCCGGCGAAGATCGTCGGCCGTTCCGCCCTGCGCGCCGAGGCCCGGAACGAGGAACGGGCCGTTCACCTGGGAGAGGTCGTGACCGGTTTCGCCGATGGTCGCTCCGACCACGAGTCCGAGGCTGCCGAGCGGCTCCACACCCTTGTTGAGCTGGGAAATCTCGTCGATGATCGCCTGCGCGACGGTACGGCCGTCGATACCCCGAGCGTGTTGCACGGCCGGACCCTCCGGGTTGGACGTGAGAGCCAGAACGAAGACGCCCCCGCCGTGCTCAGCCGCCATGTCGAACATCGGCGCGAGCGATCGCAGACCCAGGAAGGGGCTCGCGGTGATCGCGTCTACATACATGGGCCTCGATGGATTCAGATATGCGTCGGCGTATGCGGCGGCCGTCGAGCCGATGTCGCCCCGCTTCACATCGAGGAGCACAAGGGTTCCGGCCTGCCTAAACTGTCGGATAGTTGACTCAAGAATCTCCACTCCGCGGGACCCGAATCGCTCGAAAAAGGCCGACTGCGGCTTGACGACGGCGACCCGACCGGCCAGCGCGTCGACCGTGATCCGGCAGAACGCGGCCACCCCGTCGGCGTCGTCGGGCAGGCCCCACGCCTTCAGCAGCGAGCTGTGCGGGTCGATCCCGACGCACAGCGGGCCGCGCTCATCCATCGCCCGCGCCAGGCGCGCACCGAACGGCTCCATGAAATCTCCTCACTCACTCTCGGATGTGACCGTCGCACCCGCACGGTCGCGCCCGGCGACCCCGCGGGCGGCGGTCATGACGAACAGGCCGCCGCGGCCGCGTACATCGCTTGGGTGATCGCCGACACATCCTCATCGGAGCTGACGAACGGCGGCATCGTGTAGATCAGGTCGCGGAACGGGCGCAGCCACACGCCGTGCTCCACCGCGGCGGCCGTGGCGGCCGCCATCTCCACGTCGTGGTCGAGCTGCACCACGCCGATCGCGCCCAGCACCCGCACGTCGGCCACACCGGGCAGCTCGCGCACCGGCGCCAGGCCGGCCCGCAGCCCCGCCTCGATCCGGCGCACCTGCGCCCGCCAGTCACCCGACAGCAGCAACTCGATGCTGGCGTGGGCGACCGCGCAGGCCAGCGGGTTGCCCATGAACGTGGGCCCGTGCGCGAGCACCGGCACCGCGCCCTCGGAGATGCCCCGGGCCACCTCGGCGGTGCACAGCGCCGCGGCCAGTGTCAGATATCCGCCGGTCAGCGCCTTGCCGACGCACATCACGTCGGGGGTCACCCCGGCGTGGTCGGCGGCGAACAGCTCGCCGGTGCGCCCGAAGCCGGTGGCGATCTCGTCGAACACCAGCAGCACGTCGAACTCGTCGCACAGGTCCCGCAGCGCGCGCAGGTAGCGCGGGTCGTGGAAGCGCATGCCGCCCGCGCCCTGCACCACCGGCTCGACGACGACCGCGGCCAGCTCGTGCGCGTGCGCGACGAGCGCCTGCTTGAGCACGGTCACATAGGACTCGTCGTACCGCGCCGGAGGCGCGTCCACGAACACCTGACGGGGCAGCGCGCCGCCCCAGAGGGAGTGCATGCCGCCCTCGGGATCGCACACGCTCATCGGCTGCCACGTGTCGCCGTGGTAGCCGCCGCGCCACGTCGCCAGCCGCCGCTTGGCCGGGCGGCCCCGCGACACCTGGTACTGCAGGCACATCTTGATCGCGACCTCGACGCTGACCGAGCCCGAGTCGGCCAGGAACACGTGCTCCAACCCCGACGGGGTGATGTCGACGAGCTTCCTGGCCAGCCGCACCGCCGGTTCGTGGGTGAGCCCGCCGAACATGACGTGACTCATCCGCCCGAGCTGGTCGGTGACCGCGGCGTCGAGCACCGGGTGCCGGTAGCCGTGGATCGCGGCCCACCAGCTCGACATGCCGTCGATCAGCTCACGCCCGTCGGCCAGCGTCAGCCTCGTGCCCTGCGCGCCTGCCACGACGAACGGCGTCTGCCGGCCCGGCATGGGGCCGTACGGGTGCCACACGTGTGCCCGGTCCAGCTCCAGCAGCTCGTCCTGGGTGAAAGGAAGGGCACCTTCACCACGCTCCGCGTTGTGGAAGGTGCCCTTCTTAACCTCGTCGGTCACCGGGTGGCCTCCGGGGCCCGTCGCGCGGCGGCGCGTACGAGCGCGGGGCCGTGGTAGATGAATCCGGTGTAGAGCTGCACCAGGCTCGCGCCCGCGTCGAACATGCGGGCGGTGTCGTCGGCGCTCATCAGGCCGCCGACGCCGATGATCGGCAGGCGGCCGCCCGTCTCCCCGTGCACGAACGACACGACCTTGTGCGCCCGCTCGGTCAGCGGCGCGCCGGACAGCCCGCCCGCCTGCGCCGCCGTGGCCTGGTCGGCCGGGGCGACCCCGTCCCGGCTGAGCGTGGTGTTCGTCGCGATCAGACCGGCCACGCCCCGCGCCAGGCACACTTCGAGCAGCTCGGCGATGGCGTGGTCGGTCAGGTCCGGCGCGATCTTCACGAGGATCGGCCGCTCCCCCGTCAACGCCGCCAGGATCGCGTCGAGCTGGTCGCGGTCCTGGAGGCTGCGCAGACCGGGCGTGTTCGGCGAGGAGACGTTGACGGCGAAGTAGTCACCATAGGACTTCAGCGCGTCATACGATGCCCGGTAGTCCGCGACGGCCTCCCCCAGCGGAGTCACCTTGGACTTGCCCAGCGAGATCCCCAGGGGCACACCCAGCGGCCCCAGCGCGGCCAGCCGCCCCGCGAGCGCGGCGGCGCCCTCGTTGTTGAACCCCATCCGGTTGATGATCGCCCTGCTGTCCGGCAACCGGAACAGCCGCGGCCGGTCGTTGCCCGGCTGACCCAGCGAGGTCACGGTGCCGACCTCGACGAACCCGAACCCGAGCGCGGGCCACGCCTTCAGCGCGACCCCGTTCTTGTCCATGCCCGCCGCCAGCCCGACCGCGTTCGGAAACCGCACCCCGAACACGTCCACCGGCCGCTGGACCGCATAACGCCGCCGGAGCAGGCTCAGCACCGCCGGCTGCCGGGAGATCCCGGCCAGCCTCCGCAGCGTCCACTCATGCGCGTGCTCGGCGTCCCCGCCCCCGATCCGGAACAACCGGGGGCGGACCACCTTCTCGAACAGGGTCACGCGGACAGCTCCGGGCGGATGACGGCATGCAGGTGTTGCAGGGGGCGGACCGTCATGTCGCCGCGGATCAGGGCTTCGATGCCCATCACCGCTGCTGCCGCGCCGGGGACCGTGGTGCAGCAGGGGATGTCGGCGGCCACGGCGGCGGAGCGGATCTCGTAGCCGTCGGAGCGGGCCTTGGCACCCGAACCCTGCGGGGTGTTGATGACCATCTTGACCTCACCGGAGGCGATGAGGCTGACCGCGTCGCGGTCGGCGTCGTCGCTGTGCTTGCCGACGACCTCGCAGACGATGCCGTGGCGCCTCAGGACCTCGCCGGTGCCGACGGTGGCGACGATCTCGAAGCCCAGGTCGGCCAGGCGCTTGACCGGGAAGATCATGCCGCGCTTGTCGCGGTTGGCGACCGAGACGAAGATCTTGCCGCTGGTCGGCAGGGTGCCGTACGCGGCGGCCTGGGACTTGGCGAACGAGTGGCCGAACGCCATGTCGATGCCCATGACCTCGCCGGTGGACTTCATCTCCGGCGACAGCAGGGTGTCGACGCCCTTGCCGGCGGGGGTGCGGAAGCGCTTGAACGGCAGCACCGCCTCCTTGACGGCGACCGGCGAGTTCTCCGGCAGCAGGCCGCCGTCTCCCTCGGCGAGCAGCATGCCCTCGGCGCGCAGTTCGGCGATCGTCGCGCCGAGCATGATCCGGGCGGCCGCCTTGGCCAGCGGCACCGCGGTCGCCTTGGAGACGAACGGCACGGTACGCGAGGCGCGCGGGTTGGCCTCCAGCACGTAGAGCATGTCGTCCTTGAGGGCGTACTGCACGTTGAGCAGGCCCTTGACGCCGACGCCGCGGGCGATCGCCTCGGTGTACTCGCGCACCACGTCCAGGTGCCGGCCGCCCAGGGTGATCGGCGGCAGCGCGCACGCCGAGTCGCCGGAGTGGATGCCGGCCTCCTCGATGTGCTCCATCACGCCGCCGATGTAGACGTTGCCGTCGGCGTCGCAGAGCGCGTCGACGTCGATCTCGATGGCGTCGTCGAGGAACCGGTCCACCAGCACCGGGTGCTCCGGCGAGATGTCGGTGGCGCGGCCGATGTAGTCGCGCAGCGTGGCGTCGTCGTAGACGATCTCCATGCCGCGGCCGCCGAGCACGTACGACGGCCGGACCAGCACCGGGTAGCCGACCTCGTCGGCGATCTTCTTCGCGTCGGCGAAGCTGGTCGCGGTGCCGTGCGCCGGGGCGCGCAGCCCCGCCTCGGCCAGCACCCGGCCGAACGCGCCCCGCTCCTCGGCGAGGTGGATCGACTCGGGGCTGGTGCCGACGATCGGCACCCCGGCGTCCTTGAGCCGCTGCGCCAGGCCCAGCGGCGTCTGCCCGCCCAGCTGCACGATGACGCCGATGACACCCGGGCCGCCCGCGGCCACACCCGAGCTGTGCTCGGCGTGCACCACTTCGAGCACGTCCTCGAAGGTCAGCGGCTCGAAGTAGAGGCGGTCGGCCGTGTCGTAGTCGGTCGAGACCGTCTCCGGGTTGCAGTTGACCATGACGGTCTCGTAGCGACCTTTGAGCGCCATGACCGCGTGCACGCACGAGTAGTCGAACTCGATGCCCTGGCCGATGCGGTTCGGGCCGCTGCCCAGGATCAGCACCTTGGGCCGGGCGCTCGGGGCGACCTCGGTCTCCTCGTCGTAGGACGAGTAGTGGTACGGCGTGGCGGCGGCGAACTCGGCGGCGCAGGTGTCGACGGTCTTGTAGACCGGCCGTACGCCGAGGCGGTGGCGCAGGATGCGCACCCCGTCCTCGCCCGCGAACTCCGGGCGCAGCGCGGCGAGCTGGCGGTCGGACAGGCCGGCCCGCTTGGCCTTGCGCAGCAGCGCCAGATCGACCACGGGCGCGTCGAGGATCTCGGCGCGCAGCTCGACCAGGCCGAGGATCTGGTCCACGAACCACGGGTCGATGCCGCCGGAGGCCTCGGTCACCTGGGCGACGGTCGCACCGTGGCGCAGCGCCTCCTCGACGGCGTACAGGCGGCCGTCGTGCGGGGTGCGCAGCGCGTCGAGCGCCTCCTCGACCGAGCCGAAGCGGTCCGGCGCGGTCCAGAAGCCGCCGGCCTTGGTCTCCATCGAGCGCATCGCCTTGTTCAGCGCCTCGGGGAAGTTGCGGCCCAGGCTCATCGCCTCACCGACCGACTTCATCGTGGTGGTCAGCTCCGGGTCGGCCCCGGGGAACTTCTCGAACGCGAAGCGCGGGATCTTCACCACGACGTAGTCGAGCGTCGGCTCGAACGCGGCCGGGGTCTTGAGCGTGATGTCGTTCGGGATCTCGTCGAGGGTGTACCCGATGGCCAGCTTCGCCGCGATCTTCGCGATCGGGAAGCCGGTCGCCTTGGACGCCAGCGCCGACGAGCGCGACACTCGCGGGTTCATCTCGATGACGACGATGCGCCCGTTCTCCGGGTTGATCGCGAACTGGATGTTGCAGCCGCCGGTGTCGACGCCGACCTCGCGCAGCACGGCGATGCCGAGGTCGCGCATGTCCTGGTACTCACGGTCGGTCAGGGTCATCGCCGGAGCCACGGTGACCGAGTCGCCGGTGTGCACGCCCATCGGGTCGATGTTCTCGATCGAGCAGATGACCACGACGTTGTCGTGCTTGTCGCGCATCAGCTCCAGCTCGTACTCCTTCCAGCCGAGCACGCTCTCCTCGATGAGCACCTCGGTCACCGGGGAGGCGGCCAGGCCGCTGCCCGCGATCAGGTCGAGCTGCTCCGGGGTGTGCGCCATGCCCGAGCCGAGGCCGCCCATGGTGAACGACGGCCGGATGACGACCGGCAGACCCAGCTCGGCGACGGTGTCGCGGACCTCGGCCATGGAGTGGCAGACCCGGCTGCGCGGCACCAGGTCACCGGTCAGCCCGAGCCGGGCCCCGGCCTTGGCGACGATGTCCTTGAACAGCTGCCGGTCCTCGCCGCGCCGGATCGCCTCGATGTCCGCGCCGATCAGCTCGACGCCGTACTTCTCCAGCACCCCGGACTCGTGCAGGGCGACCGCGGTGTTCAGCGCGGTCTGGCCGCCCAGGGTGGGCAGCAGCGCGTCGGGGCGCTCGGCCGCGATGACCTTCTCCACGAACTCGGGCGTGATCGGCTCGATGTAGGTGGCGTCGGCGAACTCCGGGTCGGTCATGATGGTCGCCGGGTTCGAGTTGACCAGGCTGACGCGCAGGCCCTCGCTACGCAGCACCTGGCACGCCTGGGTGCCCGAGTAGTCGAACTCGCAGGCCTGGCCGATGACGATCGGCCCGGAGCCGATGACCATCACGTGCTTGAGATCAGTCCGCTTCGGCATCTCACTTGCCTCCGTTGATGAGCTGCTGACGGACCTGGCCGGGGCGTTCCACGAGCTCCACGAACCGGTCGAACAGGTAGTCGGCGTCGTGCGGCCCCGCTGCCGCCTCCGGGTGGTACTGCACGGTGAAGGCGGGCACGTCCAGCGCGCGCAGGCCCTCCACCACGTTGTCGTTCAGGCACACGTGGGACACCTCGACCCGGCCGAAGCCGGTGTCGGCCACGCCTTCGAGCGGCGCGTCGACCGCGAACCCGTGGTTGTGCGAGGTGACCTCGACCTTGCCGGTGCTGCGGTCCATCACCGGCTGGTTGATGCCGCGGTGGCCATAACCCAGCTTGTACGTGCCGAAGCCGAGCGCGCGGCCCAGAATCTGGCTGCCGAAGCAGATGCCGAACAGCGGCAGGCTGCGCTTCATGACCTCCTGCGCCAGCATCACCGCGTGGTCGGCGGTGGCCGGGTCACCGGGGCCGGGCGAGAAGAACACCGCGTCCGCGCCGACCGACAGCAGGTCGCCGAGCGTGGAGTTGGCGGGCAGCACGTGCGTGGTCACGCCGCGCGCGGCCAGCCGCCGTGGCACGTTGCGCTTGATGCCCAGGTCCAGCGCCGCCACCGTGAAGCGGTGCTCGCCGATCGCGTCGACGGTGTACGCCTCCGGCGTGGTGACCTCGGCGGACAGGTCCGCCCCGGTCATCTGCGGCTGCTGGAGCACCCGGGCCAGCAGCGCCTGCGGGTCGCGCTCGACGCTGGACACGCCGACGCGCATCGCGCCGCGCTCGCGCAGGTGCCGGGTCAGCGCCCGGGTGTCGACGCCGCTGATGCCGACCACGCCGGAGCGGGCCAGCCGGGTGCCGAGGTCCTCGGTCGAGCGCCAGTTCGACGGCGTCCGGGCCGGGTCGCGGACCACGTAGCCGGCGACCCAGATGCGGTCGGACTCGTCGTCCTCGTCGTTGACGCCGGTGTTGCCGATGTGCGGCGCGGTCTGCACCACGACCTGGCGGTGGTACGACGGGTCGGTGAGGGTCTCCTGGTAACCGGTCATGCCGGTGGTGAAGACCGCCTCGCCGAAGGTCTCGCCGACGGCCCCGTAGGACTCGCCCCGGAAGACGCGACCGTCCTCCAGGACCAGAATCGCCTCTGTCACTTCTGCACCTTTCCGTCGAGCACCGTCGGCACACCCCGCAGGAAGGTGGCGACGATCCGGCCGGGCACGGTCATCCCGGCGTACGGCGTGTTGTGGCTGAGACTGGCCAGCCCGGTCGGGTCGACGCTCCACCGCACCGTGGGGTCGACCAGGGTCAGGTTCGCGGGCGCGCCCGCGGCGATCGCGTTGCCGTGCCCGTCCAGGCCCGCGATGCGAGCCGGGGCGTACGACATGCGCTCGGCGATCAGGGGCCAGTCCTCACCCAGCACGTCGAGCACGATCGGCAGCGCGGTCTCCAGGCCGAGCATGCCGGGGCGGGCGTACGCCCACTCGCACTCCTTGTCCTCCGCGGCGTGCGGGGCGTGGTCGGTGGCCACGATGTCGATCGTGCCGTCGCGCAGGCCCTCGCGCAGCGCCTCGACGTCGGCGTCGGTGCGCAGCGGCGGGTTCACCTTGTAGACGGGATCGTAGGACTCCGCCTTCTCGTGGGTGAGCAGCAGGTGGTGCGGGGTGACCTCGGCGGTGACGCGCACGCCCCGGGCCTTGGCCATGCGGATGATCTCGACGCTGCCCGCGGTGGACACGTGGCAGACGTGCAGGCGCGCGCCCACGTGCCCGGCCAGCAGCACGTCCCGCGCGATGATCGACTCCTCGGCGACCGCGGGCCAGCCCGTCAGGCCCAGCCGGGCGGAGACGTCGCCCTCGTGCATCTGCGCGCCCTGGGTGAGCCGGGGCTCCTCGGCGTGCTGGGCGATGACCCCGTCGAACGCCTTGACGTACTCCAGCGCCCGGCGCATCAGCCGGGGGTCGGCGACGCAGAAGCCGTCGTCGGAGAAGACCCGCACCTTCGCCGCGGAGTCGGCCATCGCGCCGAGCTCGGCCAGCCGCTCGCCGGCGAGCCCGACGGTCACCGCGCCGATCGGCTGCACGTCGACCAGCCCGGCCTCCTGACCCAGCCGGTACACCTGCTCGACCACGCCCGCGGTGTCGGCCACCGGCGAGGTGTTCGCCATCGCGCAGACGGCGGTGTAGCCGCCCAGCGCCGCGGCGCGCGAGCCGGTGTACACCGTCTCGGCGTCCTCGCGGCCCGGCTCGCGCAGGTGGGTGTGCAGGTCGACCAGGCCGGGCAGGGCCACCAGGCCGGTGCCGTCGACGACCTCGGCGCCGTCGGCGCGCAGGCCCGCGCCGATCTCGGCGATCACGCCATCACGCAGCAGCAGGTCGGTCGGCTCGCCGCCCAGCACGCGGGCGTTGCGGATCAAGATGGTCACGGGCGTCCTCCGGACGGTCATCGGGCTCCTCCGAGGAGGAGGTAGAGGCAGGCCATGCGCACGGAGACGCCGTTGGTGACCTGCTCGACGATGGTGGAGCGGGGCGAGTCGGCGACCTCGGGCGTGATCTCCATGCCGCGGTTCATCGGACCGGGGTGCATGACGATCGCGTGCGGGGGCATCCGGCGCAGCCGGGCGCCGTCGAGGCCGTAACGGCGGGAGTACTCCCGCGCCGAGGGGAAGTAGGAGTCGGTCATGCGCTCGCGCTGCACTCGCAGCATCATCACCACGTCGGCCTGCGGCAGCACCGCGTCGAGGTCGTAGGCGACCTGGACCGAGGCGTTGAGGTCGGTCGGCACCAGCGTCGGCGGCCCGACCAGGGTCACCTTCGCGCCGAGGGTGTTGAGCAGCAGCACGTTGGACCGGGCCACCCGGCTGTGCAGCACGTCACCGACGATCGCCACGTGCAGGCCGTCGATGCGGCCCATCCGCGAGCGCATCGTGTACGCGTCCAGCAGCGCCTGGGTCGGGTGCTCGTGGGTGCCGTCGCCGGCGTTGAGCACGCTGCCGGTGACCCAGTTGGCCAGCCGGTGCGGCGCGCCCGAGGCGGGGTGCCGGATGACGACCGCGTCGGCGCCCATGGCCTGCAACGTCCAGGCGGTGTCCTTGAGGCTCTCGCCCTTCTCCACGCTGGAGCCCTTGGCCGAGAAGTTGATCACATCGGCGGACAGGCGCTTGGCAGCGGCCTCGAAGGAGATCCGGGTGCGGGTGGAGTCCTCGTAGAAGAGGTTCACCACGGTGCGACCGCGCAGGGTGGGCAGCTTCTTGATCTCGCGACCGGAGACGCTGGCCATCTCGGTGGCGATGTCGAGGATCTCGGTCGCCGTGGCCGCGTCCAGGTCGGCCGTCGACAGCAGGTGCTTCATCGGATGCCGCCCTTCGCACCGGTGGCCAGGACCACCTCGTCGTTCCCGTCGATCTCCACCAGCTTCACTTTGACCTGCTCGGACAGGGCGGTGGGGATGTTCTTGCCGACATAGTCGGCCCGGATCGGCAGCTGCCGGTGGCCGCGGTCGACCAGCACGGCCAGCTGCACGGCGGCGGGGCGGCCCAGGTCGGACAGGGCGTCGAGGGCGGCCCGGATGGTGCGGCCGGAGAAGAGCACGTCGTCGACCAGGATGACCTTGCGGCCGTCCACGCCGCCCGCGGGCTCCTCGGTGCGCCCGACCGCGCGGACGGAGCTGCTGCGCAGGTCGTCGCGGTAGAGCGTGATGTCGAGGATGCCGACCGGGAGCTGCACGCCCTCGAAGGCGTGGATGCGCTCGGCGAGGCGGCGGGCGATCGGGACGCCGCGGGTGGCGATACCCATCAGCACCACGTCGGAGGCCCCGGAGGTCTTCTCCAGGATCTGGTGCGCGATGCGGTCCAGCACGCGGGAGACGTCCGCGGCGGAGAGAACGGTCTTCGTGGGAGCCGGCCCGGCCGGCTGCTGCTGGTGCGACTCGTCTGTCATTGGGCGCGCCAAGGCAGACCTCCTTCCCCGCCTCACCGGACGGGTCGTTAAAGGATGTCAAGGTCATGATCGTCGGCCGTGGCCGGCGACCATCTGATCAGTAAACTTAGCAGTGAGGCGGGTGGCCTCGACGCGCGGGGGTGAGTCAATCCGCAGGTCATACCGTTGACACTGGCGGATCAGGTCAGTTGATCAAGCTAGTCGGATGAGGTTGTCTCAACTTGGTGGTCAACGAGCACTTGACCGCGTGTCTTCCGCGCCGTACCGTCACGCTGCGTAGCGATCGTCGGGGAACCCGCCCCGGCAAATAGCTGGGAGTGTCGGAATGCCGTCTGATTACGCCAAGTCCCTCGGTGCGCGACTGCGCTCCATCCGCCAGCAGCAGGGCCTGTCCCTGCAGGGCGTGGAGGAGAAGTCGAACGGGCGTTGGAAGGCAGTGGTCGTCGGCTCGTACGAGCGTGGTGACCGTGCCGTCACGGTGTCCCGACTGGCCGAGCTGGCCGACTTCTACCGCGTGCCCGTGGGCGAGCTGCTGCCCGACGGCCCCGCCCCGCGCCAGGAGGCGACGAGCAAGATCGTCCTCGACCTGGAGCGCCTCTACGACGGCGCCAAGGAGGACCTCGCCTCCGTCGCCCGCTACGCGCGCGCCATCCAGCAGCAGCGTGGCGACTACAACGGCCGGGTGCTCTCGATCCGCGCCGTCGACCTGCAGGCGCTGGCCGTCTTCTACGACTGCACCCCCTCCGAGCTGATCGAGCGGCTGGCCGACCACGGGGTGCTCGTCGCCGACCCGCGCGCGTTCTTCGCGAGCTGACACTCTCCCGCACGACGAAAGCGGCCTTTCACCCCCGGCGGGGTGGAAGGCCGCTTTCGCGTGGTGTGGTGCTCAGTGGCGCGGCGCGTAGTCCGCGATACGGCCGAGCAGGCCGTTGAGGAAGCGCGGCGAATCGTCGGTGGAGAGCTCCTTGGCCAGCTCGACGGCCTCGGTGATGGCCACCGGGTCGTCGATCTCGGGCACGTAGAGCAGCTCGTACACCGCGATGCGGGCGAGGTTGCGGTCGACCACCGGCATCCGGTCGATCGTCCAGCCCTCGGCGAAGGTGGCGATCGTCTCGTCGATGTCGTCCAGGTGCTCGTTGACGCCCTCGGCGAGCGACACCGCATAAGGCAGGTGCTCCGGGCGCGGCGACTCCATCCGCTCCAGGTATGCCGACAGCACCGTGCGCACCGGCAGGTCGCGCAGATCCGCCTCGTAAAGCACGTCGAGTGCCCGTTTGCGTGCCTTGCGGCGCGCGGGCATCTGCGACTTCGGTCCCTCAGCCACGAGCAGTCCCCCCGACGGGCACGAAGCCCATCAGGCCCGGCCCAGGTAACGGCCGTCGCGGGTGTCGACCTTGATCTTCTCATCGGTGACGATGAACAGCGGCACCTGCACGGTCGCGCCGGTCTCGATGGTGGCCGGCTTGTTGCCGCCGGTCGAGCGGTCGCCCTGCAGGCCCGGCTCGGTGTAGGTGACCTTGACGATCACCGAGGTCGGCAGTTCGACGTACAGCGGCACGCCCTCGTGCGTGGCCACGACGACCTCGGCCTCGGGCAGCAGGTAGTTCACGTTGTCGCCGACGGTCTCGCCGCTGACGTGGATCTGGTCGTAGGTGTCCAGGTCCATGAAGACGAAGTCGTCGCCGTCGGCGTACAGGTACTGCATCGTGCGCTTGTCGACGTTCGCGGTCTCGACCTTGGTGCCGGCGTTGAAGGTCTTGTCGACGACCTTGCCCGTGAGCACGTGCTTGAGGGTCGTCCGCACGAAGGCCGGACCCTTGCCGGGCTTCACGTGCTGGAACTCGACGACGGCCCAGAGCTCCTTGTCGAGGTTGAGCACCATGCCGTTCTTGAGGTCGTTCGTGCTAGCCACAGCCAGGCTCCCGTACATGATCAGATACTTGACAAAGAACAGACCTGACTACTTTACCGGCCCGTGATCTCAGGCCGGGCGCGCGGGTGGCCGGGGACACCCTGTGACCGTCGCCGGTCGCGGTGACCCGCTCCCAGCGGCCGCGCTAGCCGGACGAGCACTCTGGTTGCTAGCCTCGCCGCCGTGCGGGTGCTGGTGGTGGAGGATGACCCTGAGGTGCGCGGGGTGGTCGTGACGGCCCTGCGCGCGGTCGGGTTCGCCGTCGACCAGGCGGCCGACTGGAGCCAGGCCGACGTGAACATGAGCGTCAACGACTATGACTGCCTGGTCCTCGACCGCATCCTGCCCGAGGGCGACTCCGCCGGCCAGCTGCGCCGCCGCCGCGAGGCCGGCCTGGGCGTGCCCGCCCTCATGCTGACCGCCCTGGACGACGTCACCGACCGCGTCGCCGGTTTCGAAGCCGGCGCCGACGACTACGTCGTCAAACCGTTCATCGCCGCCGAACTCGTGCTCCGCGTACGCGCCCTCTGCCGCCGCCGCGGCACCATGCTCCCCCCGGTGATGAGAGCCGGCGACGTCGAGGTCGACACCGCCCGCCGCGAGGTCCGCCGCGACGGCGTCCTGCTCACCCTCACCCCCAAGGAGTTCTCCGTGCTGGAGATGCTCCTGGTCCGCCGCCCCGCCGTGGTCACCCGTTCCGACCTCTTCGAACACTGCTGGGACGAACAAGCCGACCCCACCTCGAACGTCGTGGACGTCGTCGTAGGCCAACTCCGCCGCAAACTAGGCGACCCCCCTGTCATCACCACCGTCCGCGGCACCGGCTACCGCGTCGACCTGGCCGGCCGTTGATGAAGGCAGCGGCATGAGGCGGGAGACGCGGCAGCTGCAGACGGCGGAGCGGCTGGCGGGGCTGCGGATGCGGTTGACGGCGTTGCTGCTGGCGCTGAACATCATCGGGCTGGCGGGGATGGGGGCCGTGGCGCTGGTCGTGGATGAGCGGCAGCGGGCCGAGGCGGTCGCGGCCGATCTGCATCGCACGGCCGGGACGGCGGTGGCGCTGCTGTACTACGACTCGGGTGCCCTGCTGCTGGACAAGCTCTATGACAACGCCATAGCGCAGGGCTCCACGGCGGTGTACGTATACGAGGCCGACCGGACCGACGTCACCCTGGTGTTCGCGCATCCGGCGCGGCTGGCCGTCATCGCGCCGCCGACGCTGCTCGGGCCCGCCCGGCAGGTGCGCTCCGCGGGCGGCGAGCTGATCGAGGCGGTGCGCGACGAGCGGCAGGAGGTCGTGCACCTGCTCGCGGTGCCGTTCCGGCACGCCGAGACCGGGGCGATCGCGGGCACCGTCGTCGCGGTCGCCGACCCGGGGCCGGGGCAGGCCGCTCACCAGCGACTGGCCCTCGCGCTGATCGTCGGCGGCACCGCGTTCACGGTGATGACCTGTGTCGGCGGCTACCTGCTGGCCCGCCGCGGCACCCAGCCCATCGCGGACGCGCTCACCCAGCAGGAGCGGTTCGTCGCCGACGCGGCGCACGAGCTGCGCACGCCGCTGACGGTGATCCGGGCGGTGTCGGAGTCGGCGCTGGACTCCCCCGCCGGGCAGCCGGACGCGCTGCGCCGGGTCATCGCGGCCACCGACCGGCTGACCGACGCGGTCGCCGCGCTGCTGACCCGGGCCCGGCTCGTCGCCGGCCTGCGCCACCTGGAGCGCCAGCGGTTCCGGCTGGACCAGCTCGCCGAGGAGGTGCTGGCCGACACGGTGCAGCCGCCGCACACCGCGACGGCGTACACCCGGCCCGCGGTCGCGCTCGGCGACCCCACGCTGGTCCGCATCGCCCTGCGCAACCTGATCCACAACGCGGTGCAGCACGGCCGCGACGGCGAGGCCCCCGCCACCATCACCCTGACCGTCGCACCGGGCTCCGTCGTCATCCGCGACGCCGGCCCCGGCCCCGGCGCCGACCTGCCCACCGCCAACGGCGAGCGCTTCCGCCCCGGCTCACCCAACGGCACCGGCCTGGGCCTGGCCATCGCCCGCTGGGTGGCCGACCTCCACGACGGCTCCCTCACCCTGCGCCCCGCCGAAGGCGGCGGCACCGAAGCCACCCTCACCCTCCCCACCCCCTGACCCACCCCAGGACCAGGTTGATCTTGGTCAGGCGGGGGTGGGGCCGGCGCGGGTGCCGATGGGGGTGACGGCGTACCAGTGGCCGCTCAGGCCGTGGCCGTTGGTGTCGCCGGGCATGCGGTCGCCGGTGTAGCCGTAGAGGGGCCAGCCGGCGAGGGTCAGCTGCCGGGTGCCGTCGGGGCGGATGAGGGTGCCGATGAGCTGGCGGTCGATGCCCTCGATCCGGATCTGGTCGGCGGCGGGGACCGGGAGCCACTGCTCGGTGCAGGAGCCGGTGCACGCCGAGCGGGAGGGGCGGTTGGCGTCGAGTTCGCTGCGGTAGAGGACGTAGCCCCGCTCGTCGATCACTATCCAGCCGAGAGTGTCGGAGCTGATGCCGAACAGGGCGGGCTGCAGGTCAGAGGGACGGCCGGGGGCGGGCGCCAGGGTGGGCTGAGCGGTCACCTGGCCGCCGCTGCAGGCACCCAGTAGGGTCGCGACCAGCACAAACATGGCCGCCACCCGCTTGCGGGCAGCCGGCCACGCCGTTTCCACCGGGTTACTCATGCAATCCTCACGCTCATCCGGGCAGGATAGGCGCACCCTACGTCGAGGAGGTCGGCTGTTGCGAGGGCCGTACGCACGGGTTGTCTCGACGCTGGCGCTGCTCGCGCTGGCGGCGACACCCGGCTGCGACGCGACAGCGGGCACCGCGGCCCCGCCCGCCCGGCCATGCGGGTTGAAGATCGCCGTCATCGGCCCGCTCAGCGGTGCCTCGGCTGACCTGGGCACGAACATCCGCTCCGGGGCCGCGCTGGCGGTCGAGCAGCACAACGGGCGGCATCCCGACTGCCCGGTGACACTGCAGGACTTCGACTCGCAGAGCGACCCGAAGCAGGCCACCGCGCTGGCGCAGCAGATCGTGGCCGACCCCGCGATCCTCGGCGTGGTGGGGCCCGCCTTCTCCGGCGAGACCGCGGCCGCCCTGCCGCTGCTCGACCAGGGCCGCGTCACCATCGTCAGCCCGTCGGCGACCCGCACCAACCTGAGTCAGCGCGGCTGGTCGACGTTCCATCGCGTGATCGGCAACGACGCCGCGCAGGGCCCGGCGGCCGCCCGCTACATCGACACCGTGCTGCACGCCCGCAAGGCGTTCGTCATCGACGACACCGGGGCGTACGGCCGCGGCCTGGCCGACGAGGTCGCCGCGACCCTGTCCGGCAGGGTGGTGCAGCGGGCCGCGGTGCCGCCCCGCCAGGTGGACTTCTCCTCGGTGGTCAGCCAGATCCGCTCCGCCGGGGCCGACGTCGTCTTCTACGGCGGCTACTACTCCAGCGGCGGCGCCCTGCTCAAGGCGATGCGCGACGCGGGGCTGACCGCCACGTTCGTGGGCGGCGATGGAGTCAAGGACGCCGGCTTCATCCGTGCCGCGGGGGTGCGCGCCGCCGAGGGGGCCGTCATCACCTGCGCCTGCCTGCCGCCCGAGCGCGCGTCTCGGGACTTCCCGGTGCAGTACCGGGCCGGGTTCGGCAAGGACGCCGGCACCTACAGCGCCGAGGGGTACGACGCCGCGTCGATCTTCCTGGCCGGCTTCGAGGCCGGCCGCACCACCCGCCCCGACATGGAGGCCTTCGTGGACACGTACGCCCACGACGGCGTCACCGGGCGGCTGCAGTTCACCCCACAGGGTGAGCTCGTGGACAACGCCATCGTGGTCTGGGCCTACCGAGTCGCCGACGGCGCCGTCGTGACCGACCGCGAGATCCCCCGCACCTGACCTGCCTGAGAGGAGACCGTCCCATGTCAGCGACCCTGCTCACGGACCTCCCCCCGCTCGCCGCCCCGGCGGAGGCCGCGCCCGCGGACACCTCCCGGGCCGAGATGGCCCCGCTGGACCGCGCCCTGTCCCAGGCTCCACTGGGGGCGTACCCGCTGCTGGAAGCGGCGTTCGGCTGGCAGGAGCTGCGCCCGTCCGGGTGGCACCGCCCCGCGGCGGCGACCGCCATCGCGTCGACCTCCTCGCCGGCGGCGGCGGCCCGGCTGGCCAGCCTGCTGTCCACGCTCACCTGGGCCAACGTGGTCCGCACCGAACGTGACGGGTTGCGAGTCGAGGTGTCCGCCGGGGCGTACAACCGGATCGTGCGGGCTCTGACCGGGGCCTGGCGCAGCCGGACCCAGCTGCTGGCGGCGTCGCCCGCCGTGCCGGAGTCGCGCCAGGCGGCGCTCGGCCTGTGGCGGATGGCGATGCTCACCGGTGGCGTCGACGCCCACGCCGGCCAGCTCACCGTCCGGGCCGGCTCGCCCGCCGCGGCCCAGTCCCTGGTCACGGCAGCCGCCATCCTCGGCATGCCCGCCGTGGCCGACCGCCCCCGCGAAGGCGGCCACCCGGTCCGCGTCACCGGCCGCGCCCAGGTCTACCAGCTGCTCACCGAGGCCACCGGCCAGCGCTGACCCCCGGAGATCACGACGATCCCGCGCGAGCCGTCGCCCCGGTGACCGCGCCTGGTCCACGCCGGCTCGGGCATACCATCCGAGCGCATTTGCTCTGCACCCAAAGCCTTGCTCTGCACCCATCGGCGCAACAGGCGCGCACTCCGTTGCGTATGTGGGTGCAGAGCAAGCAAATGGGTGCAGAGCAAATGCGCTCGGGACGTAGTCCCGAGTCTGCGCGGCACGCTGCCGTCGCGTGCAGGATGGTTGCCCAGCGGCCGCGGGCACCCGTTTCACCCGCGTCGCACCAGCAATTCATGCTAGGTCGGCGCAGTGGGTGGGGGTCGGGTCAGTCGGTGACGCGGTGGAAGAGGTGTTCCAGGGCCAGGCGGTAGCCGTCGACGCCCAGGCCCGCGATGACGCCGGTGGCGACGGCGGAGACGACCGAGTGGTGGCGGAACTCCTCGCGGCTGTGGATGTTCGAGATGTGGACCTCGATCAGGGGGCCGTTGAGCATCGCGCAGGCGTCGCGGACGGCGTAGGAGTAGTGGCTCCACGCGCCCGGGTTCAGGACCACCGCGGCGTGCTCGTCGGCGGCCTGGTGCAGCCAGCCCACCAGCTCGCCCTCCAGGTCGGTTTGGCGGCACTCGACATCCAGGCCGAGCAGCGCGCCCGTCTTCTCGCACAGCTCCACCAGCGTCGCGTACGTGGTGACGCCGTACACGTCGACCTGGCGGGTGCCGAGCCGGCCGAGGTTGACCCCGTTGAGCACGTACACCTTCATGGCGGTCTCCTTCAGGAGGCGACGGACAGGTAGGCCTCGGCGAGCAGGGCCTCGTCGTCGACGGGCACGGTGACCGGCTCGGCGATGCCGTTGAGCAGCACGAAGCGCAGCGCCTTGCCGCGGGCCTTCTTGTCCACCGACATCGTGGCGCGCAGCTCGTCCCAGGCGTCGGCGGGATAGGACACCGGCAGGTCCAGCGAGCGCAGGACGGCGGCATGGCGGGCGGCGGTGGCCTCGTCGAGGCGGCCGGTGAGCACGCTCAGCCGGGCGGCGTACACCAGGCCGACGCTGACCGCGTGCCCGTGCGACCAGCGGTAGTCCTCCCGGCGCTCGATGGCGTGGCCGAGCGTGTGGCCGTAGTTGAGGATCTCGCGCAGGCCCGATTCGCGCAGGTCCTCGCTCACCACCCGGGCCTTCACCGCGATCTTGCGTTCGATCAGCTCGCGCAGCACCGGGCCGGCCGGGTCGACGGCGGCCCGCGGGTCGCGCTCGATCAGGTCGAGGATCACCGGGTCGGCGATGAAGCCGCCTTTGACCACCTCGGCCATGCCCGCCAGCAGCTGCACGGTGGGCAGGGTGGCCAGCGCCTCGGTGGCGCAGAGCACCCCGGCGGGCGGGTAGAACGCGCCGACCAGGTTCTTGCCGGCGGCCGTGTTCACCCCGGTCTTGCCGCCGACGGCCGCGTCGACCATGCCGTTGATGCTGGTGGAGACCGGCACCCAGCGCACGCCGCGCAGCCAGCAGGCCGCGACGAAACCGGCCAGGTCGGTGACCGCGCCGCCGCCGACGCCGACCACGACGTCGTTGCGGGTGAACGAGGCCCGGCCCAGCTCGTCCCAGCAGCGCTCGGCGACGCCGATGGACTTGCCGGCCTCGGCGTCGGGCACCTCGATCATCACCGGCTGGACACGGGCGTCGACCAGGTGTGCGGCGGCCTGCTCGGCGTACGCCCGCACCGGCGGCGCGTACAGCACCGCGGCCCGGTCGGCGCCGGAGACCAGGGCGGGCAGTTCGGCGAGCACGCCGGGGCCGACCAGCACGTCGTACGGCTGGTCGCCGCCCACGGCGATCCGGGTCAGCTCCGACATCTCAGCCCTTCAGCAGCTCGACCAGCTCGGCGGTGATCTCCTCCGGAGTGCGCCCGTCGGTGACCACGGTGTGCGTCGCGACCTGCTCGTACAGCGGCCGCCGCTGGTCGAGCAGGAAGCGCAGGGTGGCCCGCGGGTTGAAGTTCAGCAGCGGGCGGCCCTGGCCCAGCCCGACCCGGGACACCGCGTCGGACAGGTCCACGCTCAGGTAGACCACGGTGTGCCCGGCCAGCAGCGTCCGGTTGTCCTCAGCGAGCACCGCGCCGCCGCCCAGCGCCAGCACGCCGGAGTGCTCGGCCAGTGCCGCCGCGACCGCGGCCGTCTCCATGGCCCGGAAGTGCGGCTCGCCCTCGTCGATGAAGATCTCCGAGATGGGCTTGCCGGCGGTGGCCTCCACGTCGGCGTCGGTGTCGCGGAACGGCACCCCGAACGCCTGCGCCAGCAGCTGCCCGACGGTCGACTTGCCGGCCCCGGGCGCGCCGACCAGGACGCACAACGGCTTGCTCACGGTGTTCCCCTCCCCGGTCCGCGGCGCGGACCCGGCGGTCTGTCAGCGGATCAGCAGGTTGTCCAGGTAGCCGGCAAGGTTGCGGCGGATCTCGGTGACCGAGTCGCCGCCGAACTTCTCCGTCGCCGCCTCGGCCAGCACCAGCGCCATCATCGACTCGGCGACGACCGCCGCCGCGGGCACCGCGCACACGTCGGAGCGCTGGTTGATGGCGGTGGCGACCTCGCCGGTGGTCACGTCCACGGTGGACAGTGCCCGGTTCAGCGACGAGATCGGCTTCATCGCGGCGCGCACCCGCAGCGGCTCGCCGGAGGTGATGCCGCCCTCCAGGCCGCCGGCCCGGTCGGTGACCCGCTTCACGCCGTCGGGCGTCGGCACGATCTCGTCGTGCGCCACCGAGCCCCGCGAGCGGGCCTGGGTGAACGCGTCGCCGATCTCGACGCCCTTGATGGCCTGGATGGACATCAGCGCGGTGGCGATGCGAGCGTCGAGCTTGCGGTCCCACTGCGTGTGGGTGCCCAGGCCCGGCGGCACGCCGTAGACGAGGACCTCGACGATGCCGCCAAGGGTGTCGGCGTCGCGCTTGGCCGCGTCGACCTCGGCGACCATACGCTCGCTGGCCTGCGGGTCCAGGCAGCGCAGCGGATCGGCGTCGATGCGCTCGGTGTCGCCCGGCACCGGCACCAGGCCGGACTTGGCGACCACGGAACCGAGCTCGACCACGTGGGACAGCACGTCCATGCCCAGCGCCTGCTTGATCAGGGCCTTGGCGACGGTGCCGACGGCGACGCGGGCGGCGGTCTCCCGGGCGCTGGCGCGCTCCAGGATCGGCCGGGCGTCGTCGTGGCCGTACTTCTGCATGCCGGCGAGGTCGGCGTGGCCGGGCCGGGGGCGGGTCAGCGGCGCGTTGCGGGCCTGCGCGGCCAGCAGGTCCGGGTCGACCGGGTCGGCCGACATCACGGTCTGCCACTTGGGCCACTCGGAGTTGCCGACCTGGATCGCGACCGGGCTGCCCAGGGTGCGCCCGTGGCGCACGCCGCCGAGGATCGTCACCACGTCCCGCTCGAAGGCCATGCGCGCGCCGCGGCCGTAGCCGAGGCGGCGGCGGGCCAGCTCGTGGCCGATCTCGTCACTGGTGATCTCGATTCCGGCGGGCACGCCGTCGAGCACGGCGACCAGCGCCTGCCCGTGCGACTCCCCTGCGGTCAGCCAACGCAACACGATCACCAGTCTGTCACGGCGGCCCGGCCGCCTGCCCGCCACGCCCCGCCGGTGTCACCAGACGGGACGTAGCTCACGTGAGCTGGCCAGGTCCGGTCTCACCAGGCGGGCCGGGTCATTTCAGCGTGATCGTCACGGGCTCGCTGCGGTCGCTGCCGACGCGGGCGACGATCTCGTACGTGCCCGCGGCGGGCGACGCCCCGGCCGGCACCCGGCGGCCCTTCTTCTCGCAGGTGTTGCTGGCCTTGCCGTTCCACGTCGCGCTGTAGGAGCGGGACTGGCCCGGCGCGAAGCGGACCACCTGGCTGCCGCGCACCGGCCCGCAGTCGTCGGACGACCACAGCTTCTCCCCGTCGCGCAGCAGCTGCAGCTCCTGCAGATCGGCGCCGACGTCGCGCACGCAGGAGCGCTTCGACGTGTTCTGCACCTTCAGGCCGATGGTGAGCGAGGTCTTGCGGGCGAGAGTCGTCTTCGCGGGCGCCGCGGTGATCTTCAACTCGTCGTCGGTGCACAGCTTCTTGTCCACCTTGGCGTCCTTGGGCGCCGCGCCGGCCGCGTCGGCGAAGCGGACGCGGTAGAGCTTCGCCTTGGCCGCGTACGGGCCGTCCTTGGCGTCGTCGGGGTAGAGCGCGCTGAAGTACAGCCCGTCCGTCCCGGCGGCGATGCCGGCGATGGTCGACTTGCCGTTGCCGTTGTACTCCACCAGGGTTTTCGGTCCGGTGACCTTGCCCTTGGCGTCGAAGGCGAACATCACGATGCGCTTGCCGCGCACCTGCGGTCCGGTGGCGTAGGTCGGGCCGCTCTCGGAGATGTACGCGTTGCCGTACAGCTCCTTCGGGAAGCCCGCCCCCTGGTTGTTCTCCTCCTGCACGAAGGTCACCCCGACCGGCGCGTGCGCCACGGTCCAGTTGTAGAGCGCCTTCTTCTTCATCGCGCTGTCACCGACGTACCACTCGAAGTCCGCGCCCCGGGTGACCCGGGCGAACCGGTCCACCGAGGGTCCGTTCTCCACCGAGTAGTGCTGCCCGTCGGCGGCCCGCCACGCGCCGCCGAACGGGTTGCGCAGGCCCAGGGCGTAGACGTAGTCCCTGGCCTTGTCGCCGTTGCCGGCTTTGTAGAACGGGTTGTCCTCGGGTGCGCTGCCGTCCAGGTTCATCCGCAGCACCTTGCCGCGGAAGGAGTCCTTGTCCCGGGCCGTCTTCGGCTCGAACGCGTCCGCGACGTGCACGTACAGCTTGCCGTCCGGCCCGATGGTGAGGTTGGAGATCTGGTGCGAGGCCACCATGTCCTCGCCCTTCATGTCCAGCACCGTGGTGACCTTGGTCGCGCTCATCCCGTCCTCGGAGCTGGTCAGCCGGACCACCTTCGGGTAGAGCTTGCTGCCCGTCTTGTAGACCATGGCGGCGAACAGGTCGCCGGTCTGCGGTTCGACCACGATCCCGCCGAGGCCCATCTCGCCGTCGCCGGGGAACTTGTCGGTCGGGTCGAAGTTCAGCAGATCCTTGGCGTACGTCGCGACGCTGAAGTCGCCGCGGACCACCTTGATCTGCCCATAGAGCTCGTTGACGTAGAAGCGCGGGGCGTCCGGCGAGGCGGGCGGGGTGGCCGCCATGGCGATGCCGACCGGCAGCGCGAACCCGGACGCGACCTCCTCCACCACGTAGCCGTCCTGCATGGTGCGCCACTGCGGCGCTCCGGGCAGCGGTTCGAGCTGCACGTCGGTGCGGAAGGGGCGGACCGAATACGGGCTCCACTGCGTGCCCGGGTCGGCCGAGGACGACCGGAACCGGGCGCGCACCTCGAACGCGCGGCCCGGCGGCAGCTCGGCCGCCCCGGCCAGCGAGCCGGTGAACTTTCCGTTGCCCAGGTGGGTGTGCAGGCGGGACGCGCCGTGCACACACTCGGCGGCCCACACCCGCTCGACCGGCTCGGGGGCGGCCGACCAGATCTCCCAGTCGCTGCAGGCATGCTCGTCGCGCACATCCGCGTCGGCGAACGGCTGCGCCTCCATGTGCACGTCGGCCCCGTTGAGCAGCTGCCCGTCCGAGGACGGCTCGCTGATCTCCGGGGCGAGCGGCGGGATCGACGCCACCGCGGCCGGGCTCGCCGGGCTCACGAACGACAGCAGCCCCGCGACCGCGATCACCACGATGGCGAGCGCCACCTCACCGGCCATGGCGACCTTGCGCGCGCTCATCCTCGACTCCCGATCGGCTCCGGCAACGGACAACCGCGCCAGAGTATCGAGCAAATTCGGATATTAGGGACTAAACACGCTGATATCGCTAAGATGCGCACGGCACCGGGCGCTCGGCGGTCCGGTGGCCGTGCGCCGTCGATCAGGCCCGGTGCAGCGCGCGGGCCAGCACGCCCAGGTCCGGGTTGTCGGTGAAGAAGCCGTCCACACCCGCGGCCAGGTACGCCGCCAGCTCGTCGAGGATCCGGCCGTACTCGGCGGGCACCGCGCCGTTGCGCAGGTTCACCGGCAGGAACTGGTTCTCCGCACGGAAGGTGTACGGGTGCACCTTGAGGCCCTCCCGGTGCGCGTCGGCGACCAGCGACGTCGGCGTGGCCAGCGAGCCGTCGGCCGCCCGCGGGATGACCAGACCCTTGTCCGGCCCGATCCCGTTGATCACACCGGCCAGCTCGCGCAGGCCCGCCGGGCTCAGGTACTCGGCGTACGAGCGCGGGTCGCCGAACGGGCTGCCCGCCCCGGCCAGGAACACCAGCGGCGCCTTGAGCCGGTACGCCGAGCGCAGCTCGCGCAGGTTCGCCGCCTCGAAGGACTGCACGAACACCGGCGCGTCCCGGCGGTCCAGCCCGAACCGGCGCAGCGTCGCCACCAGCGGCCGCTCCAGCGGCAGCCCGGCGTTCTGGAAGTACGTCGGGTGCTTGGTCTCCGGGTAGACGCCGATCTCCCGGCGCAGCTCCTTGGACAGCCGCTCGCGCAGTTCGAGCACCTCGGTGAAGGTCGGCACCTCGAACAGGCCGTTGTAGACCATGTTGCGCTGGCGCACCGCGGGCAGCCGCTCCACCGCGCGCAGCGTCTTCAGCTCGGCGAGGGTGAAGTCCTCGGTGAACCAGCCGGTCACCGCCACGCCGTCGATCGTCTTGGTCACCCGGCGGGTCGCGAACTCGGGCCGCGCGGCCACGTCGGTGGTGCCGGCGATCTCGTTCTCGTGCCGGGCCACCAGCACGCCGTCGCGGGTGCTGACCAGGTCGGGCTCGATGAAGTCCGCGCCCATCCGGGCGGCCAGCTCGTACGACGCGAGGGTGTGCTCGGGCCGGTAGCCACTGGCGCCCCGGTGGCCGACCACCAGGGTCCGGTCGCGGTCGTGAGCACGCACCGGCTCATTGTCGCGGTCCTCGCCGGACGCCCACGCCGGCACGCCGATCAGGGCGGGGGTCGCCACCGCGGCGCCCAGCGCCCCGGCGATGAAAAGGTCACGTCGGTCCATCGTCTGCTCCTCCATGAGTGCTACGCGGAGGAGTCCAGCGGTCGCGGACGGCCGGTGATCGACGGCGCGGTGACATCGGGGCGAATTCGGCGCGATGTCACCGCACCGCATCCGGTCAATCGCAGGAGTTGCGGGCCAGCTTCTTGTTGCGAACGGCGATGTCGTTGTCCCGGCAGAACTGCTCGTAGTTCGTGGAGAAGGCCGAGTTGCCCTTCTGATCGATCGCGACGAAGAAGTACCAGCCTCCCTTCGCCGGTTTCGCCGCGCCGGCCAGCGCCGCTCGGCCGGGGTTGTTGATCGGCGTGGGCAGCAGCAGCACGTTGTGGTTGTACGGGTTCTTCTTGTCGTTCTGTTCGGCGCTGGTCATCTTCCCCGACCCGATGGGCTCCAGCCCCTTCGTCTCCCGCCAGTAGTTGATGGTCACATCGAACTCCAGGCAGGTGCACACACCCGCCTTCGGCTGGAAGATGCGGTTGTAGGCGACCCGGGCCACCTTCGGCAGGTCGGCCGCGGTGCCCGACTCCGCCTGGGCCAGCGAGGCGACGATCAGCATCTCGTACGGGGCGACCTTCAACCCGCCGCGCACCGATTCGGTGAACTTCAGCTCGCCGGTGACCGCCAGGAACCGCCGCACCATCGTCTCCAGCGCGGACCGCGCGGTGACGTCCGGCGGGAACTCGTAGGTGTCCGGGAACAGGAAGCCCTCGACCGACTTCGTGACCTTTCTGCCGTCGCGGTCGAACCACGACTCCGGGACGCCCAGCTTCACCGGGTCCTTGCCCGCGGCCGCGAAGTCCGCCTCGGGGATGCCCAGCTTCTCCGACAGCAGCTTGTAGATCTTGAACGACGACAGCCCTTCGCGGACGGTCACACCCTTCACGATGCGCCGGGCCGGGTCGAGCAGCATGGTGATCGCATCGGCGGCGCTGAGCCGCAACCGCAGCCGGTAGTGACCCGGCTGGATCGTCGCGGCTTTCGGGTTCTCCTCCCACGCGTCGAGGAAGGCCTGCTCGCTGGCGATCACGTCCTTGGCCTTCAGCACCTCGGCCATCCGCGCCCCGGTCGCCTTCTCCGGAATCTCCAAGGTCACTTCGGCGGTGCCGTCGGCGGAGGTGTAGTCCGGCGTGCCGAACCAGCCCTTCACCCGGTCGAAGCCGAGATACACCACGGCTCCCGCACCGGCGAGCAGGAACAGGGTGAGCATCCCGGCCAGCACGGCGCGGTTGCGGCGGCGCCTGCGGCGTTTGCGGGGACTTCGCCCGCCGGCCGGGCGGCGTGGCCTGCGCTGCTCAGGCTCGTCACCGAACGCGATGAAGAACTCTTCCGTCACCGGTCTGCCTCCCCAGGGTCGCACCGACCCGGACAGGCTAGCCGCGACGGGCGTCCCGCAGTGCCCCGCGCATCGCCTCGACCGGCGCGGCAACCCCCGTGAACTGCTCGAACTGGCCCAGAGCCTGGTTCAAAAGAAGATCTAATCCGGACACGATGCGGCAACCGGCGCGCTGTGCCGAGCCGGCCAGCGGGGTCGGCCACGGATCGTAGAGGGCGTCGAACAGCACCGTCTTGGGCCGCCACGGCACCTGCAGGTGGTCGGCGACGCCCTTGGGCACGGTGGAGATCACCACGTCGGCGGCGGCGCACTCCTCCGCCGCCGCCCAGCCCGCGCCGGTCAGCGGCACGCCGAGCGCATCGGCCACCGGGCGCAGCTCGTCGATCGCCTCGGGACGGCGGGCGTACACGATGAGGCACTCGGCCCCGAGCCGCGCCGCGGCCGCCACCGCGGCCCGTGCGGTGCCGCCCGCGCCGAGCACGGCGACCCGCGCCGCCGTGCTGACCCCGGCTTCGCCCAGCGCGGCGACCATGCCGGGCACGTCGGTGTTGTCCGCGTGCCAGCTGCCGTCCGGCTGGTGGACCAGGGTGTTCGCGGCCCCGACTGCGGCGGCGACCGGGCTGACCGCCGTCGCGACGGTCAGCCCCACCTCCTTGAGCGGCATGGTCAGCGACAGCCCCGCCCACTCGGACCCCAGGCCCGCCACAAAGGCGGGCAGGTCGGCCTCGGCGCACTCGATCGCGGTGTACGACCAGCCGGTCAGTCCCGCCGCCGCGTAGCCCGCGTTGTGCAGGACGGGCGACAGCGAGTGGCTGACCGGCTTGCCGAGGACCGCTGCGCGCATCAGCAGGAGCTCCGCTCCAGCGCGCCGTTCTTCACAGCCGTCTGGTTGTCCTTGCAGAACTGGGTGTGGGTCGACGAGAAGGCCGAGTGGCCCTCCTTGTCGATGGCCACGAAGTAGATCCAGTCACCCTTCGGCGGATCGGCCGCCCCTTCGAGCGCCTTCTTGCCCGGGTTGTTGATCGGGGTGGGCGGCAGACCCTTGGCGTTGCGGTTGTACGGGTTCTTCGGGTCGGTCAGCTCGGCCTGGGTGAGGTCGCTGGAGTGCACGGCCTTCTTGCCGGCCATCTCCCGCGAGTAGTTGACGGTGACGTCGAACTGCAGGCAGTGGCAGGTGCCGATCTCGGCCACGGCCTTCTCACTGAAGACCCGGTTGTAGGACACCCGGGCGACCTTGCCGAGGTCGTCGGCGTTGCCCGCCTCGGCCTGGGCCAGCGACGCCACGATCAGCGCCTGGTAAGGCGAGATGTTCAGCGCGGCGGCCTTGTCGGCGTAGCCCATGTCCCCGGTGACCTTCATGAACCGCTCGACCATCATCGACAGGGCCGACTTGGCGGTCACGTTCTTCGGGAACTCGTAGGTGTCCGGGAACAGGAAGCCCTCGATCGAGCGGCTCTCCTTCTTGCCGTCCTCCCGCTTGAACCACCAGGCCGGCACGCCGAGCGCGATCGGGTCCTTCGCCGCGGCCTTGAACTCGGCCTCGGGGATGCCCAGCTTCTCCGACAGCAGCTTGTAGATCTTGAAGGTCGACAGGCCTTCGGCGATGAGAATGCCGTTGACCAGCCGGTTCTTGGTGTCCAGCAGCATCGTGATCGCGTCGGCGGCGCTGATCTGCACGCGCAGCTTGTACAGGCCGGGCTGGATCTTCTTGGCGTCGGGGTTGTTCTCATAGGCCTCGATGAACGCCTGCTCGCTCTTGACCACGTCCTTGTTCTTGAGCGCCTTGGCCATGTCCAGGCCGAGGGAGCCCTGCTTGATCTCGACCTCGACCTCGGCGGACGTCGCCGTGCTGACGTAGTCGGGGGTGACCAGCAGGTCCCTGATCTTGTCGTAGCCCAGGTACGCGCCGCCGGCCAGACCGCCGAGCAGGAACAGCGTGAGGAAGAGGGCGAGGAAGGAGCGGCCGCGCTTCTTCTTCTTTTTCTTCTTCTTGTTGTTCCGGCCACGGTTGTTGTCCACCCCGTGCCGACGCCGCTGTTGGCCGCGCTCGGGATGTTCCTCGAACGACAGGAAAAGCTCGTCAGTCATCGGTGCCCTCTCACGTACGGGTCGCCATCGGCGGCTACGTTACACGTGAAGGGTTTTGCACACCCCCGGGCGGACGGTGGGTTTTCAGCCGCCACCCAGGATCTAACGGGCTTATTCGGACAAGACGGTCGGCTCAGCAAGAGCTCTGCTTGAGCACCTTGTTCTTCACGGCCGTCTCGTTGTCCTCGCAGAACTCCTCGAAGGTCTCCGAGAAGGCCGAGTGGCCCTCCTTGTCGGTCGCCACGAAGTAGTACCAGTCGCCCTTGGGCGGCGACATCGCGCCGTCCAGCGCCGCTTTGCCCGGGTTGTTGATCGGCGTGGGGATCATCCCCTCGGCGTTGCGGTTGTAGGGGTTCTTCTCGTCGGTCAGCTCGTCGTGGCTGAGCCCGCTGGACGGCTTGGGGTCCTTGCCGGCCAGCTCGCGCGAGTAGTTCACGGTCACGTCGAACTGGAAGCAGGCGCACGTCAGGTCGGGGATCCGCTTGTACACACGGTTGTAGGCGACCCGGGCCACCTTGCCGAAGTCGTCGGCGTTGCCCGCCTCCGCCTGGGCCAGCGAGGCCACGATCAGCGCCTCGTACGGTGCGATCCCGCCGAGTTGCGCCGGGACCGTCTCGGCGAAGTTCATGCTGCCGGTGACGGTGAGGAACCGGTTGACCATGACCCGCAGCATGCTCTCGGCGGTGGCGTTGGGCGCGAACTCGTAGGTGTCGGGGAACAGGAAGCCCTCGATCGACGGCGCGACCTTCTTGTCGTCGGTGCGGTTGAACCACCAGTCGGGCACGCCGAGCGCGATCGGGTCCTTCGCGGCGGCCTTGAATTCGGCCTCGGGGATGCCGGTCTTGGCCGACAGCAGCTTGAACACCCGGAACGAGCTGAGCCCCTCCGGGATCGTGATCCCGTTGACGATGCGGTTGCGCAGGTCCAGCAGGCGCAGCACCGCGTCCTTGGCGCTCATGTGGGTGCGCATCTTGTAGAAGCCGGGCTGGATGCGCAGCGCGTCCGGGTTGCGCTCGCCGGCCTCGATGAAGGCCTTCTCGCTGGCGATCACGCCCGCCGCCTTCAGGGTGCGAGCGATCTCGGCCTGCGTGTCGCCGCTCTTGATCTCGATCTGCACCTCGGTGCCGTCGGCCGAGGTCTCCCAGTCGGAGGTGCCCAGCGCGCCGCTGATCTTCTGGTACACCACCACGGCGCCGATGCCGAGCGCCCCGAGCAGCACCAGGGCCAGGCCCATGGCCAGCACGGACCGCATCCAACCGAACCGCCTGCGTTGACGACTGGCCTCGCCCGGCGGCAGTTGCTGCCGGGGATCTTCGTCGTGGTCGTCATCGAAAGCACGGTCCAGTTCGTCGATCATCCTGCTCGCCTTCGCTGCGCGTCGAGCCAACCCTGCAGGATCTCCACCGCTGCCGCCTGGTCGACGACGGCACGCTGCCGCTTGCCCCGGACACCGCGGTCGGCGAGCCGCCGGGTGGCCGTGACGGTGGACATCCTCTCGTCAGCGAGCACCACCGGCACCGGCGCGATCAGACCGGCCAGGGCGTCGGCGTATGCCCTCACGTGCTTGGCGGCCGGCCCCTCGACCCCGGCGAGGTTGATGGGCAGTCCCACCACCACCTCCACCGTGCCATGGTCGGCCACCAGGCGCGCGATCTCCACCATATCAGCCGAAATGTCAGAGTCGTCCGCTTTAGCCTGGCGAGCCACGGTGACCAGCGGAGTTGCCAGGATTCCGTCCGGATCGCACACCGCCACCCCGATCCGCACCGTGCCCACGTCGATCCCCAGCCGAACCCCACGGGTCCACGTCATCGCCGTCACTCCTTCCGATCAGCAAACCAAAACACCGAGGGCACCCCCGGCGACGCTGCGCGCGTCGCGAAGGTGCCCTCGCCGGATGTCCGTCACCGCCGCCTCCGGCAGTTGGGAAGGGCACCTTCTACATCGAAAAACGATAAGAAGGTGCCCTTCCTTCGCCTTAGCGGGTTTGTACTGCGTTCTGGACCGAGGCCAGCAGGTGGGGGGCCTGGTCGGCGGGGACGCCGCCGCCCTGGGCCAGGTCGGCGTTGCCGCCGCCGCGGCCCGACAGGGCACCCTTGACCAGGTCCTGCGCGGACAGGCCGCGGGACTTGGCCGCGTCGTTGACCGCCACGATCAGCGACGCCTTGCCGTTGGCCCGCGAGGCCACCGCGACGACTGCGGGACGGTCCGCCGGGAAGCGGCCGCGCACCTCCTGCGCCAGCGTGCGTACGTCGTTGACCGCCGCGCCCTCCGGCGCCTCGGTGCCCACGTACGCCACGCCGCCCAGGTCGAGCGCGCCCTCGGCCAGCGCCGCGGCCCCGCCGAGCACCAGCTGCGCGCGCATCTTCTCCAGCTCACGCTCGGCGTCGCGCAGCTGCGACACGGTCTGCTCGACCCGGTCGCCGACCTCCTCGCGCGGCACCCGGTACAGCTCGGCCAGGCGCGACACCAGCAGGTGCTCCTTGGCCAGGTGGCGGAACGCGTCCATGCCGACCAGCGCGTCGACCCGGCGCACGCCGGAGCCGATCGACGCCTCCGACAGGATCTTCACCAGGCCCAGCTGGCCCGAGCGCGCCGCGTGGGTGCCGCCGCACAGCTCACGGGCGTACTCGCCGACCTCGACGACACGCACGTACTCGCCGTACTTCTCGCCGAACAGCGCCATCGCGCCCAGCCGCTTGGCCTCGGCCTGCGAGGTGACGAACGCCCGCACCTCCAGGTCGCTCATCAGCACCTCGTTGACCTGCTGCTCGACGTCGATCAGCACGCTGGCCGGCACCGCGCCCGGCGTGTTGAAGTCGAACCGCAGCCGGCCCGGCGCGTTGAGCGAACCCGCCTGGGTCGCCGACTCACCGAGGAAGTTGCGCATCGTCTGGTGCACCAGGTGCGTCGCGGTGTGCGCGCGCGAGATCGCCCGGCGGCGCTCCACGTCGATCTGGGCGTAGCCGGCCTCGCCGGAGCGGACCTCGCCCTCGACGACCCGCGCCTTGTGCACGATCAGGCCGGGCAGCGGCTGCTGCACGTCGAGCACCTCGACCTTGCCGCCGCCGACCGTGATCAGACCCAGGTCGGGCAGCTGGCCGCCGCCCTCGGCGTAGAACGGGGTGACGTCGAGCACGACCTCGACCAGCTCGCCCTCGCCCGCCGACGTGATCAGGCCGCCGCTGCCGATCAGCGCGCGCACCTTCGACTCGCGCGACACCTCGGCGTAGCCGGTGAACTCCACCGCCCCGCCCGCGTCGAGCGCGCCCCGGTACGCCGACAGGTCGGCGTGACCGGTCTTGCGCGCCTGCGCGTCGGCCTTGGCGCGCTTGCGCTGCTCGGCCATCAGCCGCTTGAACCCGTCGGTGTCCACCGACAGGCCCTGCTCGGCCGCGATCTCCAGGGTCAGGTCGATCGGGAAGCCGTACGTGTCGTGCAGCTGGAACGCCTTGTCGCCGGTCAGGGTCTTGCCGCCGGACTTCTTGGTGTCGGCGACCGCCACGTCCAGGATCGTGGTGCCCGCGCGCAGCGTGCTGCGGAACGCCTCCTCCTCCGCGTACGCGTACTGCGAGATGCGGCCGAATTCGGTCGCGATCTCCGGGTACGACGGCGACATGCTGTCACGCGCCACCGGCAGCAGCTCCGGCAGCGCCGGGTCCTCGTAGCCGAGCAGGCGCATCGCCCGGATCGCCCGGCGCATGATCCGGCGCAGCACGTAGCCGCGGCCCTCGTTCGACGGGGTCACCCCGTCGCCGATCAGCATCAGCGAGGTGCGCACGTGGTCGGCGATGACGCGCAGGCGCACGTCGTCGGGGTGCGACTCGGCCGCGGTGGTGGTGTGGCTGACGTTGTAGCGCTTGCCGGTCAGCTCGCACGCCTTGTCGATCAGCGGGCGGACCTCGTCGATCTCGTAGAGGTTGTCGACGCCCTGCATGATCGACGCCATGCGCTCCAGGCCCATGCCGGTGTCGATGTTCTGCGCCGGCAGCTCGCCCAGGATCGGGTAGTTCTCCTTGTCGGTGCCCGGACCCCGCTCGTACTGCATGAAGACGTTGTTCCAGATCTCCATGTAGCGGTCCTCGTCGACCTCCGGACCGCCCTCGCGGCCGTACGCCGGCCCGCGGTCGACGTAGATCTCCGAGCACGGGCCGCACGGCCCCGGGATGCCCATGGACCAGAAGTTGTCCGCCTTGCCGCGGCGCACGATGCGCTCCGCGGGCAGGCCGACCGCGCGCCAGAACCCGATCGACTCGTCGTCGTCGAGATACACCGTCGCCCAGATCTTCTCCTGGTCGATGCCGAAACCACCGGCCTCGACCGGCTTGGTGATCAGGTCCCAGGAGAGGCGGATCGCCTCCTCCTTGAAATAGTCACCGAAGGAGAAATTGCCGTTCATCTGGAAGAACGTGCCGTGCCGGGACGTCTTGCCGACCTCGTCGATGTCCGGCGTCCGGATGCACTTCTGCACGCTGACCGCGCGCCGGAACGGCGGGGTCTGCTGGCCCAGGAAGTAGGGCACGAACTGCACCATGCCGGCATTGACGAACAGCAGGTTCGGATCGTCGATGGCCGGCAGTGGAGCGCTCGGAACCACGGTGTGCCCGTTGGCCTCGAAGTGCGCCAGAAACCGTCGCTTGACTTCCGCGGTCCTCATCGCTGCTGCTCGCCTTCCTGCTGCTGCTTGAACTGATAGAACTTGCTGCCGACCCCGTGCGCCCAGGGCAGGTCTACGGGCTCGATCGACACGCCGTCGGAGAAGGCGGCGAAGAGCTGGTCCTCGCGGTCGGCCATGCCGTCGCGGACGTCGTCCATAAAGCTTCGCACCGAGCCCGCGGCGTGACCAATGGATTCCTGGGCGGTCCCGGCCAGCCCGGCCGGGGTGAACTTGCGCGCCTGGCGGGTCACCAGGCGCACCACCACGACGCCGACGCCGACGCCCACACCGAGCCACAGCAACCTGCGGATCATGGCTCAGCCCCGCCGGGTGCGCTTGCGCGCCTTGAGCTCGTCGCGCACCGACTTCGCCTCGTCGGCCTCCTTGCGGGCCGCCGTGGCACGCCGTACGCCGTACGTGAACGCGGCCGCCTTCACCAGCGGGCTGGCCGCGGTCGCCGTGACGACGCTCACCAGGTTCGACACGTTAGCCGTGGTCGCCGCCAGGTGCTGGGTCATCACGTCGACCTTCGCCAGCTGCACGTTCACCCCGTCCAGCGTGACCTGCGTCTGGCCGAGCGCCGTGTTGACGTTGTCGACGGTCAGGTTCACGTTGTCCAGGATCGGGCCCGTACGCTGGCTGACCTGCCGCAACGTCACCGTGGCGGCGTCGACGGTGTGCCGCAGCCGCAGGATCGGCACGGCAAGCACCAGCACCAGCATCGCGAACGCACCCGCCGCGATCAGCGCCGCGATCTCGCCTCCAGACATGCCACATCCTCCGCACGTCGCACTTTGTCCTGACGTGCAGACCCTACCGCCCGCCGGGACGGCGCTCGCAGCAGCCGGGCTCAGCTCGCCGACGGTGTCGGGGCAGGACTCTCCTCACCGGTCTCCTCGTCCCCGCCGGCGCCCTGCTCGCCGTTCGGATCCGCGGTGAACCGGATGCGGTCGTCGGCGACCGTGTTCAGCACCTTGATCGTCACCGCGGAGCCCTTGCAGGCGTCCGGATCACCGGCCGGCGCGGCCGACGGGGCCGCAGACGGATCGGCGCTCGGCTGCGCCGGCCCCTGGCTCGGGCCGACGGTCGGCCGGTTGCGCAGCAGGTCCGTGCACTCCGGGGTGGTGATCGGACGGACCCACAGGTCCAGCGTGAACTCGTCGCGCCGCCAGCACGAGAACTTGCCCTCGGTGCCCTCGTCCAGCACGCAGCTGGCCACGTTCCACCGGGACCAGCCCGCGTCGGTGAGCGCCTTGGTGTACGCCTCGGTGGTCTCGTCGATCCCCCGCTGCGACTCCAGCGAGCGCTCGCGATAGCGGCACTCGATCAGGCACCAGCGGCTGCCGTAGATGTTGTCCTCGGTCTTGCCCGAGGTGACCGCCCACGACGGCACGTCCAGCGCGTCCAGCGTGGTCAGCACCGGGTCACGGGTCGCCGCGCGCAGCACGAAGTAGAACGGCAGCGCGCCCACGACGACGGCCACCAGCGCGATCAGCGTCCACATGCGCAGCCGCTGCTGCTCGCGCAGCTGCTTGCGCACCTCCGACCGGGCGCCGCGGATGGCGTCGACACCCGCGGCCAGTCCGGCGCGGCGGTCGCCGGCCGGCGGCACCACGGCGTTCGGGTCCGGCGGGCGCACCGCGATCGGCTCGGGGCGGCCCGGCGGACGGCCACCACCGGCGGGCCCGGGGCCCGCGGCGGGACCGCCCGGCTTCGGGCCCGGACCGGCGTGCGGGCCGGGCATCGGGCCGGCGGGAGCGGGTCCGGCGTGCGGAACGGCAGGTCCGGGGCCCGCGTGGGGACCGGCCTGCGGCGGCATGCCGCCGAGCGGAGCGGGGCCGCCCTGCGGCGGCGGACCGGCCGGCGGCACGGGCACGCCACCGCGGTTCGGGCGGGCCGGGGAGACCGGGGCGACGGCAGGGAAGCCCGCACGCTGCGGTTCCGGGCGGGCGGGCGGCGTCACGGGCTTGCCGACCGGGCCGGCCGGCATGCCGGGACGGCCGCGACCGCCGTCCGCGGCGGGCGGGTTCCCGACGGCGCGCGGCATCTCACCGGTACGGGTGGGGTCCATCTCGCGGCGGCGCACCACCGGCGGCTCCCCGCCGGGCTTGCGCAGCGCCTGCTCCGGGCGGCCACGGCCCGGCGGCGGCTCGACCGGCGCGGGCTCGGGACGGCCCCGGCGCGGCTCCTCCGGCTCCGGCCGCGCGGCACGACGGCCGGCGGGCTCGTCCACCACGTGGCGGCGGCTGCCGGTGTCGTCGGCGGCGGCCCGGCGACCTGGCGGCTCCTCCGCCGCACGGCGGCCGACCGGCTCCCTCGACCCGGATCACCGG
>NZ_JBEZEB010000043.1:0-79936 GCF_040648615.1 Catellatospora sp. NPDC049111 | reverse complement strand
ATACCGCCGCAACCGCACCACCGGCGGCTTCATCATCATCGACGAAGCCACCAACCGCACCGTCGCCGCCGGCATGATCATCGAAGCCGCCTGACGACCACCACGGACGAACGACGAACCGCACTCGCCGAACAACGGCAGGTCCGGTTCGTCGTTTCCGGCCCAGGCCACCCACCACCGCCTGGTTCGCGGACGGCGACAGCCGAAGATCCGTTTTTGTGGACGCCGGACGTCGCTATAGCAGCACTCAGCGTCCGCAAAAACGGATCATCGCGGGCTTTCGGGCGGAGGTCAGCCGTCGATGCTGTAGGTGATGTAGCCGTCGACCTCGTGGAGGCCGAGGCTGCGGTACAGCGCGCGGGCTGCGGTGTTGTCCTGCTCGGTCTGCAGGGACAGGCGGCGTGCGTCGGCGGCGCGGGCGGCGGCCACGGCGTGCGTGACCAGTGCGCGGGCGTGGCCGCTGCCCCGGTGCTCCGGCAGCACGAAGAGGTCGCGGACCATCCAGAACGTGCCGAGCGTCAGCGATGCGGGCATCACGAGCGCCGTGAGCAGCCCACAGGGACGCCCGGCGGCGAAGGACGCGCTGATCCGCATACCCGATGAGGCCTGGTCCTGCAGCCACTGCCGGGTCGTGCCGTAGGCCCGCTGCTGCCCGTAGTGCGCGCGGTAGTCGTCGAACAGTTCCGCGACCGCGCCGAACGCGGCGTCGGACGGGCTCACCCAGGCGATCATTCGCGCGACGTTACCGCTGACCGGATCGCGGTGACCGCGGCGGCCAGCTCGGCGACGATCCCGGACAGGCTGCCGCCGTCCGCACCGGACAGGTTGACCGTACGCACCTCGTTCGGCTTCGGGAGCTTGGCGACGATCTCCGGCAGCCGCGCGATCAGCTCGGCCTGCACGGCCTCGGGCGAGCGCCCGTTGGCGATGTCCTGGCCGACCCGGTCGCGCTCCAGCTCCAGCAGCGCGGCGGCGTGCAGCTGCTCGGCGCGGTCGCGGGCGACGGCGAGTTCGTGGTCGAGGGTCAGGCGTTGCAGCGTCTGCTCCAGTTCCAGGCGCAGCCGGCGCATCTCGGTCTCCTGCGCGTGCCGCTGCTGCTCCAGCTGCAGCTCGTGCAGGGTGGTCTCGCTGGCCTGGCTGGCCAGCGCGCGGGCGTCGGCCTGCTCGCGCTCGCCCCGGCGCAGCCGCTCGGCGGCGTCGCGGTCGAACGCGCCGGCGGCGTTGCGTGCCTTGAGGTCGGCGAGTTCGCGGTCGTTCTCCAGCCGCTGCAGCTGGTCGAGGCGCTGGGAGGCCAGCTCCCGGCCGGTGATGATCTCCTGCGCGCCGAGTTCGGCGAGCCGGGCGAGCTGGCCCTGTTCGGAGCGGAACGGCTTCTGCAGGTTCTCCCAGAGCCGGGCGGAGGTGACCACGGCCTCCTTGATCTGCACGGTGACGATGCGCAGGCCGAGGCCGGTGTCGCTGTCGCCGGCTCCTTCGGCGACGCCGCGCAGCCGGGCGGTCAGCTCCTCGATGATGGGCTGCTTGTCGCTGAGCACCTCGTGCACGCTCATGGTGGCGACCTTGTCCTTGATCGCCGCCTCGGCCTGCTCCTTGAGCTGGAGGTTGACCAGGCGCATCGGGTCGGAGGCGTCGCCGAAGTCGAGCTTGCGGTAGGCGGTGGCGATGTCCTGGACGATCCACTGGACGTACGCCTGGACGAGCACGCCCTGCAGTTCGCGGCAGATGCAGAAGGCGTTGAGCAGGATGGTCTGCATGGTGCCGGGCACCACGAGGTAGGAGTCGGTGGCCGACCGGTACCGGAAGGACGTGCCGAGGCCCAGGTGCAGGGGCTTGTCGCGGCCGCGCCGGGTGTGCACGACGAAGGCGTTCGGCGGGACGAGCACGGTCTTCCACGGGCCGAAGCCGGTGACGCGCACGTCGACGGCGGTCGGCGGGGTGGTGGCCGCCTCGGCGGCGCTGCGCCGGGCCCGGTTGCTGGTGTCGCCACCGCCCGCGGCCGGTGCCGGGGCCATCGGGGCCTTCTTCACCCGCAGGTCCTGCTCCAGCTGTGCCGACTGGGCCACGACCTGGTCGAGGTACGAGTTGCGTTCCGCGGAAGCCATGCGCGGCATCCTGCCGCATGCCCGCAAGACCGTCCACTGTGGTGTCGGATACGAAACCACCCCGCACCGTACGACCGGTGCAGCGCCCCCGCTCAAGCGGCGGAGCGCGTTAAGAAGGGCACCTTCTACAACGCGGAGCGTTGTGAAGGTGCCCTTCCTTCGGTCAGGACAGGCGGTGGGCGCCGGGGGAGGGGAGGGCGAGGAAGGTGGCGGGCGGGTTGAAGCCGCGGGCGGCGAAGGCGGCGGTGACCGCTTCGGCGACGGTCGCGGCCTTTTCGGCCTCGACCAGGGCCAGGACGCAGCCGCCGAAGCCGCCGCCGGTCATCCGGGCGCCGTACGCGCCGGCGGACAGGGCCGTCTCGACGGCTTCGTCCACTTCGGGCACGGTGATCTCGAAGTCGTCGCGCATCGAGGCGTGCGAGGCGGTCATCAGCGGGCCGATCTCGCGCAGCCGGCCCTCGCGCAGCAGCGCGATGGTGTCGAGCACCCGGGCGTTCTCGGTGATGACGTGGCGGGAGCGGCGGATCAGCAGCTCGTCGTCCAACCGGGACAGGTCGTCGAGGGTGGCGTCGCGCAGCGCGGGCACACCGAGCAGTTCGGCGGCTCGTTCACAGGCGGCGCGGCGGGCGGCGTACTCGCCGTCGACGAGCTGGTGCGGGGCGCGGCTGTCGATGACGAGGATGGCGAGGCCCTGACCGGCCAGGTCGAGCGGGATCTGCTCGGTGGCCAGGCTGCGGCAGTCGAGGAACAGCGCGTGGCCCTCGCGGCACAGCGTCGAGGCGGACTGGTCCATGATCCCGCAGGGCACGCCGACGTACACGTTCTCGGCGCGCTGGGCAAGGGTCGGCCGCTGCGCCACCGGGATGTCGAGCCCGCCGAGGTCGGCGAGGGCGGACAGGACCGCGCACTCCAGGGCGGCGGACGAGGACAGGCCGGCTCCGCCGGGCACGTCGGAGTCGATGGACAGCCGCGCGCCGGGCACCTCGTGGCCGGCCTCGCGCAGCACCCAGACGACGGCGGCGACGTACGCGGCCCAACCGGTGACCGGCTCGGACAGGTCGAAGGTGACCGTCTCACCGGTCAGCGTCGAGGTGACGCTCCACTCGGGACGGTCGAGCCGGGACGCGGTGACGACGGTGCGCTGCGGGAGGGCGAACGGCAGCACGAAGCCGTCACAGTAGTCGGTGTGCTCGCCGATCAGGTTGATGCGGCCGGGTGCGGCCCACACGCCCTGGTCGACGGCGGTCACAGCCCGCTCCGGAAGAAGGTCCAGGCGTCGGCGACGATGTCGCGCAGGTCGGGCTTGGCCGGCGTCCAGCCGAGTTCGGCCCGGGCCTTCGCCGACGAGGCGACCAGCTCGGCCGGGTCCCCGGGGCGGCGCGGGGCCATCTCGACCGGCAGCGGGTGCCCGGTGACCTCGCGTACCGCGTCGACGACCTCCTTGCAGGAGAAGCCGGTGCCGTTGCCGAGGTTGTAGACGCGGTGCTCGCCGGGGCGGGCCGCCTCCAACGCCAGCAGGTGGGCCTGGGCCAGGTCGCCGACGTGGATGTAGTCGCGGATGCAGGTGCCGTCCGGGGTCGGGTAGTCGTCGCCGAAGATGGCGAGCTTCTCCCGCTGCCCGGCGGCGACCTGGAGCGCGATCGGGATCAGGTGGGTCTCCGGGTCGTGCCGCTCGCCGATCATCGAGCCGTCCGGCAGCACCAGCGCCCCGGCCACGTTGAAGTAGCGCAGGCTGACCGCGGCCAGCTCGTGGGCGTGCGCCTCGGAGGCGATGGCCATGTCGACGGCGAGCTTGGTCGCGCCGTACGTGTTCACCGGCTTGGTGACGGCGTTTTCGGTCAGCGGCAGCTCGGACGGGTCGCCGTAGGTGGCGGCGGTGGAGGAGAACACCAGGCGGCGGACACCGGCCGCGCGCATCGCGTCGAGCAGCGCCAGCGAGCCGACGGTGTTGTTGTCCCAGTGCAGCTCGGGCTGGACCATCGATTCCCCGGCCGCGATCAGGCCGGCGAAGTGCAGCACCGCGTCGAACCCGGCGTCGGGGGTGAGCACGGTGGCGGCGTCGTGGATGCGTGCCTGCACGAGGCGGGCCCCGGCCGGCACCTGGGAGGCGTCGTTGCGGGACAGGTCGTCGAGCACGACGACCTCGTGGCCGGCGTCGACGAGCAGCCGCGCCACGGCGCTGCCGACGTATCCGGCGCCTCCGGTGACCAGTACCTTCATGTAAGAAGCTCCTCGAACTGCTGGTGCGGGCCAGCCTAGCCCGCGCGGTGGCGGTCGTGTCGTTCCGCTATCTCATCACATTCAAACATAAAGCAACAGGCTCGAACGTTTCGGCGGGCTGTCGGTTAGTGGCCGGACGCCCGCGAAAACCCGGAAATCGCTGTCCCTGGCCTGCCTGTGCCGCTCGTCATGCCGGAACGGTTATCCGGGAAGGCTAATATGCGCCCATGTCCGTGCCCCGGCAGAACACCCCCCGCCAGCGGGAGACCCATGGTCGCGAGCCGCGCCGACGGGAGCCCCGGTTACGTCCGCCCGGGCGGATGGCCCGTGCCGTGGCACCGGCCATCGTACGGGCCGCCGACGCGCTGACCCGCTGGACGAGCCGCGTGCTCGGGGTCGAGGCGACCGCCGGGCGCGAGCAGATCACCGAGGCCGAGCTGCGGGAGCTGGTCGCCGTGAACACGGCGCTGGACCCGGAGGAGCGGCACATCATCAGCAAGGCGCTGTCGCGCTCGGCGGCCACGCTGCGCGAGGTGATGGTGCCGCGCACCGAGGTGTGGTTCCTGGCGGTGGGCATGACCGTGGCGGAGGCGATCGCCGAGGCCCGCGAGGCCGGGCATACCCGCATGCCGATCGCCGACGGCAGCCACGACGACGTGGTGGGCTTCGTGCACCTGCGCGACCTGCTCTGGGACGAGCGCCCGGAGCGTTCGGTCCGCGAGCTGTCCCGCGAGATCAAGCGCTTCCCGGCCAGCAAACCGGTGCTCGCCGCGCTGTCGGAGATGCGCCGTGAGCGGCACACCATCGCCGTCGTCGTCGACGAGTACGGCGGCACCGCCGGCATCGTGACCCTCGAGGACCTGATCGAGGAGCTGGTCGGCGAGATCCACGACGAGTACGACGACACCCCCGCCGCCCACGCCCCAGGCGGGCCCGCGCCGGACGAGGTCGACGGCATGCTCAATCTCGCCGACTTCGCCGAGCGCACCGGGATCACGTTGCCCGCCGGGCCGTACGAGACCGTGGGCGGCTTCCTGATGAGCGCCCTGGGCCGGCTGCCCGCCGCGGGGGACAGCGCCACGGTGGAGGCGTACCGGCTCACCGTGCTGGCCCTGGACGGCCGCCGGGTCGCCCGGGTCCGGCTGACCCCGCTGGACCTGACTCCGGCCGACCCGATCCCGGTCGACCCGACCCCGCTACCCGACCTGGCCTGACGCAGCGGCCATGTGGGGAAGGGCACCTTCTACAACGCGGAGCGTTGTGAAGGTGCCCTTCCTTCGGACGGCCGAAGGCGGCCCGGTCAGCGGATGGGGAGTTTGTGCCAGGTCAGGCCGTCGGTGGAGACGGCGACCCAGCCGGCGCGGAACAGGTCGAGCGCGACGTAGCCGTCGGACGTGGCACGCAGCTCGCCGACGTTCGGCAGGGTGCCGGCCGCCGGGGTGAAGCTCGCGCCCTGGTCGCCGCTGACGTAGAACCGGCTCTCCGGGCCGGCCACCAGGATGCGGCCGTCGGGCAGGTAGACGGGCTCGCCGACGGGGGCGAACCCGGCCCCGCCGGAGACACGGACGGGCGTGCGGCCCGCGTACACGGCGATGATCTTGTTGTTCTTCAGGGCGAACGCGAGCACGTCCTCGCCGCGCACGGTGGCCGTGACCCGGTCCGCGCCGGCCGCGCCCGGCAGCGGGTGGCGCTGCCACTGCCCGCCGTCGGCGGACGAGGCGAGGTAGGCCCCGCCGTCGTCCAGCCCGCCGACCCACGCTACGCCTGACGGGGTGCGGCCACGGGCGGCCCAGGTCACGGTGAGCCCGGGGTCGCCGGGGACCGGCGGTGCCGCCGCGCCGTCGTCCGTCACGACCTGCCAGGTCTGGCCGCCGTCGGCGGTACGCGCGAAGGCCGGCTTGCAGCTCGGCAGCTCCCGGCTGGAGCAGGCGGTGCGCAGCCAGCCGGTCCCGCCGGCCAGCTCGAACTCGGTGATGGAACCGGACAGGTCGGGGGCGGTGGCGGGGTTGAAGATGCCGTCGATGTCCAGGCCCGCGGCGGAGCCTGATCCCGAGTACACGGGTGCGGGTGGCGCGCTGACCGAGGCACTGGGCGAGGCGGCGGTCTGGTCCGGCGGCAGCTGTGGCCGCCACGGTTGGAACACCCCCACGGCGGCGATCAGCAGCACCGCGGCGGCGCTCGCGGCCTGCGCCGTCCGGCGGCGGGCCTTGATCCGGCCCGCCCGGACCCGCACCTGCTCCAGCGGCGGGGCCTCGACGTCGTCGAGCAGCCCCCGCAGCGCGTCCCGGCCCCGGGAGAGCCGTGACTTGACCGTGCCCACGGGGACCTCCAGCAGTTCGGCGACCTCGTCCAGCGGCAGATCGGCGAGGTAGTGCAGGACGATGACCTCGCGGTACCGGCTCGGGATGGCGGCCAGCGCCTCACGCAGGTCGGTGTTGTCGGGCTCCGGCGCGGCCGCGGTCACCCGGGCCAGCGGCCGCTCCCGCAGCAGGATGGTGTCCAGCAGCTGGCGACGCCGCCAGCGGCGGCGCACGACGTTGATCGCGACGGTACGCAGCCACGCCTCCGGCGCGTCCACATCGCTCAGGCCGTGCCGGCGGGCCAGGGCGCGGGCGAACGCCTCCTGCACCGCGTCCTGCGCCTCGGTCAGGTCCGTGGTGAACGCGTAGACCTGCGCCACCAGCCGGCGGTACCCGGCGTGGTACAGCTCACCCAGCTCGTCCTGCGCGGTCATGGTCTCCCTGGTCCCTCGTTCTCGGCGACTCTAGTGAGTCCTGCCGGCGGCGGCCGGTTCCCAGGTTCGTGGGCCGATCATCCGGGTGGGAGAATGACGACCATGTCCTTCGACGCGACCCAGCACAGCAAGCCCCGGGTGCTCTCCGGGATCCAGCCCACCGGCGGCTCGTACCACCTGGGCAACTACCTGGGCGCGGTGCGCAACTGGGTGGGCATGCAGGAGACGCACGACGCGTTCTACTGCGTGGTCGACCTGCACGCGATCACCGCCGGGCACGACCCGAAGGTGCTGCGCGAGCGCACCCGGGTCAGCGTGGCGCAGCTGCTGGCCGCCGGTCTCGACCCGGCCCGCTGCACGGTCTTCGTGCAGTCGCACGTGCCCGAGCACGCGCAGCTCGGCTGGGTGATGAGCTGCATCACCGGCTTCGGCGAGGCCAGCCGGATGACCCAGTTCAAGGACAAGTCGAGTAAGCAGGGCGCGGAGCGGTCCAGCGTGGGCCTGTTCACGTACCCGATCCTGCAGGCCGCCGACATCCTGCTCTACCAGGCCGACTCGGTGCCGGTGGGCGAGGACCAGCGCCAGCACCTGGAGCTGACCCGGGACCTGGCGCAGCGCTTCAACACGCTGTTCGGCAAGACCTTCACGCTGCCGCAGCCGCACATCGTGAAGGAGACCGCCAAGATCCTCGACCTGCAGGACCCGAGCGCGAAGATGTCGAAGTCGGCGTCGACCACCAACGGCCTGATCGAGCTGCTGGAACCGGCCGCGAAGATCGCGAAGAAGATCAAGTCAGCGGTCACCGACACCGGCCGCGACATCGTCTTCGACCCCGAGGCCAAGGCGGGCGTGAGCAACCTGTTGACGATCTACTCCGCGCTGTCCGGCCGCCCGATCGCCGAGCTGGTCGAGGCGTACGCCGGCAAGGGGTACGGTGACCTCAAGAAGGACCTCGCCGAAGTGGTGGTGGAGTTCGTGACGCCGTTCCAGCAGCGCACGCAGGAGTACCTGGACGATCCCGCGCAACTGGACAAACTGCTGGTCATCGGTGCCGAGAAGGCCCGTACCGTGTCGGTGCGGACGCTGGCTACGGTTTACGACAAGATCGGGTTCTTGGCCCCGGCGGGGCGCTGAATCCGGCGCGGGCGAATTGGAGGCGTCGGTGGAGCGCACCATCGGTATCGCGATCGGCATCCCGCAACCGTGGGGTGCCGAACTCGACGCGGCCCGCGCGTCCACCGGCGACCCGCTCGCGGCGCTGATCCCCTCGCACGTCACCCTGCTCGGCCCGACCATGCTCCCGATCTCCGCCGACCTGGACCGCAGCATCGACGAGCTGCTGGCGGACGTGGCGGAGCAGAACGCGCCGTTCACCATCCAGCTGCGCGGCACCGGCACCTTCCGGCCGGTCAGCCAGGTCGTGTTCGTGGCGCTGGCGACCGGCATCGGGGAGTGCGAGCAACTGGCCGGCGCGATCCGCACCGGCCCCCTGGCCCGCGACCTGGCACACCCATACCACCCGCACGTCACCATCGGCCACGACGTGCCGGAACCGGCTCTCGACGACGTCTTCGACCGCCTGGCCGACTACTCGGCCCGCTTCGACGTCGACCATTTCACCCGCTACGAACACAACGGCACCGGCAGCTGGCAGCCCATCCGCTCCTACCCCCTCCGCGGCTGACGCACGGAACCGGCGCGCCGCGGCGGTGGGCCTGGCGCGCCGGTTCTGGGCGAGTCGGGTCAGGAGGCGGTGAGGCGGGCGGAGATGCGGGCGAAGCCCGCCTTGAGCTCGTCGGCGCTCGGGGCCTCGACCACGTGGTCGTCGTGGTCATGGTCGTGGTCGTGGTCGTCGTCCGTGTCGTCGTCGAGCACGTCGTCGATCTCGTCGGCCTCCTGCGCGGCCAGGTCCTGCGCGTTGGCGATCTCGGCGCGGATCTGGTCCAGGGAGGTCGCCGGCAGCAGTGGTTCGACGACCGCCATCAGGTCCTCGTCGGCGACGACGTGCTGCGCGAGCGCGAGCGCGTGCGGCCGCTCGTACGGGCCGCACACCACGGGCTCCCACTCCTCGTCGTCGTCGAGCGGCCCGAAAGTGATGATCCAGGGAAGGTCGAGCTGCGGCGCTCCGGCCGGCAGCTCCAAAGTCACGAGTGCACCCACGCGACCATCATCGAGCTTCGCGATGCTTTTCGGGGGTCTTCCGCGTATCCGGCGCGTCGGAGTCGTCCGCGCCCTCCAGCCGGGCCGCCCGGTCCGCGGCCTCGTCCTCGGCTTCGGCCTGCACGGCGTCCGCCTCGGCCTTGGCGATGTCGCCGGGCGGCACCCACTCCAGGTGGTGCTTGCGCGGGCGGCCCCAGGCCAGGTCGAACACCTTGCCGTTGGCGGAGGTGGCCGCGTACGAGACGGCCCACAGCACGATCTGGTTGAACAGGTACAGGTACAGCAGCAGACCGACGGACGCGGCGACCGCGACGTACGCCGGGTTGTTCTCGGTGCGCTGGACGAAGTAGCGGCCGAACTCGTTGAGCAGCGTCAGGCCCACCGCGATGATGCCGATCGCGGGCAGCAGCCGCCGGGGCGTCATGTGCACCCGAGGCAGCACCGTGATCAGCGCGAACCCGATCATCGCGTTGACCAGGATCGTCACCGCGTACGCGCTCACCCGCACCCAGAACGCGCCGCTGGTGCCGGGCAGCAGGTCGAACAGGGTGACCAGGCCGTCGATCGCGGTCAGCGAGACGGCCATCAGCAGGCCCAGCGCCAGCAGCATGCCGAAGTCGGTCAGCCGCAGCACGAGGAAGTTGCCCGGGTGCTGGTCCAGCCCCCAGATGGCGCGCTGTGAGGAGCGCCAGGCGTCCACCCAGCCGATCCCGGCCAGCACCAGGCTGACCAGGCCGACGGTGCCGATGGAGCCGGCCGAGGTGCGCAGCTGTTCGGTGTTCACCGCCGGGAAGTTCTCGACGAGGAAGCGGTCCACCTCGGCCACCAGCTCGGCGTTGGCGGAGAAGACCTTGACCAGCACCGCGTACGCCACCATGGTCAGCGCGAAGGCGGCGAAGAAGGCATAGTAGGCGATCGCCGCGGCCAGCCGCCCGGCCAGCACGTCGGCGTAGCGCTCTTTCATCCGCCACAGGTGGTCGAACGCGGCGGACCGCTTGCGAGCCCGGTCCACCAGCGCGTCATAACGGGCGCCGACGACCTCGGTCATCCGCTGCACCCAACCCACCACAGCCACCACCCCCTCATCCTCCCCGACCCCCGCACCACCCCGCCGCCCGATCCCCCACCGCCCGCGCCCACCGTCCCCCGCCTGCGCAACTCTTAAAAAGAAGCGCCTTCCGGGACGTCCGGAAGGCGCGACTCTTCAAGAGTTGAGACAAGGGGGCGGGTGGGTCAGGCGGTGAGCCAGACGGTGGTGTCGGCGGGGATGCGGCCGTCGGTGTGCAGAGGGCCGCTGGACAGGAGGATCTCGCCGGTCAGGGCCAGCTCGGACAGGTCGACGGCGCGGTCGGCGATGTTGACGACCACCACGACGCCGGGCTCACGCCGGAAGGCCAGCACGCCTTCGGGCGCGTCGAGCCAGGTCAGCGTGCCGCCGCCGAGTGCGGGCAGCTCCTTGCGCAGGCGCAGCGCCGCGCGGTAGAAGTTCAGCGTCGAGTCCGGGTCGGACTCCTGCGCCTGCGCGGTCAGCGCCTCCCACTTCGCCGGCTGCGGCAGCCAGGGCGCGCCCAGGCCGTCCGGGTTGAACCGGAAACCCTCGGCCGCCGTGCCGCCCCAGGGCAGCGGCACCCGGCAGCCGTCCCGGCTCTCCCCGGTGCGCTGGAACGACGGGTCCTCGCGCAGCTCGTCGGGCAGGTCGAGGACCTCGTTGAGGCCCAGCTCCTCGCCGTTGTAGAGGTACGCCGAGCCGGGCAGGGCCAGCATCAGCTGGGTGGCCGCGCGGGCCCGGCGCAGGCCGAGCTCACCGTCGCCGTACCGGGTGACGTGGCGGAACTTGTCGTGGTTGGACAGCACCCAGGTGGTGGGCGCGCCGACCAGGTCGGCCTCGGCCAGCGACTTGTCGATGATGGTACGGAACGACGCCGGGTCGAAGTCGGCCATCATGAAGTCGAAGTTGAAGGCCTGGTGCAGCTCGTCGGCGCCGATGTAGCGGGCCAGCCGCTCGGGGGACTCCACCCACGCCTCGGCCACGGCCATCCGGCCGCCCGGGTAGGAGTCCAGGATGGGCCGCCACTCGCGGTAGATGTCGTGCACGCCGTCCTGGTCGAAGTACGGCAGGCGCTCGCTGCCCAGCATCTCGACCTGGCGGCCGCCCTCGTCGGTGGTGCGGCCCACCGACGGCAGGCCCGCCTCCTTGATCATGCCGTGGGCGACGTCGATCCGGAACCCGTCCACGCCCCGGTCGAGCCAGAACCGCAGCACGTCGCGGAACTCCGCGCGCACCTCGGGGTTCTCCCAGTTCAGGTCGGGCTGCTCAGGCGCGAACAGGTGCAGGTACCACTGGCCGTCGGGGACCCGGGTCCAGGCCCGGCCGCCGAAGATGGACTCCCAGTCGTTGGGCGGCAGCTCGCCGTTCTCGCCCTTGCCCTCGCGGAACATGTACCGCTCCCGCTCGACCGAACCGGGCGCGGCCGCCAGCGCCTGCCGGAACCAGATGTGCTGGTCCGAGGAGTGGTTGGGGACCAGGTCGACGATGATGCGGATGTTGAGCGCGTGGGCGTCCTTCATCATGTCGTCGAAGTCGGCCAGCGTGCCGAAGCGCGGGTCCACGTCGCGGTAGTCGGCGACGTCGTAACCGCCGTCGGCCAGCGGCGAGGTGTAGAACGGGCTCAGCCAGACCGCGTCGACGCCGAGCTCGCGCAGGTACGGCAGCTTGCCGCGCACGCCCTGCAGATCGCCGGTGCCGTCACCGTCGGCGTCGGCGAAGCTGCGCGGGTAGATCTGGTAGACGACGGCGTCGCGCCACCAGTCGTCGTTTGCCTGCGTGGTCACTGGCAGTCCTTTCCAGGTGCGGCGCATGAGCGGCTGCGCGGTCTGTCGGTCGTGAGGAGGGCAGGGCCGCGGCGGTGGTGGCCCGGGACGGTCCGGGTGAGCCGTCCGACCGGCTCCATTGGCGTGTATACGCGCAGCTCAGTGGCGTGGAAGGCGGAGGTGGCCGGCCGGGGGAGCGATTTCTCGACGGCCGTGCCACGGGCAACCGCGGGCAGCGCGACGGCAGCGCCGATGACGGCGGCGGCGCGGCTGCTGCGGCGCATGTCTTCCTCCAGGAGCGGGCGTCTCGCGGGCTAAGAACGCCGCGAGGACCCATGAAGGATGTCGTGCAACTTGCGCAAGAGTCAAGCAGAGCTTTTCAGAAAGTTTCAATCATCATACTGACGGATTGTCACCCGCTGTGGGCGGCGGTGGACCCCCGAACGACCAACTCAGGTCGGAAAATGTACTCCGAGTGCGGCGCGGGGTGCCCCTTGATCTCGTCCACGAGGGCCCGTACGGCCGCCACGGCCATCGCCCGCACCGGTTGGCGCAGCGTGGTCATGGGCGGGTCGGTGAAGGCGATCAGGGGCGAGTCGTCGTAGCCGACCACCGAGACGTCCGTGGGCACCTGCAGGCCGCGCTGGCGCACCGCGCGGATCGCGCCCAGCGCCATCAGGTCCGAGCCGCAGACGAAGCCGGTCACGCCCTTGTCCAGCAGCCGCGAGGCCGCGGCGTCGCCGCCCTCCACGCCGAACAGCGACAGCGAGATCATCTCGTTGATCTGGGCATCGCTGAGGTTGAGCAGGCGGCGCATGGCGGCCCGGTAGCCCTCGATCTTGCGCTGCACCGGCAGGTAGCGGTCGGGGCCGGAGATCAGGCCGATCTTCTTGTGGCCGAGCGCCACCAGGTGGGCCACGGCCAGCTCGCCGGCGGCCCGGTCGTCGCAGGAGATGAACGGCGCCTCGATGTTCTCGGCGTAGCCGTTGACCAGCACGATCGGCAGCGGTCGGGCGAGCAGCTTGCGGTAGCGCTCGGGGTCGCTCGTCGAGTCGGCGTGCAGGCCGGAGACGAAGACGATGCCGGAGACCTGCCGGTCGAGCAGCATCTCGACGTACTCGTCCTCGGTCACGCCGCCGGGCGTCTGGGTGCACAGCACCGGGGTGAAGCCCTGCTGGGCCAGGGTCGTCTCGATGATCTGGGCGAACGCCGGGAAGATCGGGTTGTCCAGCTCCGGGACCACCAGGCCGACCAGGCCCGCACTGCGTTTGCGCAGCCGGGCGGGGCGCTCGTAGCCCAGCACGTCGAGAGCGGTCAGCACGGCCTGCCGGGTGTCGGCGGAGACGCCGGGCCGGTCGTTCAGCACCCGGGAGACGGTGGCTTCGCTCACCTCCGCCTGCTGGGCGATGTCAGAGAGTCGTGCGCGCATGGCGGCACTCTAGCCGAAGACAGCCGGATGTTGATATGGGCACGTTGCAAGGTCTTCCATTGTTTGCAAAGGCTTGCTAACCTCCCGGCAACAAACTCTGTAACACCCATCACAGCCGAATATGGCTCGTCCCGGCACGCCGCCGCTCTCGCGGCGCGCCAAGCGACTCCCCATATTCGTCCCGGCAACGGGGTGCTGTGGTGCGTCACGAATTCTGGAAGACCTTCCAAAAGCGTGGCGCGTCGACCCCTCTCGGCCGCACGGGCGCGTGGATTCGCCCGCGCGGTCACCCCCGGGTCACCCCGGTGACCCTTCTCGAAGGAGTGCTCATGCGCATCCGTACCGCGGGTGTGATCGCCGCCGCCGGGCTGCTGATGCTCGGTGTCGCGGCTTGCGGCGGAACCAACGAGCCGGCCGCCACGCCCAGCAAGGACAAGGGCAACGGCAAGCTCGTGCTGTGGACCGACCCGACCCGGGCCCCCGTGCTCAAGCCGTTCGCCGAGGCGTTCGGCAAGGAGAACGGCGTCACGGTCGAGGTCAAGGAGATCAGCGAGAACCAGCAGCAGACCTTCATCACCGCCTCGCAGCAGGGCAGCGGCCCGGACATCATGGTCGGCGCGCACGACTGGATCGGCAACATGGTGCAGAACGGCGCCATCGACCCGGTGCAGCTGACCGCCGAGCAGAAGGCCGCGTTCCACCCGAACGCGATCAAGGCCGTGACGTTCAACGGCCAGATCTACGGCGCGCCGTACGCGATGGAGAACGTGGCCCTGATCCGCAACACGGACCTGGTGCCCACCGCGCCGGCCACGATCGAGGACCTGATCAAGACCGGCAAGGACCTCAAGGCCGCCAAGAAGGTCCAGGAGATCCTGTGCGTGCCCTTCGGCGCGGCCGGCGACGTGTACCACACGTACCCGCTGTTCTCGGCGGCCGGCGGTTCGCTGTTCGGCACCACCGCCTCCGGTGACCCGGACCCGTCCAAGGTCACCGTGAACACCCCCGAGTCGATCGCCGCGCTGGAGAAGATGAAGGCGCTCGGCGAGAAGGGCGAGGGCGCGATCAAGACCTCGATCGGCAACGAGAACGGCATCCCGAGCTTCGTGCAGAAGAAGTGCGCGTTTCTGATCTCCGGCCCGTGGTCGATGAACGACGTCAAGAAGGCCGGCTTCGGCTACGACATCAGCGCGGTCCCCGGCTTCGCGGCCGGCGGGCAGGCCAAGCCGTTCCTCGGCGTGCAGGCGTTCTATGTGGCGGCCAAGGGCAAGAGCAAGGTGCTGGCCCAGGAGTTCGTGGCCAACTACGTCACCAACAAGGACGTGGCCATGGCGCTCTACAACGCCGACCCGCGCCCCGCGGCGCTGACCGCCGCCGCCGACGCGGTGAAGGCCCTGGACCCGAACGCCGAGAAGTTCGTGCAGGCCGGCGCCAACGGCATCCCGATGCCGGCCATTCCGGCCATGGGCGCGATCTGGGGCCCGATGGCCAACGCCGAGGTGGCGGTCGTCAAGGGCGGCGACGCCAAGACCGCGGCCGAGGCCGCTGCCAAGGCCATCACCGCCGAGATCAACAAGTAGTCCTGCCTCATGACCACTGAGGTGACGGGTGCGGGGAGCGCGCGCTCCCCGCACCCGGGGCCGTCCGGGCAGGCCCCTGACCAGCGTTCCCGGGGTGGGCGGCGCGGCGGCGCGGAGCAGGTCCGCCGCACGCGCGAGCTGTCCACCGGCTTCATCGTGTCGCGTATCGCGGTGCTGGGCATCGTCGCCGCACTGCTGATCTACGCGCTCCCGCCGCTGATCCAGACCGAGGCCTGGACGGCCCTGGGCGCCGTCGGCGTGGTCACGGCGCTCGTCGCCTACCTCTACCTGACCCCGCGCCACATCCCGGCCAAGTACCTGGTGCCGGGCACCATCTTCCTGATCGCGTTCGCCATCGTGCCGATCGTGCTGACCTTCGTCACCGCGTTCACCAACTTCGGCGACGGGCACCGCGGCACCAAGGAAGAGGCGATCCGGGCCATCGAGACCAGCTCGGTGACCCAGGTGCCGGGCTCCCCGGAGTACTACCTGACCATCGCCGAGCGCGACGGCGAGATGGTGTTCCTGCTGGTCGACCCGGCGACCAAGGCAGTCCAGGCGGGCACCGCCGAGGGCCTGACCCCGGTCGACGGGGCCGAGGTGTCGCTGACCGGCAAGGTGCTGACCGCCGCCGGGTACACCATCGTGCCGACCGCCCAGGCGGCCGAGCGCGACGCGGAGATCGCGGCGTTCTCGGTGCCGACCACGGGCGGCGCGGTCAAGGCCACCGGCCTGAGCCGGGCCTTCGAGGGCAAGGCCGACAAGTCCTACGACGCGGCCTGCGACTGCGTGACCAGCCCCAGCGGCGGGCGGTGGGTCGCCGACGAGGTCGAGGGATACTTCGTCAACGCCGAAGGGCAGCACCTCGACCAGGGCTGGAAGGTCGACGTCGGGTTCGCCAACTTCACCAAGGCGCTCACCGACCCGACCATCTCCGGGCACTTCCTCAACGTGCTCATCTGGAACTTCGTCTTCGCGCTCAGCGCGGTCGCGACGACGTTCGCGCTCGGCATGATCGTGGCGCTGGCGCTGCACTCGCCCCGGGTGCGGGGCACCAAGCTCTACCGGATCATGCTGATCCTGCCGTACGCGATGCCGGGTTTCGCCATGCTGCTGATCTGGCGGGACATGTTCAACACCGACTTCGGCCTGATCAGCAAGCTGTTCGGCGTGCACGACTGGCTGGGCACGCCGACCACGGCCCGGCTCGGGCTGATCGTGATCAACCTGTGGATGGGCTTCCCGTACATGTTCCTGGTGATCACGGGTGCTTTGCAGGCCGTGCCGCGGGAGCTGACCGACGCGGCCCGCATCGACGGCGCGTCGGCGTGGGCCGGCTTCCGGCGGGTCACCCTGCCGCTGGTGCTGGTGGCGCTGACCCCGCTGCTGATCTCGTCGTTCGGCTTCAACTTCAACAACTTCAACAACATCAAGCTGGTCACCAACGGCGGGCCGTACGCCATCGACAACAGCACCGTCGGCGCGACCGACCTGCTGATCAGCTACACGTACCGGGTCGCGGGCTTCGACTCCGGCGTGGCCGACTTCGGCTTCGCCGCGGCGATCTCGGTGTTCATCTTCGCGATCGTGGCCACGGTCTCCACGGTGGCGTTCTGGCGCAGCCGGGCGCAGGAGGAGGTGTACTCGTGAAGTGGCTCAGAGAGGTCGGCTGGCGCTACGCGGTGGTGCTGGTCGTGTGCGCGTTCGCGCTGTTCCCGGTGCTGTTCGTGGTGTCCGCCGCGATCAACCCGCTGGGCACGCTCGGCTCCACCGGGCTCATTCCCGAGGGCGCCAGCCTGAAGAACTTCGTGGACCTGCTGACCGGTGACCACCCGTTCACCAGGTGGTTCCTGAACTCGGTGATCATCGCGTTGATCTCGGCCTTCGCCGGCCTGCTGATCAGCGTGGCGGCGGCGTACGCGTTCAGCCGGATGCGGTTCCGGGGCCGCCGGGTGGGCCTGCTGTCCATCCTGCTCATCCAGATGTTCCCGCAGTTCCTGGCGATCGTGGCCATCTTCATCGTGTTCACCGAGGTCACCGAGCTGTACCCGACGTTCGGCTTCAACAAGCCGTGGGGCCTGCTCGTGCTCTACCTGGGCGGCGCGCTGGGCGTGAACACGTACCTGATGAAGGGCTACCTGGACACGGTGCCCAAGGAGATCGACGAGTCGGCCACCATGGACGGCGCGTCGCACGTGCAGACCTTCTTCCGCATCATCCTGCCGCTGGTCGGCCCGGTGCTCGCGGTGACGGCGATGCTCTCCTTCATCGGCACCATCAACGAGTTCCTCATCGCCAACGTCTTCCTCCGCGACACCGAGGCCAAGACCCTGGCGGTGGGCATGTACGGCATGTTGACCGACAAGCGCGACGCCAACTTCGGCATGTTCGCAGCAGCGACCCTGCTGACCGCGATCCCCACCGTGAGCCTGTTCCTCTGGCTCCAGAAGTACATCGTCAGCGGCCTCACCGCCGGCGCCGTCAAAGGCTGACCCCCCACCCCCCTCCGCCGCGTTGATCATGAACTTAAGGACGTGTTCGACGGCGTGTCGATACCCCTAACTTCATGATCGACGCGGCGGGGCGGGAGCAAGAACGCCATGCAAGCAGTGTCGCGACCTCGGGTCCTGGAAGACGGGGCTGCGGGCTGAAACGTCGACATCCTCTGAAACAAGGAAGGATGGCGCGACAGTGCGTCTCATCGAACAGCCGCATCATGACGGCTCGGCAATGTACATGTCGGACTCGGCGCCGGGGCTCGGCGACGTGGTCACCGTGTGGGTGCGGGTGCCGGCGGCCGCCGAGGTCGTCGCGGTGCACGTGCGGAGCACGCCCGACGGGGAGCCGTTCTTCACCGCGGCCGAGGTCGACGTTGAGCGGACCGGGTCGGCGGTCGGCGGGTACGGCGCGAGCGACGTGTGGTGGCGGGCGGCGCTGACCGTGCGCAACCCGGTGACGAACTACCGGTTCCACCTGCGGGACACCACCGGTGACACCTACTGGCTGGCCGCGGGCGGGATCGTCGAGCACGAGCTGCCCGACGACACCGACTTCCGGGCGGTCGCGTACGACGCGCCCCCGGCCTGGTCCGCGGATGCTGTGCTGTACCAGATCTTCCCGGACCGCTTCGCCCGCGCCGCGAACGCGAAGCCGCTGGAGGCGCTGGACCTGCCGGACTGGGCACTGCCCCGCGAGTGGGACCGTGACGAGGTCATCGGTCGCGGGCCGGGCACCGCCGAGCAGTTCTTCGGCGGCGACCTCGACGGCATCGCCGAGCATCTGGACCACATCCAGGAGCTGGGCGCGAACACCGTCTACCTGACGCCGATCTTCCCGGCCCGGTCCAACCACCGCTACGACGCGTCCACCTTCGACGAGGTGGATCCGCTGCTGGGTGGGGACGCGGCGCTGGCCCGGCTGGCCGAGGCCGTGCACGCGCGCGGCATGCGCCTGATCGGCGACATCACATCCAACCACTGCGGCGCCGCCCACGAGTGGTTCACCGTCGCGGCGTCCGATGTGGACTCGCCCGAGCGAGAGATGTTCTATTTCGACGCCGACACCGGCGACTACGAGGCCTGGTGCGGCGTGAAGAGCCTGCCCAAGCTGGACTGGGCCAGCCCGCTGGTGCGGCAGCGGATGACCGCGGTTATGCGGCGCTGGCTGGCGCACTTCGACGGGTGGCGGGTGGACGTGGCCAACATGACCGGCCGCCGTGCCGCGCAGGACGACGCGCACGAGGTGGCCGCGCTGATCCGCCGCGCCCTGCCCGCCGAGGCGATGCTGGTCGGCGAGCACATGCACGACGCCACCGGCGACCTGGACCGCGACGGCTGGCACGGGGCCATGAACTACCTCGGCTTCACCCGCCCGGTCTGGGCCTGGCTGCGCGGGGAGGCGCCCGGCTTCGCCAACTTCTTCGGCACCCCGGGCGACGTGCCGAGCCGGGACGGCACGGCGGCGTACGCGACCATGCGGGCGTTCTCCGCACGGGTGTCCTGGCGCTCGCTGATGCATTCGTGGAACATCCTCGACTCGCACGACTCGGCCCGCATCCGCACCGTCACCGGTTGCGCGGCGCGGCAGGTGGTCGCGCTGGGCATGCAGGTCACGCTGCCGGGAACCCCGATGGTGTACGCCGGCAGCGAGTTCGGGCTAACCGGCTGGAACGGCGAGAACGCGCGCACCCCGATGCCGTGGGACCGCCCGGGGGACCGCGACGAGCAGACGCTGGCCGCGTACCGGGAGCTGCTGGGTTTGCGGGCCGCCGAGCCGGCATTGCGCCACGGTGGGCTGCGCTGGCTGTATGTGACCAGCGATACCATGGTCTACCTGCGGGAATTCGAGCAGAATTCACTCCTGGTGGCGGCCTCGCGCGCGGCCGGTGAGGATGTCTCACTCGCTCTCGGCGCCCGGGCTGCCGGCGTCTTCGCTGCTACGGACCTTGAACCGGACGGCACGGGTCGGCTGACCCTGCCGGGCGACGGTCCGGCCCTGCGCGTCTGGCGACTGGAACCACCCCGCTGACAGGCGGTGGCGGCACGCGGTTCGACCCCGTGTGCCGCCACTTGCCGTAAACGTGTCGACACGCCGTGTGATCGTGAGAAATTCACATGATCGACTGCCGGTATGTCCTTTTCGGGCGTGTCGCCCTCGCGACTCACGCAAGATCGCGTGAATCGGGGTCTTACGCTGACGCCCGTGCCCAAGCCGCCGCTGCGCCCCGAAGCGCTCGCCCGCCGGATCTTCCGGGGAGCCGACGCGCTGGAGTCCGGTCTGCTCACCCGCGCCCAGCTGCGCAGCTCCGCGTGGCGGCCGCTGTTCCGCGGGGTGTACGCCGACCGCGACCTGACCATCACCCACCGGCTGCGCTGCCTCGCGGTCAGTGACTTCCTGCTGCCCGAGGACGGGGTCGTCGCCGGCCGCTCCGCCGCCAGCCTGTACGGGGCCCCCTACGGCGCGGACGAGGCGGTGGAGATCCTCACCCCGGGCCGGTTCGGGCCGATGGCGGGCATCCTCGTGCACCGGGGGCCGGTGCCGGAGAAGGACGTGACCCGACGGGTCGACGGCATCCGGGTCACCACGCCGCAGCGCACCGGCTGGGATCTGGCCCGCTGGCTCGACGTGGTGGAGGCGGTGGCGCTGCTCGACGTGATGGTGGCCCGCGGCGCGGTGAGCGTCGGGGCGCTGACGGAGTACGCCCAGGCCCGGATCGGCAAGCCCGGCTGGGGGCGGCTGCTGAAGGCGGCGCAGCTGGTCGACCCGGCCGCGCGGGGAGCGCACGAGAGCCGGGTGCGGGTGCGCCTGGTCCTGGCCGGGGTGCCCGCGCCGGTGGTCAAGTACGTACTGGCCCGTGACGGGGAGCCGGCGGTCCGGCTCGACCTGGCCTGGCCGGAGCACCGGGTCGCGGTGTCCTGCGCCGACGGGCCCGCGCCTGAGCTCGGCGGGGAGTGGCTGGCGGTGGCCGCGGACGAGCAGCGCGTCGCCGAGGACTTCGACTCCCTGGCCCGCGAGTTGAAGGCCGCGCTCCGCACCCGCCGGCCCCGCGCCTGACCTCGGCACCTGGCGGAGGCCACTCTGCTCGCAGCGCCCGCGGTCGGCGGGCACCCGCGGTCGGCGGTGCCCGCGGTCGGCGGTGCCCGCGGGCGAAGATCGCTGTTTCAGGTCACAAGGTCGGGTCAGGCCCCGGATTCTGACCTGAAACGGCGATCATGACCGGCGCCCGGCCCCGGAACCGCCCGAGTGGGCGGGCCGGAGCCGGGTCACGGAGGGCGGGTCAGCGCCAGAAGACGGCTACGGCGGCGTTGACCAGGGTCAGGCCGATGATGGCGAGGAAGTGGCCCTTGTTGACCGTCTCGCGCTTCTTGAGGTACGGGATCAGCACCATGATGAAGATCATGATGGCGATGACGCCCTTGACCGCCAGCTTGACCGGGTCGGGCTGCACCTCGCGGCCCAGCGGCGCGGCCAGCGCGATGCCGGTGACGACCTGGATGGTCGCGCCCCACAGCATGACGGCGTTGATGTAGATGCGTCCCGTGTAGTACTGCACCAGCGCGCCGCCCAACAGCAGGGCGAAGCCGACCAGGTGCGCGTACCGCAGGATCAGGCGTACTGCTTCCAAAACGTCCACGAGCGCCGAGGGTACGCGAGTCGGAGTCGCCAACATCACGCCCCGGTCGCAACCAGGCATGGGCCTGCACGAATGCCCGGTTTTACGCCCTGCTGCGCAGTTGTGCGGGCGGCTTTTCGAGGCTCGTTCGTGACCCATTACACGTCCTGGTCACGCGGGGGTAACGACCGTTCAACAACCCTGCACGATTGTCGTCCGGACAGCGATGTGAAGGATATGTTGCTGGGCGAGGTTCACCGTGCCGCCATCTGTACACAAGATGGAAGACCATGTGCGGTGTCTTTATGGGAGAGGAGACCGTCTTGCGCCCTGTGCGTGGGATGAAGATTGTCGCGCTTGTCGCGTCTGCGGGCCTCGCGTTCGCCGCAGCCGCCTGTGCCAAGCCGACTGAGGAGACGCCGGGCACCGGCACCAGCGCCGCTGCCAAGTACAGCGCGTGCATGGTGACCGACACCGGTGGCATCGACGACCACTCGTTCAACGCCTCGTCCTGGGCGGGCCTGCAGGCCGCCAAGGCCGCGAACTCGGCGATCGAGCCCAGCTACACCGCGTCGACCGCGATGGCCGACTACGACCCGAACCTGGCCAACTCGGTCACCAAGGGTTGCAAGTACATCCAGGCTGTCGGCGGTCTGATGGGCGACGCGACCAAGAAGGCCGCGACCGCCAACCCGACCGTGCAGTTCTCGATCGTCGACGCCGACAACCTCGGCCTGACGAACGTGTACCCGATCCAGTTCCAGACCCAGCAGGCGGCGTACCTCGCCGGCTACCTGGCCGCGGGCTACTCGAAGTCGGGCAAGGTCGGCACCTACGGCGGCATGAAGATCCCGCCGGTGACGATCTTCATGGACGGCTTCGCCGACGGTGTGGCCGCCTACAACAAGGCCAAGGGCAAGAACGTCCAGGTGCTCGGCTGGGACAAGGCCAAGCAGGACGGCCTGTTCACCGACGACTTCGGCTCGCAGGACAAGGGCAAGCAGAAGTCGGACACGCTGGCCGCTCAGGGCGCCGACGTGATCTTCCCGGTCGCGGGTGGCGCGGGCCTCGGCTCGGCCGCCAACGCCGGCAGCAAGTTCGTCGTGATCTGGGTCGACGCGGACGGCTTCGAGACCACCAAGTACGGCAACGTCATGCTGACGACCGTGGTCAAGAACTCCACCGACGGTGTGAAGGAGGCCGTGACCAAGGCCGCCGGCACCCCGGGCACCCTGCTGACCGGCGGCTTCATGGGCACGCTGGCCAACAACGGCGTCTCGCTGGCCCCGTACCACGACTTCGACAGCAAGATCGACCCGGCCCTCAAGGCCGAGGTCGAGGCGCTGAAGCAGGACATCATCTCCGGCAAGATCGTGGTTGAGTCCCCGGCCCAGCCGAAGTGACACCCGGTCGCCCTCTCCGGTGAGATCATCACCGGAGAGGGCGGCCTCGCTTTCCTCAACCGGCCGCTGTCCCCGCCACGGAATCCGTGGTCGAGGTGGCGGCCGGACCGGTTGAAGCCTCAGTGCGGACCGGGGAGTGCGCTCCCCCCGGACCGCCCACATAATGAGCGCACACTCGCCCTCGGAAGGCGTGACGTCGCGGCACCCCCGCCGCCCGGCCGGTTCCGGTGGTGCACGGACCAACGGAGGTCGGAGCTGAGACTCGAACTGCGCGGCATCACCAAGCGATTCGGTGACCTCGTCGCAAACGATGACATCCACCTGACCGTCGAACCGGGCGAGATCCACGCGCTGCTCGGCGAGAACGGCGCGGGCAAGTCCACTCTCATGAACGTGCTGTACGGCCTGCTGCAGCCGGACGAGGGCGAGATCCTCGTCGACGGCGCGCCCGTACGGATCAAGGGACCCGGCGACGCCATCAAGGTCGGCATCGGCATGGTGCACCAGCACTTCATGCTCGTGCCGGTCTTCTCCGTCGCCGAGAACATCATGCTCGGCGCCGAACCGGCCCGCGGCGGGTTCATCGACCACGCCAAGGCCGTCAAGCTGGTGCGCGAGGTCTCCCAGCGCTACGGCCTGCCGCTGAACCCCGATGCGATCATCGAGGACCTGCCGATCGGCATCCAGCAGCGGGTCGAGATCGTCAAAGCGCTCACCCGCGATGTCGACCTGCTGATCCTCGACGAGCCGACCGCGGTGCTCACCCCGCAGGAGACCGACGAGCTGCTCGACGTCATGCGCGGGCTGAAGGCGGCCGGCAAGTCGATCGTCTTCATCACGCACAAGCTGCGCGAGGTCAAGGCGGTGGCGGACCGCATCACGGTGATCCGCCGCGGCCGGACCGTGGGCACCGCCGACCCGAGCGCCCCCGAGGCGGAGCTGGCCGAGCTGATGGTCGGCCGCAGCGTCGTGCTGGAGGTGCCGAAGGAGGCGGCGGTGCCGGGCGAAGCGGTGCTGGAGGTCTCCGGCCTGGTGGTCGCGGACGACCGCGAGCACCGCGCGGTCGACGGCGTGGACCTGGTGGTACGCGCGGGCGAGGTGCTCGGCATCGCGGGCGTGCAGGGCAACGGGCAGACCGAGCTGGTCGAGTCGATCATGGGCTTGCGCCCCTCGCGGGCCGGTGAGGTGAAGCTGTCCGGCAAGCCGATCACCACCTGGCACACCCGAGAGGTGCTGCGCGCCGGGGTCGGCTACGTGCCCGAGGACCGCAGCGTCGACGGCCTGGTCAAGGAGTTCTCGGTCGCCGAGAACCTGGTGCTCGACCTGTACGACCTGCCGCCGTTCGGTGGCCGGTTCGCACTCGACCTCGACGCCATCGCGGTCCAGGCGGAGCAGAAGATCGCCGAGTTCGACGTGCGCACCCAGTCGGCGCATCAGCCGGTCGGCGCGCTGTCGGGCGGCAACCAGCAGAAGGTCATCGTGGCCCGGGAGATGTCCCACCCGCTGAAGCTGCTCATCGCGTCGCAGCCGACCCGCGGCGTGGACGTCGGCTCGATCGAGTTCATCCACTCCCGCATCGTCGCCGAGCGCGACCGCGGCGCGGCGGTGCTCGTCGTCTCCAGCGAGCTGGACGAGGTGGTGGCGCTGGCCGACCGGGTCGCGGTGATGTACCGCGGGCGGGTGCTGGCCGTCGTCTCCCCGGACACGCCGCGCGAGACGCTGGGCCTGCTGATGGCCGGCATCGACCCCAGTAGCAGCTCGCACACCCCCGGGACCCCGGCATCCGGCGAGCAGGACACCCAAGGTGAGGGTATGAGCGAGCACGGCGAGGCAGCCTCATGACGTCGCACGAGCCGATCGAGGCCGAACCCGGCGCGACCGCCGCGTCGCCCGACAAGAGCCCGGCGCTGCCGACCACCCCCGGCGTCGACCAGTACCACGTCGACCCGGCGCTGCCCGCCGCCGGTCAGGCGGAGCACCACGACCAGGCGGAGCGGCAGCCGAAGCACCGCGCGCCCGAGGTGGAGGGCAAGCGGTCCTTCGCGCGCGCGTTCCGCGAGGAGCTGTGGGCCGACAACAACTTCACGGTCACCCTGCTGGCGATCGTGCTCGCGCTGATCTGCGGCGGCGTGCTGATGGTCGTCGGCAACGCCGAGGTCCGCGACCAGTGGCAGTACCTGCTCTACCAGCCGGGCAAGACGATCGGCGACACCTGGGCGTTCGTCAGCACCGCGTACACCGACATGTTCAAGGGCGCGGTCGTCAACCCGGACACGGTGAACCGCTGGTACTGGAACATGACCACCTGGCAGCAGGTGTTCTACCCGATCTCGGAGACGCTGACCAACGCCGCGCCGCTGATCTTCACGGGTCTGGCCGTGGCGGTGCCGTTCCGGGCCGGCCTGTTCAACATCGGTGGCCAGGGCCAGGCGATCATGGGCGCGATCGGCGGCGGCACGGTCGGCCTCGCGCTGTCGCTGCCCGCGATCGTGCAGGTGCCGCTCGGCGTGCTCGCGGGCGCGCTGCTCGGCGGGCTGTGGGGCTACCTGGTCGGCGTCCTCAAGGCGCGTACGGGCGCGCACGAGGTCATTCTGACGATCATGCTGAACAACATCGCGTTCCTGTTCCTGGGCTGGTTCATCCTGCAGCAGGGGATCAAGGACCCGAACCGGTCGGACGCGATCAGCAAGCCGATCCAGGAGTCCGGAAAGCTGCCGCAGCTGATCCCGGACCCGCTGCTGCGGGCCAACCTCGGCATCGTGCTGGCCGTGCTGGCCGCCGCCGGAGTGGCCTGGCTGCTCAAGCGCGGCCGGTTCGGCTTCGAGCTGCGGGCGGTCGGGCACAACCCGCACGCCGCGGCGACCGCCGGCATCAAGGTCGGCACCACCATCGCGCTGACCATGGCGCTGGCGGGTGCGCTGGCCGGTCTCGGCGGCACCAGCGTCGCGCTGGGCACCGCCCCCGCGCTGACCGTCGACATGCTCGGCCAGATCGGCTTCAACGGCATCCTGGTCGCGCTGCTCGGCCGGGTCCGGCCGTGGGGCGTGGTCGGCGCGGGCCTGCTGTTCGGCGCCCTGCAGGCCGGCGGCAACGCGATGCAGACCTTCTCCGGCGTGTCCGTCGAGCTGGTCGGCGTCATCCAGGCACTGATCGTGCTCTTCGTCGCCGCCCCGGCGCTGGTGAAGGCGATCTACAGGCTGCGCAGGTCGCCGGCTGCGGCCGCGCAGGCCGGATTGGCGAAGGGGTGAGCGTGACTACCTCCACGATGAGCGTCGAGCTGGCGGTGCCGGAGGCCTACTGGACCCGCACCCGCAAGACCGGCGCAGTCATGATCGTCCTGGGCCTGCTGGCCACGATCGTGTTCGGTGCGCTGGCCGGCTCGGAGAACGCGCGCTTCGCGCTCGGCGAGACCGTGGACGGGGCCGGGTTCGACATCCCGGGCACGTTCGGCGCGATCTTCTTCGGGCTGGTCGCGCTCGCGGCCGGGGTCGCGATGCTGGTCACCGGCCGATACTTCGGCGTGCTGACCGGCGTCGCCCTGATGGGCTTCATCATCTCGGCGCTGTGCTGGCAGATGTCGGTGTCGCCGGTGTCGCACACCATGCCGTTGGGCTTCATCGCCGCGGCGACCTTCACCGCCGCCATCCCGCTGATCTTCGGTTCGCTCGGCGGCGTGCTGTGTGAGCGCAGCGGTGTGGTCAACGTGGCGATCGAGGGGCAGCTGCTCACCGGCGCGTTCTTCGGGGCGCTGTTCGGCACGCTCACCGGCAACTTCTGGCTGGGCCTGGTGGCGGCCGCGGTCGGCGGCGCGCTGCTGTCGGCGATCCTGGCCGTGTTCGCCATCAAGTACCTGGTGGACCAGGTGGTCGTCGGCATCGTGCTGAACGTGTTCGCCGGCGGCCTCACCGCGTTCTTCTACGAGCAGGTGATGCGGCCGGACACGGACGCGTACAACTTCCCGGGCAAGGTGCCGAGCTGGCCGATCCCGGTGCTGTCCGAGATCCCGATCATCGGTCCGGCGCTGTTCAACGGCAACATCTTCAGCTACGGCTCGCTGATCGCGGTCGTCGTGATCACGATCGCGCTGTTCCGGACCCGCTGGGGCCTGCGTACCCGCGCCGTCGGCGAGCACCCGGCCGCGGCGGACACCGTCGGCATCCGGGTGCTCGGGCTGCGGTACGCGAACGTGCTGCTCGCGGGCCTGGTGGCCGGGTTCGGCGGGGCGTACTTCTCGATGCTGTCCACCACCGGGTTCAGCAAGTACATGGTCAGCGGCGCGGGCTTCATCGCGCTGGCAGCCATGATCTTCGGGCGGTGGCACCCGGTCGGCGCGTTCTTCGCGTCGCTGTTCTTCGGCTTCTTCGGGGCGCTGACCGGCTTCCTGAACAGCATCAGCAGCCCCATCCCGAGCCAGTTCCTGAGCATGCTGCCGTACCTCGCGACGATCTTCGCGGTGGCCGGTCTGGTGGGACGCGTCCGCGCGCCCGCCGCCGACGGCAAGCCCTACGTCAAGGGCTGACGGCTAGGCTGGATGGTCCGATCTTGCGTGGCGCCCGCTCGGGCGCCACGCGTTTCGGGCGAGCGGAAAGGAACGGTCATGGACGTCGACTGGGAGAAGCTGCGGATCGCCGCGGTGGAGGTCATGCACCGGGCGTACGCGCCCTACTCGAAGTTCCCGGTGGGCGCCGCGGGCCTGGTCGACGACGGCCGGGTGGTCGTCGGCTGCAACGTCGAGAACGCCGCGTACGGCGTGGTGCTGTGCGCCGAGTGCGGCATGGTGTCGCAGCTGCACGCCACCGGAGGCGGCAAGCTGGTCGCGATGGCATGCGTGAACGGCGACGGCGACCCGCTGCTGCCCTGCGGGCGCTGCCGCCAGCTGCTCTGGGAACAGGGCGGCCCGCGCATGCTGATCGACGCCGAGGGCGGCCCGCTGACCATGGCGGAACTGCTCCCGCACGGGTTCGGCCTGGCCGAACTGGAAGCTGTCAACGGAGGTAATGGTTCATGAGTTTCGCGGCTGTGGACGTCATCCGGGCCAAGCGGGACGGTGGGGAACTCGGCGACGAGCAGATCGACTGGGTCGTCGACGCGTACACCCGGGGTCATGTCGCCGACGAGCAGATGTCGGCGCTGGCCATGGCGATCCTGCTGCGCGGCATGACCGACCGGGAGATCGCCCGGTGGACCGCCGCGATGATCGCCTCCGGGGAGCGGCTGGACCTGTCGCAGGTCTCCCGGCCGACCGTGGACAAGCACTCCACCGGCGGCGTCGGTGACAAGATCACGCTGCCGCTGACCCCGCTCGTGGCGGCCTGCGGTGCGGCCGTGCCGCAGCTGTCCGGCCGCGGGCTCGGGCACACCGGCGGGACGCTGGACAAGCTGGAGTCGATTCCCGGCTGGCGGGCCGCGCTGAGCAACGAGGAGTTCATCTCCCAACTGCGCGACGTCGGCGCGGTGATCTGCCAGGCCGGCACCGGGCTCGCCCCGGCTGACCGCAAGCTGTACGCCCTGCGCGACGTCACCGGGACCGTCGAGGCGATCCCGCTGATCGCCAGCTCCATCATGAGCAAGAAGATCGCCGAGGGCACCGGCGCGCTGGTGCTCGACGTGAAGGTCGGCACCGGCGCCTTCATGAAGTCGGTGGAGGACGCCCGCGAGCTGGCCCGCACCATGGTCGAGCTGGGCCGGGCGCACGGCGTCGACACGGTCGCCCTGCTCACCGACATGAACACCCCGCTCGGCCTGACCATCGGCAACGCCGTGGAGGTGCAGGAGTCGCTGAACGTGCTCGCCGGTGGCGGCCCCGCCGACGTGGTCGAGCTGACCTTGGCGCTGGCGCGCGAGATGCTGTCGGCCGCCGGGCTGTCCGACGTCGACCCGGCCGACGCGCTGCACGACGGCCGGGCCATGGACTCCTGGCGGGCGATGATCCGCGCCCAGGGCGGCGACCCCGACGCGCCGCTGCCGGTCGCCAACGAGATCGAGCAGGTCCGGGCGGAACGTTCCGGGACTGTGGCGTCGGTCGACGCGCTCGGCCTCGGCCTGGCGGCCTGGCGGCTCGGGGCCGGCCGGGCCCGCAAGGAGGACCCTGTCAGCGCCGCCGCCGGCGTGGTGCTGCACAAGCGCCCCGGAGACCGGGTGGCCGCCGGGGACGTGCTGTACGAGCTGCGTACCGACGACCCGTCGCGGTTGCCGGTGGCCAGGGTCGACGCCGCGTCGGCCGTCGTCGTCGGGGACGGGCCGGCACCCGTACGCCCGCTGATCATCGATCGGATCGGCTGATCACGTGGCACTGCCCGCACCGGACCCCCTTGCCGTGCGTGCCGCCAGCTTCCAGGAGCTGACCCGGCTGGGCGTGCCGCTGCCCCCGGACAGCTACCCGCTGGTATGGGAACCGGGGGACACCGTCGAGCTGCGCCCCACCGGCGAGCTGGAGGCCCGCGCGGCGATCCTGCACGTGGCGCTGGAGCGTGTCTTCGGCATGCCGCCCGCGGAGGCAGAGAAGTGGCTCGACGCCAACGCCCTCATCCCGGACGTGACCGAGCCGGAGTGGGCCTGGATCGTCGACGAACTCGGCGACCGGCAGTCGTTCGTGCTGCACCTGGACGCGCTCGCCGGGATCTGCTGGGTGCTCGGCGTCATCAAGACCCTCGACCCGCTGCTGACGCCGCCGCGGTTGATGGAGTCGCTGCCCGACCTGCACGGGGGCGAGACCTTCACCGCCTGGAAGGCACGCATCCTGGCCGCGCCGCGCGACCCCACGGTCGTCGCGGCCGCGCTCGACCTGCACTACTGCCTCGACTGGTCGTTCCAGGAGCTGGAGCGCCAGGGGCTGCCGGTGCCCGGTGAGCTGAATGCCAACGCGATCGGCCAGCGCCGCTGGGCGCTGGAGTGGTCGTCGGTGTTCCTCGGCGAGTTCCACGACCCGCCCGGCGGCTGGGAAGAGGTCGACCTCTCGGTCTGACCGATCGAGATCATCCGACTTGCCGGGCACCTGTGCGTATCTTGAACGCGCATTCGCCCAGGTGCCTGGCAAGTCGAGCGATCTTGGGTGCGGTGTGGCCGACAGGTTGGGCGATCCTCGGGCTCTGGGCGGCCCGCAGGTTGAGTGGTCTACCCGCTCAACTGGGTCGGTAGCGGCCGATTCGGACGGACGCTGTGCAGGCGACCGGGCCCGTGGCGCGAGCCCGGTCGTGGAAGGCGTTGGGCCCCATGGCGATCAGGTCGTCCGCCTCGGCGGCGGTCAGGTCCAGCGGCCACTCCAGCAGCCGCTCCTCCACGAGCGCGAAGTCGCGCAGTTCGAGGGCGAGCCGCTCGGCTTTGGACGGATCGACGCTCAGCAGGCCCAGCTGCTCGCGCAGTTCCGCGAGGTGCCGTTCGGTCGGGGTGACCACGATCAGCAGCCCGCCCGGCTTCAAGACCCGGCGCATCTGCGCGCCGTTGCGCGGAGCGAACACGTTGAGCAGCACGTCGACGCTGCCGTCGGCGAGCGGCAGGGTGCCCCAGGTGTCGGCCAGCACTGCTCCGGCCCGCGGGTGCGCCTTCGCGGCCCGCCGCAGCGCCGCCTTGCTCACGTCGAACGCCAGCCCTTCCGCCCGCGCCGCGCCGTCGAGCACCGCCGCCAGGTAGTACCCCGTCCCCGCCCCCAGGTCCACCACCAGCGGTCGCCCGCCGATCCGCTCCTGCCCGCCCGTTCCGGCGACCCTGCGCGGCTGATCAACGGCCGCCTCTTGGCGATCACGGCGGTGGGGTGGCGACACGCCGTCGAACACGCCCCCAAGTTCATGATCGACAAGGTCGGTGAGGGTGGTGGCTAGGGGGAGGTAGGCGGTGGTGGACAGGAAGGCGGTGCGGGCGGCGACCATGGCGGGGGTGTCGCCTTCGGGGAGCTTGCGGCCGGTGCCGAGGGTGACGTAGCCGTGCTTGTTGAGGTCGAAGCTGTGGTTGTGGGGGCAGCGCAGGGTGGTGAGGGTGCGGGAGAGGGGGGCGGCGCAGACCGGGCAGCGCAGCGCGTCAGTCATCTCGGCGGTGAGCACACCGAATATCTTGGTGCATGTGACTCCGACCTATGACGAGATCGTGAAGGCGCCCAAGGCACTGCTGCACGACCACCTCGACGGCGGCCTGCGCCCGGCCACCATCGTCGAGCTGGCCGCCGAGATCGGGCACGAGCTGCCCGCCACCGATCCGGCCGAACTGGGCGAGTGGTTCGTCTCCGCGGCCGACAGCGGCTCGCTGGAGCGTTACCTGGAGACGTTCTCGCACACGGTGGCGGTCATGCAGACCGCCCCGGCGCTGCGCCGGGTGGCCCGCGAGTGCGCGCTGGACCTGGCCGCCGACGGCGTGGTGTACGCCGAGGTGCGGTACGCGCCCGAGCAGCACCTCACCGCCGGGCTGACGCTGCCGGAGGTGGTGGAGGCGGTGCTGGCCGGGTTCGCCGAGGGCAGCGAGCAGGCGGCCGCGGCGGGCAGCCCGATCCGGATCGGCACCCTGCTCACCGCGATGCGGCACGCCGCTCGCTCGATGGAGATCGCCGAGCTGTCCACGGCGTACCGCGACGCGGGCGTGGTCGGCTTCGACATCGCGGGGGCGGAGGCCGGCTACCCGCCCACCCGGCACCTGGACGCGTTCGAGTACCTCCAGCGGGAGAACTTCCACTTCACCATCCACGCGGGCGAGGCGTTCGGGCTGCCCTCGATCTGGCAGGCGCTGCAGTGGTGCGGCGCGGACCGGCTGGGTCACGGCGTGCGCATCGTCGACGACATCGAGCCGGGCACCGGCAAGCTGGGCCGGCTGGCCGGGTACGTGCGCGACAAGCGGGTGCCGCTGGAGCTGTGCCCGTCGTCGAACGTGCAGACCGGGGCGGCCGCCTCGATCGCCGAGCACCCCATCGGGCTGCTGCGCGACCTGCGCTTCCGGGTGACGGTCAACACCGACAACCGGCTGATGAGCGGCACCTCGATGTCGCGGGAGATGGCGCTGCTGGTGGAGGCGTTCGGCTGGGGCTGGGCGGAGCTGCAGTGGTTCACCATCAACGCCATGAAGAGCGCGTTCATCCCGTTCGACGAGCGCCTGACGATCATCAACGAGGTGATCAAACCGGCTTACGCGAAGCTGCTGTGACCAGCAGCCGCGCGCGGCGGTGCAGCGCCGCGGCGGTGGTGGGCCGGCAGCCCAGCTCGCACTGCCGGCCCAGCACCTGAGCGTCCTCCCGCCACAGGCGCAGCCCGCGGCGCACCAGGACCAGCGGCGGCTTGCGGTTCTCGGCCAGGTCGCGCACCAGCCGCCGGGCGAACGTGACGGTGCGCGGGCGGTGCAGCGCGAGCGCGTCCGCGAGCACACCGGCCTGTGTGCACGCATCCACCATCTCGGCGGCGAAGATGCCCTCGGCGATGAACAGCGGCGCGCCCGCCAGCTCGAACGGCCGGGTCCCGATCCGGGCACTGAGGCCGATGTCGTACACGGGCACCTGGGTGTGGCCCGTCTCGGCCAATTGTGTGACCGCCGTCATAGCCGCGTCCAGGTCCCAGGAAAAAGGGGACTCCCAGTCGACCATCTCATTCACTCGGGGGAGTGTCGGGTCGGCACCTTCCTTGTAAAAATCATCAAGGCACAGGACCGGAAGTCCGGTCTGGCGCGCTACGTACGACTTGCCCGATCCGGAAGGGCCGGCAAGAAGGATAACTCGGGCGCTTTGGACACTCACCGTGCGTGACTCCAAGGAAACTGCGGGCTGAACTGTGCGGGTGGCCTGCATGAGCATCCCATTCGGTGTCGGATTCCAGGCAGCCTGGGCTTTCCTCTTTTCACCGGGCGTGATGGAATCTCGGGGGTCCGTCCCAAGCTCGCCGGGATGGACTGTGTACGGTGCCCGGCGCGACCCCCGCGCCATCCGCACTTTCGCGGATCTCGATGGTGGTACCGACAGGAGGGCGGTGACGTGAGCAAGCGGCCAGGAACGCAGAACAACGCGGTCCTTTCGCGTCTCCGACGGCCGATGAGCCGGCTCCGGGACATGCCGATCTGGTCCAAGCTGGGCCTGATCATGATCGTTCCGACCTTGGCCACGATCGTCGTTGGTACCAACGGTCTGTTGGGCAACCTCGACACAGCGACCGGCGCCGACCGCACGCGGATTCTTTCCGTGCTGGTGAAGGAGTCCGGCGCACTCGTCGACAACCTCCAGAACGAGCGCGCGGCAGGCGTCATGGTGCTTGGCGCGACCAGCATCCCGCCGGCGTCCTACGAGAACGCAGGCAAGCTGGTCGACGAGGCCAAGAAGCCGTACGCGCAGCAGCGCGGCGCGCTGGTCGACGTCGACGACAGCCTCCGCGACCTGCTCGTGCAGATCGATGCGGGCCTGTCCAGCCTGCCCTCGGTGCGGGAGCAGGTGAAGGACCGCAAGATCAAGCAGTCTGACGCGGCCATGCGCTACCAGGTGATCATCGATTACCTGCTGCAGATCCGCGACAAGGCCGCCCAGATCGCCGGTGGTGGCGAGCTCGGTGACGGCCTGCGCGCGGCCAGTGCGATCGCGACCTACAAGGAGTTCCTCTCCCAGGAGCGCGTCATCGTGCACCGGGCGTACGCGCTCGGCGGCCTGAACACCGGTCTGCGCAAGGACTTCATCGCCACGCTGACAGGCCAGGAGCAGGCGCGCGACGCCTTCGAGTCGGTCGCCAGCGACGCGGACATGGACCTGTTCAACAGCCAGGTGACCGGCCCGACGCTGCGCAAGTCGTCGAAGTTCCAGGCCGACATCGAGGCCCTGCTGGGCGAGTCGCTCAGCTCGCTGAACTTCTCCGCGGCCGAGTGGGACCAGAGCATGCGCGACCACGGCGGCGTGCTTCGCAAGGTCGAGGCGCAGCTGGACTCCGACGTCGAGGTCACCGCGAGCGACCTGCGTGACGAGGTCACGCAGAAGGTGCTCGTGCAGACCGGCCTGCTGCTGGGCATGCTGCTGCTGGCGATCCTCTTCGCCTGGCTCGTGGCCCGCTCGATGGCGCGGTCGCTGCGTGAACTGCGCCACGGCGCGCTCAGCATCGCCCAGTACGGCCTGCCGCAGGCGGTGGCCCGACTGCGCGACCCGGCGCTGTCGTCACAGCTGTCGCCGGTGCAGGTCGCCAACCAGATCGCCGAGCCCCTGCCGGTGCGCAGCAAGGACGAGTTCGGGCAGGTGACCGAGGCGTTCAACGCGGTCCACCTGGAGGCGGTCCGCACCGCCGCCGAGCAGGCCGCGCTGCGGTCGTCCGTCGCGACGATGTTCGTCAACCTCGCCCGCCGCTCACAGATCCTGGTCGACCGGCTCATCGGTCACCTGGACCGCCTCGAGCGCGGTGAGGAGGACCCGGACCGGCTGGCCGAGCTCTTCCAGCTGGACCACCTGGCCACCCGAATGCGGCGAAACGACGAGAACCTCCTGGTGCTCGCCGGCGCCGACTCCACCCGTGTGCAGCGCGAACCCGCGGCCCTGCTGGACGTGCTCCGTGCCGCCCAGTCCGAGGTCGAGCACTACACCCGGATCGAGTTCGGGGTCATCGACCGTGACATCGAGGTCGCCGCACACGCGGTCAACGACCTGGTGCACCTCATCGCCGAGCTCTTCGACAACGCGACCGCGTTCTCCCCGCCGGACTCGACCGTCATGGTCGAGGCGCGCCGGGTCGGCGACCGCGCCGTGCTGTACGTCGAGGACCACGGCATCGGCATCTCGCCGGACATGCTCAACGAGATCAACGAGAAGCTGGCCAGTCCGCCCCAGGTGGACGTGGCGGTCTCCCGGATGATGGGCCTGGTCGTGGTCGCGCGGCTCGCCGCACGCCACGGGGTCAAGACGGAGCTGCGGCTCTCGGCCGACCGGGGCATCATCGCCGACGTCACCCTGCCGACCGCGGTCCTGGTGCCGCGTGCCCTGGCCGGTGGACGCGCCGCCCCCGCGGCACCGCGTGAGCTGCCCGGGTTCGCCCCGGCTCCGAACATGCGCCAGCAGGCTCCGGCGGCTCCCGCGCAGCGCTCGTCCTCCTTCGCGCCGCTGGCGCTGGAGTCGGGCTCCGGCATGGGCGCCCCGGCCGGCGCCGGCCGTCCCGTCAACGGCGGCGGCAGCGGCGGGCGGCTCTTCGACGCCCCGCCGACGCCGCCGGCACCGGAGTTCCCCGCCAGCACGCCGCCCTCGCGGGCCGGCATGCCGGCGTGGTCGGACCTGACCGGTGTCAACGGCTCCGACGCGTCCCGCCGCAACAACGGCGAGGCGCTGCCGCAGCGGCGGGTTCCGGCCGAGGCCGAGCGCCCGGAGGCGTTCAACCAGCCGCAGATCCCGCGGCAGCCGTCGTCGCCCGTGGAGGAGCGCGCCAACCCGTCCTGGAACCAGCAGAGCTGGGCCGGGCCGGCGGTGCCGACGCCGCAGGCGCCGAGCAGCCCGTACGCGAGCCCTGGCATGCCGATCTCGGCCGTCCCGGTCTCCGCGGTTCCGGTCTCGGCAGCGCCCGTCTCAGCGGCTCCGGTGGACGTTCCCGCGTCCGCCGCGCCGCCGGCCTGGCCGCCGGTGAGCCGTGACGAGAGCCCGGTCATGCCGGACATGACGGCAGAGATGCCGCGCGTTCCGGCCGAGTACCCGGTCGTCGACACCCGGGTCCCGTTCGCGGACGAGACCATGGAGCTGCCGATCTTCCGGGAGCTGGAGTCGGCCTGGTTCAGCACGCGGCGCACGGCAGTCGATACGCCAGCTCAGGACGAGAAAACTGCCCCTCCCGCGAACGTCCCCCAAGACACTACGATCACCGCACAGTTCCCTGCCGTTGACCGCAACGGGCACGGGAGCAACGGTGCACCGAAGGTCAGCAGCACAGCGGCGGGAGCTTCCGACCTGCCGAGCAGGGACGTGAGCATGGGGAGTACGCAGTCTGGCCGTGAGGCCGCCGGATACGAGGTGCCGGCGCCCTACCGGCCGAGCTGGCAGACGGCCGCGGACGACGGCTGGGCGGCTGCCAGCGCGATCGCCAACAGCACCCCACCCTCGGAATCGACGGCCGCTGGGCTGCCCAAGCGCACCCCGATGGCACAGCTGGTCCCCGGCGGTGTGGAGAAGGGCGCTACCACCGTGCAGCGCCGTACGCCGGAGGGCGTCCGCGGACTGCTCTCCGCCTATCACCGCGGGGTGCAGCGAGGCCGCACTCAGCACAAGGACGATGATGTGATTCCGGGCTCCACCGAGGCCGGAAGCCAGTCTGGCAAGGAGCAGGAGGCATGACCACTACGCAGGATCTTGGTTGGCTGTTGGCCAACTTCGCGGACCGGGTGCCGGGCGTCGCCCATGCGGTCGCGGTGTCCGCGGACGGCCTACTGCTCGCCGCCTCCCGGGATCTTCCCCGGGACCGCGCCGACCAGCTGGCTGCCATCTCGTCCGGTCTGGTGAGCCTCACGCAAGGCGCAGCCCGCTGTTTCGAGGGTGGCGCGGTGTTGCAGACTGTCGTGGAGATGGACAACGGGTTCCTTTTCCTGATGTCCATCTCGGATGGCTCGTCGTTCGCGGTGCTCGCTTCGCGGAGCTGCGACGTCGGCCAGGTCGGGTACGAGATGGCGCTTCTCGTGGACCGGGTGGGCGACGCGCTCACGCCGGCCCCGCGCAGCGCCGCAGGCGTGCTGGGCTGAGGCACAACCGTCCCGGAGGGTCCGGGGACGGCACTGGGGAAGGGGGTGAACGGCGACGATGCCCGACAGAGAAGAACCGACCGGCGCATTGGTACGGCCGTACGCCGTGACCCGTGGCCGCACCCGGCCGCGATTGGAGATCGCGATCGAGGCGCTGGTGGAGACGACCGTACGCGGTCGATCTGCCGGCACCTCGGGTCGCGGCGGCCACGGGCGGGAACACCAACACATCGCGTCCCTCTGCGACGGCAAGGTGCAGTCGCTCGCGGAGATCGCGGCACGGATGCGGCTGCCGCTCGGTGTCGCCCGTGTCCTCATCGCGGACATGGCGGCAGACGGCCTGGTCGCGGTATACGAGCCGACGTCGTTTGAGAGTAACGACGCGGTAGGCACTGAACTGCTGGAGAGGGTACTCAGTGGACTTCGGAGGCTCTGACATGTCACACCGCCCGGGGCAACAGCCTGGCGGTCGGGTGACATCGGCGAAGATTGTCATCGCCGGCGGCTTCGGCGTCGGTAAGACGACGCTGGTTGGGTCCGTTTCGGAGATCACGCCGCTGACCACTGAAGCGATTATGACTTCGGCCGGCGTCGGCGTGGACGACACGCGCTCGGTTCCCAACAAGACCACCACCACGGTGGCCATGGACTTCGGCCGTATCTCCATCGATCGCGACCTGATCCTGTACCTGTTCGGCACGCCTGGCCAGACCCGGTTCTGGTTCATGTGGGACGAGCTCGTGCGGGGCGCGATCGGCGCGGTGGTCATGGTGGACACGCGCAGGTTGGCGGACTGCTTCGCGGCGATCGACTTCTTCGAACACCGCAAGCTGCCCTACCTGATCGCGATCAACCAGTTCGACGGGCAGCAGTACCACAACGCCCAGGACGTTCGCGACGCGCTCGCGATCTCCCAGGACGTGCCGGTGGTCAGCTGCGACGCGCGCAACCGCGAGTCGACCAAGCAGGTCCTGATCTCGCTGGTGGAGTACGTGCTATCGATGCGGCGTACCCGCACCGGCGTCTCCGCCTGACATAGCAAGCACCCTTCAGGCCCGCTGTCCCCACCGGACAGCGGGCCTGAAGTGCTGTCCCCGCCGCCTTCGCCGGCCCCCGGCCCGGCCCGCCGGCCCCTCCCGCGCCGCAACTTTTAAAGAGTCGGGGGGGGGGCCGCGCGGATGGGGCGCCCTCAGACACTGTCTGAGGGCGCGACTCTATAAAAGCTGGTCCAGAAGGAAGGGGCGCGGGGCGTCAGCTGAGGCGGACCCAGGCGTTTTGGCGGACGATGAAGGGGGCCAGGGCGTCGGCTTCGAGGCCGCCGTGGGAGATGGGCTGGAAGGCGTAGGCGCCGCTGACGCCCTCGATGGGGCCGCCTTCGAGGCGGCCGCGCAAGCGCTGCGGATCGGTGCTGACGGCACGCCGGGCGGCGGTGGCCATCAGCGTCAGCGCGTCCGCACCGTACGGGGCGAAGCCGGTGAACGAGCCGTACTGCTGGATGTAGCGGTAGATGAACGTGCGCTGGGCCCGTCCGGAGGGCGTGGTGGCCACCGTGGGGGCCCCGGCGAGCACGGCGGGGTGCACGACGTAGGCACCCTCCATCGCGCGCCTGTTCGGGCCGTTGAGGGTCTCGTCCGCGCCCGCGCCGGCGTCGAGGAACACCTTGCCGGTGTAGCCGGCGGAGCGCAGCGCGGCGACCGCGGCGGCGCTCACCGGAGCCTGCGCCCAGACGATGACCGCTTCGGCGTCCGCGTCGGCGATCCGCGCGGCGGCGCTGCCGTAGGCCCGGCCGGACCGGGGCAGGCGGACCGTGTCGACGATCTCGTGCCCGCTGGCGAGCATGGCCCGGGGGAGTGCGCGCACACCGGCGTCGCCGTGCCCGTCCGTGGTCGCCAGCACGGCGACCTTCTCCAGGCCGAGCTTGCGGATCTCGCGGCCCATGACGGCGGCGACGTCCGAGGCGTTCGGGCCGAGCTGGTAGACGAACTTGCGGTTGGGCAGCGGCACGGTCATGTCGTCACCGCTGTTGAGGCACAGGAACGGGACCTTGCCCGGCTCGCACACCGAGATGATCGCGCGGGCCGTCTCGACGGTCGCGCCGCCGATGATCGCGCTGACCCGGTCCTGCTCGATGAGGTCCTTGGCGTGCTGCATCGCGGTCGCCGCGGTGCCGCCGTTGTCTTTGACGACCAGCCGGAGGTAGAGGCGGCCCTCGCCGTACGGGATGCCGACCGAGTTGATCTCGTCGGCGCCGACCTTCAGGGCCTGCTCCTGCAGCTTGCCGAAGGTCGACCCGGTGCCGGTGAGCTCCAGGTTGACGCCGAGCACGAGTTCCCCGGTGGCACCGGCGGCGGTCGCGTCGGGCTCGGAGCAGGCAGCCAGCAGCGCTCCGGCGGCCAGTCCGAGTCCGCCGGTGAGGGCGCTGCGTCGGGTCAGTCCACCTTTGGCGCTGTTCATGACGTGCCTTTCCGTGGTGCAGGGGTGCGTGGACAGTGGCGTGAGCCACTGCCGCACACGTATCGTGCTGGCCCGCCGGCGCGAAGGTCAAGCTCAGCGGCTATGGCCAGAAACACACCATGACGCTGCGTGACCACCGCGGCCCGAACCGTCGCCGTGTACGGCGAAGATCGCCGGTTGCGGTCGGAATCTGCGGTCGCGCCGCGGATCCTGCCCCGAAACGGCGATCTTCGCCAAGCCGCCGGGTCAGCGGTAGTTGGCCGCGCGGTAGTTGTAGTCGTCCCGGTCGTCGCGGGAGTCCTGCTCGCGGGTGAAGTCCCAGCCGTTGGCCGACTCGCGGCCCGGACGGCCGCCGACGGCGAAGCCGCCCTGGCCGGGGCCGCCGCCGAGTTCCTGGTTGCCGCGCCGCCAGCCACGGAAGTAGTTGCTGGTGTGCGCGGCGATGCCGGCGGCGTCGCGGACTATGCGCAGCGGGCGCTCCTCGCGCTCCGGCGTGGAACCGGGCACCAGGTTGGCCTGCGGGACGCGGCGCGGCAGACCGGCCGTGGTGTCGACGCCGACCTGCGGCCGCGCGGCCTGCTCGGCGGCCCGCCAGCCGCTGTCCATCGTCGAGTTCCAGGTGGTCTCTGTGTCGCTGCTCGGTCCGCTGAACCAGGCCGAGGAGACCGAAGCGAAGATCAGCAGGTCGTCGTCCTCGCCGGCGGCCGGGCTGGAGGCCCGCTCGGTGCGGCGCGGCTTGGGGCGTGCCCCGGTCAGCGCGCTGTCGTCGACCAGGCGCAGCGGGGGCTCGTCGCGACCACCGCGGCCGTTGCGCCGGGCGGGCTCGTCCACCACGCGCAGCGCCGGAGACTCGGGCAGCACCAGGTCGTCGTCCAGCCACGGCGGCGTGATCCGCCCGTCGGCGGGCCGTGCGGGCTCCTCCGGCTCCGGGTTCAGCGGCCAGTTGGCGCGCGAACCGGCCGGGGCCGCGGGCGGCTGCGGCGGCATGCCCAGCGGGTCGGCCGGCATCCGGGTGAGGTCGCTCGGCACGTCGGTCGCCGACGGCCCGTTGTAGCGCGGGCGCTCCCCGGTGTCGCGCAGGTTGTCCTGCTGGAAACCGCTGCGGGCACGCTCGGCCAGCTCGTTGGCGAGCCGTTCGGCGGCCGACGGCTGGTAGCCGCGCGGGGCGCGGTCGTCGTCGCGGGACGGCGGCTGGTAACCACCGCGTGGGGCGCGGTCGTTCACCGGCTCGGCCGGCTGCTGGTATCCGCCGCGCGGGGCGCGCTCGGCCGGCATGTCGGCAGCGGGCTGCTGGTATCCGCGCTGCGGCTCGTCGGCGTGCGCCTGGTAGCCGCGGGGCGCGTCGTTCGGCGACTCGGGGTGCTGCTGGTAGCCGCGGGGCGCGTCGTTCAGCGGCTCGGCGGGCTGCTGGTATCCGCGCGGCGCACTGTCCGCCAGGTCGGCGGCGGGCTGCTGGTAGCCCAGGTGCCCCTGCTCCAGCGTCTCGTCGGGCAGGTCGGCCGACGGGGCCTGGTTGAACCCGCGTGCGGCGCGCTCGCTGCTGATGGCCGCGTTGGTCAGGGTCGGCACGAACGGCTTGTTCGCGTCGGCCGGCGCTCGCGAGGTGCGCTGAGCCGGGATCGGCGTCTGGCGCGACGGGATCGGGGTGGGCGTCTGCCGGGTGGGCGCGGCAGGGGCCTCCTGGCGCGCCGCAGCGGGCGTGGCGACGATCGGGGTACCCGTGATCGGGGTCGGCTCGAAACCGGGCGGCACGGGCGGCATGGAGGGCGCCCACGCGGGTCGCTCCACGGGCGGCGGGGCCAGCGGGGTGGCGGACACCGGCTCGGGCGCGGTCGGTGGCGCCTGCACGGGGCGCGGCTGCGCCGGTGCGGCGGTGACGGCGGTCGGCTGCACGCGGCGGCGGGCCCCGGTGGCGGCGGCCATCGCGGGCGGCGCGGAGGTGACCGCGACCCCGGTCCGCCGGACGGCGGGCTGGGTGCCCGCGGCGGCCGGCAGGGGGGCCATCCGGTCGGCGAGGGTGTCGATCAGGGCCAGGCCGGCGGCGTCGAACGAGCGCACGGCGGCCACACTGTGCCGCACGGATTCGGCCACGGCGGCCGTCAGCTGCTTGCCGACGCCGCTGCGGCGGGTCTCGGCGATCGCGACGCGCAGCGCGGTGACCGCCTCCAGCGCAGTCCCGCTGTCGCAGACGCCGTCGGCGACGAGCCGGGCGGCGACGGTCTCGGCGGTCGCACCGGTGTCACGGTTGCGGGAGCCCGACTGGCCGGCCAGCATGCCCGGCTCGGGCAGCGCCTCCAGCACGGCCAGGGCGACCGGGGCGGCGGGATCGGGGTAGGCGCGCAGGGCGGCCGGGTACAGCTCGCGCAGCACCTCGCGCAGGGCCACCGCGGCGGCGTGCCGGCCGACGGCCAGCGCCGCGTGCCCGGCCAGCACCGGCTTGAAGGCGACGAACTCGCGGGGGGCGGGACCGACCACTGCGGACAGCACACCGGCCTGCAGGGCGCGGGCGAGCCCGACGGCGCGGCGCTCGTCAGGGGAGGAGTTGACCTCGTCGAGGGACTCGTCGTCGGCGAACCGGTCGGCGAAGTCGTCGGCGGACTCGTCGTCGGTGTAAGCGATCGCCCGGCCGGACGCGGCGAGCAGCGAGATGACCTGCTGGTCGTCGCTGTCCGCGGCCACCATGACCATCGCCGAGCCGCCGAACCTCTCCGCCAGCAGCGACGTCACCAGCGCGTAGCCGGTCGGATCGTCGTTGATGACGCAGAACTCCAGCAGCCTGCCGGAGTCGTCGACAACGGCGACGGTCAGCCGGTTCAGGGCCGCCGCAAGGTTGTCCCCCGCGTCGACCTCCGGAGCTGTCGACGCGATACCGCAGTACACCCGCACGAGCGCCACGGACTCGTCCTCCTCCCGGACCCCTCGTGTGCCAAAGACTGATGTTCCCTGGTTAGGGGTCAGTCGCGCCAGTCCACAGCGCCAGAGATCTTGCCAATAATCGAGCGCCACCCGATGGATGCCTGCTCTGCCCCGATTTTCTTCAGCTTGCGCTTCGCGAAGAAAGCACCGAGTCCACCCTCTTCCGAGGCGCGCAGCGCCTCGTCGAGGTCGTCGAGCGGGGAGCCGGGGGAGAGCGCCACCAAAACGGGCTTGAGGCGAAGAGCGTAGCTCACGTCCCTGGCGAACTCCCCAGCGCGCAGGACCAGCTCGGCATCCCAGGCGTCCGGGCCGCCGCGCAGGTTCTCCACGACCAGGTCCAGTTCGTACGCGTCGTCCTCGCCCGCGACCACGTCGGTGGCCTTGACCGACTTGGCCAGCTTCGACCAGCCTTCGAGCTGCTTGAGGTCGTGCGGGGCGCCGGAGCGCACGAAGTCGGCCAGGCCCTTCGCGGACAGGAACAGCAGCAGGCGACCCTTGTGCGAGAGGAACATGGGAACTTCCTCGTCGGAGACCGCCTCGGCCTCCTCGTCCTCGTCCGCTTCCTCGGCGGCCTCGTCCGCCTCCACGGCGCGCTCGGCGACCTCGTCCTCGGCGGGACCGGCGGCGACCTCGTCGAGGGCCTCCTTGGTCCACTCGAACTCGGGCAGCTCCTCGTCGTCGGCGACGCCCATCGGGCGGCCGGTGCGGCCGGAGAAGATCGCGTCGTCGTCCTCGCGGTCGGCGATGTCGGTCGGGGTCAGCTCACTCGCGGGCCGGTACGCCCGCAGCGTCAGTCCGACCTTGCCGCCTGGCAGGGCCACCTCGACCGGCGAGACCTGGTACTCGTCCCAGAGCGTGCTTGCCACTGCTGACCTCCGCCGTTCAGCTGCCGACCTCTGCCGGGTCGGTGACTCTCCGCACACCCTAGTGGTTCGGGTCAGCCCCCGTGCGCCCGCACCCAACCCTGCGTCCCGCGCTCCTTCACGCGCCCGCCGTCCAACACCAGGACCTCGTCGAACGCGTCCAGACCGGTCAGCCGGTGGGTCACCAGCACCACCGAGCGGCTCCCGCGATGCGCCAGCACGGCCGCGAGGACCGCGTCGGCCTGCGCGGAATCCAGGCCCTCGGTCGGCTCGTCGAGCAGCAGCACCTGCGGATCGGCCAGCACCGCGCGGGCCAGCGCGAGCCGCTGGCGCTGGCCGCCGGACAGCTCCGCGCCGTCCTCGCCGACGCGTACGTCCAGGCCGTGCTCGGCCACCCAGTCCGCCAGCCCGGCGGTCCGGCAGGCGGCGAGCAGCTCCTCGTCGGTCGCCTCGGGGCGGGCCAGCAGCAGGTTGTCGCGGACTGAGGCGTGGAACAGGTGCGCGTCGGCCAGCAGCCCGGTCACCGCGGCGGGCCACCGCTCCCGGTCGTGGGCCGCGATGGGCGTGCCGGCCGGTTCGGTGACCGCGCTGCCCGTGTCGGGTGACATCGTGCCGGTGAGCAGGGCGAGCAGGGTGCTCTTGCCCGCACCGGACGGGCCGACGATCGCGACCCGGCGGCCGGGCGGCAGGTCGAGGTCGATGTCGTGCAGCGCCGGTGCGGCGTCGGGGCGGTAACGCACCCCCGCGCCGCGCAGCCGCAGGTGTACGGAACCGTCCGGGACCGCCAGCCCGCCGGACGCCGTCTCGACGAACTCGCCCAGCACCTCGGCGACCCGGCGCAGGCTGCCCTGGATCTCGGCGCCCTTGCGCGCGGCGGCCAGCAGAGACAGCGCCAGTTCCCCGGCGGCCAGGGTGGCGACGGCCAGCACCGCGAGCCACACCCCGGGCAGGCCGCGGGACAGCCCGGTGACCATCACCGCCATCGCGGTCACCCCGCCGAGTGCGGTCGCCGCGGCGTCCACCGCGAACGAGCGCCGGGCCAGGGCACGTTCCACCCGGGCCAGCTCCGCGGCGTGCGCCGCGCCGCGGGCCTCGTACCCGGGGCGGGCGCCGAAGGCGGCGAGGTCGGCCGCGCCGTGCACCAGGTCCACGGTGTCCACCGCGTACGCGGCGCGCAGCGGGGCGAGCCGGGCCGCCCCGTGCCGGGCCAGCCGGGCGGCCAGCAGCGGCAGCGCCAAACCGGTGACCAGCAGGCCGGCCAGCAGCACCAGGGCGACGGCGGGATCGGCGAGCAGGGCCGTGCCGACCGCGGCGACGGCGACCAGGCCCGCGGCGGCCATCGGCAGCAGCACCCGGATCACCAGGTCCTGCACGGCGTCGACGTCGGAGACCATCCGGCTGAGCGCGTCCGCCCGGCGGGCCGGCGGCCGGTCGACCAGGGCCGCGAAGATGCGGGCACGGACCTCGGTGACCATGCGCAGCACGGCGTCGTGGCTCGCCAGGCGCTCCACGTACCGCAGCACGCCGCGGCCGATGGCCAGGGCCCGGACCAGCACGATCGCGATCGACAGCGTGATCAGCGGGGGCTGCCCGGCGGCCGTCGCCAGCAGCCACGTCGCCGCGGCCATCAACCCCAGGCCGGCCGCCTCGGTCCCGGCCGCCAGCAGCCCGGCGCCGACGAACCGCCACCGCAGCGGGTACGCGAACGCGAGCACCCGCCGCATCGCAGAGACGCTCCGCTCGCTCATGCGGTCACCAGTTCGTGGAGGGTGCCGTGGTCGATGCGGACCACACGGGTCGCGGCGGCGAGCAGGGCGGGGCGGTGCGCGACCAGCAGGGCGGTGCGCCCCTCGATCAGGGACAGGGTGGATTCGACGACCGCCTGCTCGCTGGCGGCGTCGAGCCGGGCGGTCGGCTCGTCGAGCAGCAGCAGGGGCGCGTCGCGCAGGAACGCGCGGGCCAGCGCGAGCCGCTGGCGTTCGCCGCTGGACAGGCCGTGGCCGCGCTCGCCGAGCACGGTGTCCAGGCCCTGCGGCAGGGCGTCGACCACCGGGCCCAGCGCCGCGGCGCAGGCGGCCCGCGCGATGCGCTCCCGGGGGGCGTCCGGCGTGCCGAGGGCGATGTTGGCGGCGAGCGAGTCGGCGAACAGGTGGGCCCGCTGCGGCACCCAGCCGAGCTGCCGCCGCCAGCCGTCGAGGTCGAGTTCGGCGAGGTCCGCGCCGTCCACCAGGACCCGGCCCGAGGTCGGCACGGTGAAGCCGAGCAGCAGGTTGAGCAGGGTGCTCTTGCCGCCGCCGCTCGGGCCGACCAGGGCGATGCGCTCGCCGGGGCGGATGGTGAGGTCGACGTCGCGCAGCGCGGTGGTGCGCTCGTACGCGACGGTCACCCCCCGCAGCTCGATCACGCCGGGGCGCGGCGCGGTGCGCGTGCCCCCCGCGGTGTCGCCGTCGGCGGCGGCGAGCAGGGTGAACGCCTGGTCCAGCGCGGTCAGGCCCTCCATGCTCGCGTGGAACTTGGTGCCCGCGGCGCGCAGCGGAGCGTACGCCTCCGGGGTCAGCAGCAGCACGGTGAACGCGGCGGCCAGCGTCATCCCGCCGCCCAGCAGCCGCAGGCCCACCGGCACCGCGACCAGCGCGACCGAGATCGTGCCCACCAGCTCCAGCACCAGCGCGGACAGGAAGGCGATGCGCAGCGTGCGCATGGTCGCCGTGCGGTGCCGGTCGGCCATCTCCCGCACTGCGCCGACCTGCGCGCGGGCCCGGCCGAACGCCTTCAGCGTGGGCAGCCCGGACAGCATGTCCAGGAAGTGCCCGCCGAGCATCCGCAGCCGCCGCCACTGCCGTTCGGTGGCGTTGCGGGTCTGCCAGCCGACCAGGATGCCGAAGATCGGGATGAGCGGCAGGGTGACCAGGACGATCACCGCCGAGGCGAGGTCGGTGAAGGCGAGGGTGGCCAGCACCCCGATCGGCACGGTCACGCCCAGCACGAGCTGCGGCAGGTATCCGGTGAAGTAGCCGTCCAGCGCGTCCAGCCCCCGGCCGGTTAGCGTGGCCAGCTCGCCCGCCCGCTGCCCGGCCAGCCAGCCCGGCCCGCGCCGGCCGACCGCGGCGAGCAGGTCGGCGCGCAGGTGTGCCTTGCTCGTGGCCGCCATCCGCGCGGCGACCACGCCCAGGCCGCTGGTGAGCGCGGCCCGGGCGGTCAGCGCCAGCAGGAAGACGGTGATCGCGCCGGGATCGAGGCGCAGGTCCACCGCGGCGGCCAGCGCCCGGGCGAGCGCGACGGCCGCGGTCACGACGGCGACGGCGACGGCCGCCCCGAGCACCGCCAGCAGGACCACGTCACGCCGGGTGGACGGGACCTGCCGGAGCAGACGGGGATCGAACGGGCGCGCCACGCTGTCCATCGTGCCCGATGGCGTGGGTCACTGCCCCGCAGGCCCGGCCACCGTGACGCTCTCGGCGAACCGGATCAGGTCCGCCTCGCTGAGATCGGCTTCGTTCGGCTCCACCCACAGCACCCGTTGCTCGTCCAGCCGGATCCACAGGGCCGTCGGCGGCCGGGCCGGGTCGTCCCGCTGCACCCGGGCCGGACGCCCGCCGACCAGCAGGGAGCTCTCCGGGCCGACCATGCTCGTGTCGGTGCCGACGTGCACGCAGATACCCACCGGATCAGCCGGGCGCAGCCGGGGCTCCCGGCTCAGGCACAGGTGCTGCGCGCCCAGGCTGTTCACCTCGAACCCGGGGGGCGCCAGCGAGTAGGTGATCCGTGGCGTGGCGGTGACCTTGCCGAGCCGCAGTTCGCGGGCGATCCGCTCCACCTCCGCCACGGTCAGCAGCCCGCCGAAGCTCTGCACGGTCACCCAGCGGCCGTCCCGCCGCCAGGTCAGGCCGACCGCCGGCGCGTCCTCCAGCGTTCCGGTGCGCAGGGTCGCGTTGACCCCGTTCACCTGGACGGTGCGCGTCTGCGCGGCCTCCCAGTCCCAGTCATACGGCGACGGCCCGGCGTAGAGGAGCACGTAGCCAGGGCGGCCGATGCTCTCCAGCCCTGTCATGTCCATCGCGATGGTCACCTCCAGCGGACCGACCTTGGCCGGCATCCAGCCCGGCTTGTACGGGAACGACGGCAACTCGCCGCCGGACCCCACCGGCACCAGCACCGACGGGGCTGCCGACGACGGCGACGGGCTCGCCGACGGCGTCGGGGTGGGGGTGGTCACCGGCGGCGGCGTGCTCCGCCAACCGGGCACCAGCATGATCAGCGCGACGATCACGGCGGCCGCCGCCACGGCCAGTCCGGCCTGCCGCCGCCGCTGCCCGCCGACCGCCCGCCGCCGCACCGACTCGACCGGCACCGCGGGGAAGGCCCGCTCGCCCGCCGGCACCGGTGCCGGATTGGCCAGCCGGGTCCGCAGCGCGGCCAGCCCGCGGTGCGCGTGCACCCGCACGGTGGCGGGCGAGCAGTCCATCAGCTCGGCGATGCGCTCGTCGTCGAGGTCCTCGAAGAAGCGCAGCACGAGCACCGTGCGCTGGCGGCGGGGCAGCGTGCCCAGCAGCGCCCACAGCTCGTCGCGCACCGCGTGCCGCTGCACGAAGTCGTCGTCGCCCGCGGCGTCGGGGGTCGTCTCCAGTGGACGCTCCCGGTGCGACAGCCGTCGCCACCAGGAGGAGTGCGCCCACACCACGGCCTTGCGCAGGTAGGCGTCCGGGTTGTCCGCCTCGATGCGGTCCCAGCGGTGGTACGCCTTGGCCAGCACCTCCTGCACGAGGTCCTCGGCGAGGTGCCGGTCGCGGCAGAGCAGGTAGGCGAAGCCGACCAGCGGCCCGGAACGGGCGCGGACGTAATCCTCGAACTCCGGGTGCACGGGGGTCTCCTCAGCCGGTGAGCGGTGGTCTCGCGGCTAAGACGTCGCAGCGGGGCCGCCGTGTTTACCTGTGCCGCCGAAGAGTCCGGATCAGGTGGCGGGCGCGGCGGGCGGAGTGGCAGAGGCCGGCGTTCCGCAGGGTCCGCTGCGCATCGCCGCGTCGGAGAGAATGCCGTGCCAATCCATCCACAGGGCCCGGCTGCCCCGGCGCTCCCAGTACTCCTGCCAGACGACGCCGTCGATGCCGTCGCCGACCCACGCGTTGGGAATCGTCGACGTCGTGGCGGTGCCGGTGAGCATGAAGGCGAGCCAGCCGCATGTCTCGCGATCGGGCGGCAGCGCCGGCGACGGCAGTCGCAACGAGGGCTTCGCCGCGGTCATCGTGTAGGTGGTCGCGCGGTATCGCACCAGCTTCTGCGCCGTGGCGCTCCAGTGGTAGGTGACCATGACCATGGTGACTCTGACTCCGGGGCAGTCGCGCAGGACTTCGGGCTCGATCTCCCAGCGGTCGTTGTCGGTGCTCCAGAAGAACAGCCAGTTCTTGCAGTCCGTCGTGGTGCCGCCGGGTCCGGAACCTGCGGCCTGCGGGCTCGTGCTCGTGCTCGTGGACGGGCTCGCGGTCGGCGGGGCGGACATGCTCGGCGCGGACTCGAGGCTCGGTGAGGCGCTCGGCGAGGGGTGCGCGGGCGGCGGCGGTGTGGCACGCCAGTCGGGCAGCCACAGCGCCAGAGCCGCGCAGACGGCTGCGGTCAACGTGGTGGCCACGGCGCGTCGGCGACGGCGGCCGGTCACCGTCCGCTGCACCTGATCGACGCCAGGCGGCACGGTCCGGTCGTACGAAGCGCTGCGGAAGCCGGTGAACGCCTCGCCCAAGGAGTCGCGGTCAGGCATGGTTCACCTCCTGCTCGTCGAGCCCCAACTGGACGCCGAGCGCGGTGCGGGCGCGGTGGAGCCAGGATTTGACGGTGCCCTCGGCCGCGCCCATGAACTCCGCCACGTCCCGGACCGGCAGGTCAGCGAGGTAGTGCAACACGACCGCCTGCCGCTGCTGGGGCGGCAGTTGTGCGAGCGCGTGGGCGAGGTCGATCCGGTTGCCGTTCGGTCCGGCGAGCGGTTCGGGCGCGAGGTCCCGGTGGAAGTTGAGGAAGCGCCGGGTGCGCCGCCAACGGCTGATCGCCATGTTCCACGCGACCCGGCGCACCCAGGCGGCCGGGTCGTCATAGCCCGAGATCTTTCCCCAGTGGCTGTAGGCGCGGCAGAACGCCTCCTGCACCATGTCCTGGGCTTCGGCGTGATTCCCGGTGTACGCATGCAGCTGTGCGGTCAGCGGACGGAACGTCGCGGCGTAGAACTCCGCAAAGTCATCTGGTGGCGGCACAGGCGGGCTCCGGTCGGCGACAAGGGTCGCGAGAGTAGATCATGTATGCGGGGGACCGCAGCTCGGCGGCCCCCCGCCCCCCGTACACGATGGTCTAGAAGAGGCTCTGCTGCGGTCCGGGAGTCACCGTCGCCGGGCCGGCGGCGGTGAGGCCGGTGATCGCGTACGCGGTCACCTTGCCGTCCTGCCGCACCGCCCAGAGGTCGGGCGAACCGTCACCGGTGAAGTCGGCCGCCACCAGCGCGGCCAGGTCGGCACCGGTGTTCCAAAAGACGGCGACCTCGTAAGCGGTGTGGGTGATCGAGCCGGTGCCGTCCTGGTGGTCGGTGACGCGGATGTCCTTCCACAGCACCAGTCGGCCGCTGGCACGGTGCCACAGGTACATCGCGGTGCCGGGGCTGCCGTCGGCGGTCGGCTGCTGCGCCGTGGCGATGGTCCAGTCCTGCCAGGCCATGTCGTCGGCGGGCGTCTTCGTGGTGAGCGCGAGCTGCGGCCCCACGGCGACGGCGTAACTGCCGACGTAGTAGTGCAGGTGGTATCCGTTCGCCGGGCTGCCGACCGTGGCGATCAGATCGTCGGTGTGGTGGCCGTCGACGTCGGCGCCGGCGGCGTTGTACGCGTTGGCGAGCTGGAGCGGGTTGTCGCCATTGAGGTCCGAGAGGTAGCCGCTGTAGAGGTTGCGCTGGCCGATCCGAGTGTCGAGCACCGAGCCGTCGCCACTGCCACCGATCAGTGCGCCGCCTCCGGCGTTGAAGCCGCCGGTGTGGTAGCCGAGCACGTCGGAGAACCCGGTGTGCAGGAAGCTGCCGGTGACGAGTGTCGCGCCGTCGGAGGTCTCCGGGCCGCCGTAGCCGAGGCCGTACGCGCCGACGTTGACGGCCGGCGTCTTGAGCTGCCCGGGGAAGGCCGCCGGATTGCGCAGCGTCGCCTGCCAGATGCCGGTGGGCCGGCCGTTGCCGCCGGCCAGCAGCAGGTCGGGCAGCATGTCCCCGTCGACGTCCTTGTCCTGTGCGGGGGTGCGGGTCATCGCGGCCATGATGTCGTACGTGGCCCCACTCTGTGTGCCGTCGGCGGCGATGGCCGACACCCGCAGCACGTTGACCCGCCGGCCGGTGAACGCCAGGGTGATCGTGGCCTTGCCGCCGGTCGCCTTCACGGTGCGGACCTGGCCGTTGAGGTCGTAGCTGAACCGTACGGGCGCCTCGCCGTCGGCACCGCGCTGGAAGGTGAAGCTCACCAGGCGTCCCACCGGGTAGTCGCCGTAGTAGCTGCGGGTCACGGTCGGCACCGTGACGACCGTCGCGGCCTGTGCTCCGGTGGGGGAGACGGCGATCGCGGCGACGAGTGCGGCGGACGCGGCCCAGGGCAGCGCCCGGCGGGCGGTATGGCGGAGGTTCATGGTCTCCCTCGTGGGGTCGGCACCAATCAGGACTGCTGGTGCGGTCGCCGACGGAGCCGGTGATCTGATCTGCTCCGTCACCAACCACACGCCGCCGTGACCGGCGGGTTGCAGCGGAACCGGGAATATTTCGGGTTCAGCCGAGGCGGGACAGCAGGGCGTCGCGGATTGCCGGTCGGCTGCCGAAGACCAGCAGGAACGCTGCCTCACGCAGCAGCCGTTGGGCGTGGTCGGCGCGCAGCACGGCACGCGCGCCGGTGCGCACGGCCAGTTGCGCCGTCGCCCGCAGGGCCAGATCCGAGGCGGCCGCACGGGCGGCAGGGACCGCGGCCGCATCCGCTGCCAGCAATGCCGCGCGGGCGGCGGCCAGTTCCGCGTCGAGCGGGCTCGGGCCGAGCAGGCGGCAGCACCGGTTCACCACGCCGAGGGCGAGGAAGCCGTTCAGCGCCGAGCCGCTCGCGTCCGATGACGACCATTTCCCGTACGCCTGCAGGTCGACAAGTCGGTTCTCGTGCACGAAGTGGCCGTCGAAGCGAACGTCCACGGTCCGGCTCGCCTGCACCGCGACCAGCTCCAGCGGCGTGGTGGCGAGGGTCGGCGCGTCGGCCGCGTCGACGAACAGGAAGTGCACGTCGTCGTGCTCGTCGCGGGCGGCGGTGTACAGAGTGTCGATCATGTTCCAGCCGGTGACCCACGGCACCGCCCCGTCGAGCAGGTAACCGCCGTCGACGGCGCGCACCCGCATCGGTGCGGTGCGGCTGCGCAGCCCGGCCAGCGCGATACCGGCCCGCCGTACCCCCTTGGCCAGGGGTTCCAGCCAGGTCTCGCGGATGCCGGGCCGCTCGCTGTGCGCCGCGGCCAGCATCGGGCCGTGGTGCTGCAGCCAGACGAACGCGGTGGTCAGGCAGCCACTCGCGAAGGTCTCCACCAGCGCCGCCGCCAGCGGGAAGTCCATGCCGGACCCGTCGGCCGGCGCGGCGACGCCGTAGAAGCCCTCGGCGGCCAGCAGGTCCAGTTGGGACGCGGGGATGCGGTCGGCGGCGTCCACCGCGAGGGCGGCCGGGAACAGCACCTCGTCGGCGATCTCCGCGGCCCGTGCCCGCAGCCTGCTCGCCTCACCCATGCGGCACCTCCTCCACCGACCCAGGATCGCAGGGTCAGGGCGTCCGGGGACGGATCTCGTCGTCCGGGTCGGGGTCGATGAACAGGCCACCCTGTACGCCGATGAAGTGGTAGCTGACCTGCCGCAGCGGCCAAAGCACCCAGGGACGTTCGTCCACGGCGATCGGCCGGCCGTCGGCGTGCCCGGCCGTGCCGACCAGCACCCAGGAGTACGTGGTGGACAGCACGGTGCGGACTTCGCCGGTGACGCCTGCCGGGGTCATCCCGCGAGGCAGGCCGGCGCGCACCTCGTCGGCGGCCTCGTCGTCGGCGTACAGCACCGCTCGGAGCGTGGCGATCGCGTCGCTGTCGTCGGTGGTGTACGAGGCGTGCACGGTCAGGTAGCACAGACGCCGGTTGAGCAGCGCGTCGTCGGGCAGCACCCCGTCGCAGCCGGACGTCTCGCCGACGGAGGCGCGCACGAGCCGGTCGCCGTTCATGGCCAGCTCGGCGGGGAACACGTCGCCGGCGCGTACCCACGTCGGGTCGCTCTTGGCGATCGCGACCGGCAGCGCGGCGACCACCAGCACCACCGCGCCGGCCAGCGCGACGGTGTTGTACCGGCGCTCGACGGCGGGGACGGCCTTCGCGACGAACACCAGGACCAGTATGAACAGCAGCGCCGCCCCGACCCCGCCCAGCGTCCACAGCAGGCCGTCGGCGACGGCGTCGCTGCCCGGTCCCTTGATCAGGTCGGACAGGTCGCGCCGGCGGCCCGGGATGAAGGTGATGACGACCAGGTAGACCACGGCCGCGGTGCTGCCGAGGCCGATCCGGCCGGCTCTGCCGAGCCCGCGCCAGAACAGTGCCGTCACGAGCATCACCGCGGCCGGGGCGGCGACGATCAGCCAGCCCGCCGTGGTCATGCCGGCGGCCGAGCAGCCCGACAGGTAGCAGGCGAAGCCGAGCACGGTAGAGCGGACGTACCCGCCGAGGGCGAGGTAGGTGACGAACGCGGCGGCGATGCCGAGGACCGCGAGCAGGCTCCACAACCAGCCGAAGCGCGAACCGGAGCCGTTGCCGCTCGACCGCACGGCCTCGATGGCGGCGGCCCGACGGCGGGCCTTACGCCCGACGTGCTCGACGGGACTGGATTCGGGAAGTGGGCCGCTCATGGTCGGCCACCCTAACGAACCCCCGCACGCCCGCCGCGACGGCCGAGTGGCCGACCGCTCGCCCGCAGGGCGTCGAGCCCGCGAACGCCCAGCTCAGCGTGCTGAAATGAAAGGAAGGGCACCTTCCACAACGCATGCGTTGTGGAAGGTGCCCTTCCTTCGTCAGAGGCCCTTGGGGTGCCAGACCGTCTTTGTTTCGAGGTAGGCGGTCATGGGGGCCAGGCCGGGGTCGGCGGACCAGTCCGGGGCGGCGGCCGGGCGGCGTACCCGCTTGAGGGTCTCGGCGGCGGCCTGCTCCAGCTCCAGGGCCAGTTTGGCGTCGGCCAGGCCGGTCAGGTCGAGGCCGTTGACGTCGCTGTGCGAGGCCAGCCAGGGGGCGACCTCGGCGGCCGAGCCGGTGAGGATGTTGACCACACCGCCGGGAACGTCGGAGGTGGCCAGGACCTCGGCCAGGGTGATCGCGACGCGCGGGGCGTCGGTGATCACGATGACCGTGTTGCCGGTGGCGATCGCCGGGGCGATGACGCTGACCAGGCCGAGCAAGGTCGGCGCGGACGGGGCGACGACCGCGACGACGCCGCTGGGCTCGGGCGAGGAGAGGTTGAAGTACGGCCCGGCGACCGGGTTGGCCCCGCCGACGACCTGAGCCAGCTTGTCGGTCCAGCCCGCGTACCAGACGAGCCGGTCGATCGCCTCGTCCACCTCGGCCGCGGGCACCTCCAGGGCGGTGAACTCGTCGCGGCGGCCCTCCAGCATCTCGGCGATCCGGTAGATCACCTGGCCCTTGTTGTACGCCGTCGCGCCGGACCACTTGCCGAACGCGGCCCGCGCGGCGAGCACGGCGTCGCGGGCGTCCTTGCGGGAGGCCTGGGCGGCGTTGGCCACGAACTGCCCCTTGCTGTCGGCGACGACGTAGGTGCGGCCCGACTCGCTGCGCGGGAACGCACCACCGATGAAGAGCTTGTACGTCTTGCGTACGGCCAGCCGCGGCGCGGTGGCGGTGGCGCCCGCGGTGACCCGGGTGGCGGAGGCGACGGAGTCCTGCGACTCCTTCTTCTTAGCCGGCAAGGTAGGCCTCCAGCCCGTGGCGGCCGCCCTCGCGGCCGTAACCCGATTCCTTGTAACCGCCGAACGGCGAGGTCGGGTCGAACTTGTTGAACGTGTTCGCCCAGACCACGCCTGCGCGCAGCTGGTCGGCGATGGCGAGGATGCGGGAGCCCTTCTCGCTCCAGACCCCGGCCGACAGCCCGTACGGCGTGTTGTTGGCCTTCTCGACCGCCTCGCCCGGGGTGCGGAAGGTCAGCACCGACAGCACCGGCCCGAAGATCTCCTCGCGGGCGATGCGGTGCGCCTGGGACACGCCGGTGAAGATGGTCGGCGCGAACCAGAAACCGCGCTCGGGCAGCTCGCACGCGGGCGACCAGCGCTCCGCGCCCTCGGCGGAGCCGATCTCGGCCAGCGCCTTGATCCGGGACAGCTGCTCGGCGGAGTTGATCGCGCCGACGTCGGTGTTCTTGTCCAGCGGGTCGCCGACGCGCAGGGTGGCCATGCGCCGCTTGAGCGACTCCAGCAGCTGGTCCGCGACGGACTCCTGGACCAGCAGCCGGGAGCCCGCGCAGCAGACGTGGCCCTGGTTGAAGAAGATGCCGTTGACGATGCCCTCGACGGCCTGGTCGATCGCGGCGTCGTCGAACACGATGTTCGCCGCCTTGCCGCCCAGCTCCAGGGTGACCTTCTTGTTCGTGCCGGCGACGGCCTTGGCGATGATCCGGCCGACCTCGGTCGAGCCGGTGAAGGCGACCTTGTCCACATCCGGGTGGTTGACCACGGCCGCGCCGGTCTCGCCCGCGCCGGTGACGATGTTGACCACGCCCGGCGGCAGCTCGGCCTGCTGGCAGATCTCCGCGAACAGCAGCGCCGTCAGCGGGGTCGTCTCGGCGGGCTTGAGCACCACCGTGTTGCCCGCGGCCAGCGCCGGGGCGATCTTCCAGGCCAGCATGAGCAGCGGGAAGTTCCACGGGATGACCTGCCCGGCCACGCCCAGCGGGCGCGGGTCCGCACCGAAGCCTGCGTACGGCAGCTTGTCGGCCCAGCCCGCGTAGTAGAAGAAGTGCGCCGCGGCCAGCGGCACGTCCACGTCGCGGGACTCCTTGATCGGCTTGCCGTTGTTCAGCGACTCCAGCACGGCCAGCTCACGGCTGCGCTCGGCGATGATGCGCGCGATCCGGAACAGGTACTTGGCCCGCTCCCGCCCCGGCATCGAGCCCCACACGTCGGAGTACGCGCGCCGCGCGGCCTTGACGGCCCGGTCGACGTCGGCGGTGGAGGCCTCGGCGACCTCGGCCAGCACCTCCTCGGAAGCGGGGGAGATGGTCTTGAAGCTGCCCGCGCCGTCGACGAACTCGCCGTTGATGAACAGCCCGTACGAGGGCTGCAACTTCACGATCGAGCGCGACTCCGGCGCCGGCGCATATTCGAAAGCGCTCATGTTCAGTCCAGGGTGAAGTAGTCGGGGCCGCTGTAGTGGCCGGTGGCGAGCTTGGTGCGCTGCATCAGCAGGTCGTTGAGCAGCGTGGACGCGCCGAACCGGAACCAGTCCGGGTCGAGCCAGCGCTCGCCCACGATCTCGTTGACCATGACCAGGTACTTGATGGCGTCCTTGGTGGTGCGGATGCCACCGGCGGGCTTCACACCGACCTGGCGGCCGGTGGTGTCGAGGAAGTCGCGCACCGCCTCCAGCATGATCAGCGTGACGGGCAGGGTGGCCGCCGGGGCGACCTTGCCGGTGGAGGTCTTGATGAAGTCGCCGCCCGCCAGCATGGCCAGCCAGGACGCGCGCCGCACATTGTCGTACGTGACCAGCTCGCCGGTCTCCAGGATGACCTTCAGGTGGGCCTTGCCGCAGGCCTCCTTGATCGCCACGATCTCCTCGAAGACTTCCAGGTAGCGCCCGGCCAGGAACGCGCCCCGGCTGATCACCATGTCGATCTCGTCGGCGCCCGCGGCGACGGCGGCCCGGGTGTCGTCCAGCTTCACCTTCAGCGGGGCCTGCCCCGACGGGAAGGCGGTCGCGACGCTGGCGAGGTGGATGCCGGAGCCGCGCAGCGCTTCGGCGGCGGTCGGCACCATCGACGGGTACACGCAGATCGCGGCCACCGGCGGGCACGTCGGGTCGCCCGGGTCGGGCTGCCGGGCCTTCGCGCACAGCGCCCGGACCTTGCCGGGGGTGTCCGCGCCCTCCAGCGTGGTCAGGTCCACCATCCGGATGGCGAGGTCGATCGCCCAGGCCTTGGCGGTCGTCTTGATCGAGCGGGTGCCCAGCCCCGCGGCGCGCGCGTCCGCGCCGACCCGGTCGACGCCGGGCAGGCCGGAAAGGAACGTCCGCAGCGCCGCGTCAGAGCGCGTGACCTCGGACAACGGTGAGATGGTGGCCGTCATACGGCGAGTCTACGCGGCCTCACGTTTATCGATCTTGTCCATGTCGTGGGATTCGGCAGAAGGGTGGCCGCCGTCACCACATCCTCCCGACATGCCGCGTTCACGCCGCATCCACGCAGGTCACCGACCGTCTTGGTGTGCGCATCATGCACTTCACCGACACGTACCTGCCGCGCCGCGACGGAGTCGTCACGTCGCTGCGGACACTGCGCGCGGCCCAGGCCGCCGCCGGCCACGACGTGCACTGCGTCGTCCCGGCCCACGGGGACCAGGAGGACGAGCCCGGCCTGCTGCGGCTGCCGGCGCTCGCCTGCGGGGTCGCCGACCTGCGGCTCGCGCGCTGGGCGCTGTGCGCCCGGTCGACCCGCGAGCAGCTCGTCGCCGACCTGGGCGCATACCGGCCCGACGTCGTCCACGTGCACACGCCCGGCCCGACCGGCTTGCTCGGTGTGCTGCTGGCCGCCCGGCTCGGCGTGCCGCTGGTGCAGACGTACCACACCGACCTGCACGCGTACGCCGAGGCGTACCGGGTGCCCGGCTGGGCGCTGCGGCTGCTGCTGCGCCTGTACGCGGGGCGGCTCGGGGTGCCCGCGGCCCTGCGGGGCGACCGCGCCGCGGTGCTCAGCGAGGGCAACCGGCTGCTGCTCGGCGAGGCTCGCGCGGTCGTCGTGCCGACCCGGGCCGTGCTCGACCGGGTCGCGCTGCCGGTGCCCGCGGCGCGGATGGCGCTGGTTCCCACGGGCGTGGGTGAGCGCCCGGCGTCGCGCGCCGAGGCCGGGGCGTTCCGGGCCGGGCACGGCATCGGCCCGAAGGACCCCGTGGTGCTGTTCGTCGGCCGAGTCAACCGGGAGAAGGGCGTGGACCTGCTGGTCCCGGCGTTCGCCCGGGTGCTGGCGGCGATGCCGAAAGCACGGCTCGTGCTGGTCGGGGCGGTCTACGAGCGGCGCTGGCTGGCCCGGCTGCTGCGCGCGGCCGGACCCGGGGTCGCCGACCGGGTGGTGCTGACCGGGCAGCAGCCCCCGCACGTGGTGGCCGCGGCGTACGCGGCGGCCGACGTGTTCGCCTTCCCGTCGCGTACCGACACGCAGGCCCTGGTGCTGCAGGAGGCGGCCCTGGCCGGGCTGCCCGCGGTGCTGGCCGACCCGTCCCTGCACCGCTACGGCACCCTCGACGGCAACGCGGTGCTGGCCGAACCCGGCCCGGCCTCGTTCGGCGACGCGGTGCTCAAGGTGCTCACCGACCGCCGCGCCGCCCGCCGCCTGGGCGCCGCCGCGCGAGCCTGCGCCGCCGGCCACACCCCCCGGCGGTACGCCGAAGCCATGCACACGATCTACGCGGCGGCCCAGGCAGCCGTCGCCACACCCGACCCGGTGGCCCCCGCCGGACCGCCGCCCGGCCCGCTCGTCCGCCTCGGCCCGGCGATGGGCCCGCTCATTCCCGCCGACCTGGTGCCGGACGCGCCAGGTCGCGCCACGCACGTGGCGGACGCGCTGGTCGCCGTGGCGCAGGCGGTGGACGACCGGGCTCGGCTGGCGGCGCACCGGGCGGGGTGAGCGGGACTTACACCACGGGGGCGGAGCCCACGACACCGGTTGGCACGACGCGGGCGGCTACGGGCGGGTAGTTTCACGTCGTGGACGTACTCGTCGTTGATCACCCGTTGGCCCAGGCCCGCCTCACCGCCATGCGCGACTCCCGCACCGACTCGGCCAGCTTCCGGGCCGCGTTGCACGAGCTCACCACCATGCTGGCGTACGAGGCCACCCGTACCTTCAAGGCCGACACGTTCCCGGTCGAGACCCCGGTCGCGACCGCCGTGGGCACCCGCCTGGCGAACCCGCCCCTGCTGGTGCCGGTGCTGCGCGCCGGTCTCGGCATGGCCGACGCCGCGCTGAGCCTGCTGCCCGAGTCCTCGATGGGCTTCGTGGGCCTGGCCCGCGACGAGCACACCTTCGAGCCCCGGGCCTACATGGAGTCCCTGCCCGGAGACCTCACCGGCAAGCCGGTCCTGGTGCTCGACCCGATGCTGGCCACCGGCGGCTCCCTCGAGCACTGCTGCCGCCTGCTCGCCGACCGCGGCTGCACCGACATCGTGGTGCTCTGCGTCCTGGCCGCCCCCGCCGGCATCGACCGCCTCCGCGCCTCCGGCCTCCCCCTGCGCCTGGTCACCGCCTCCATCGACGACCACCTGAACGACAACATGTTCATCGTCCCCGGCCTCGGCGACGCCGGCGACCGCCAATTCGGCGGCATGCCCCGCTTCTGACCACCCCTTTTGGGTTGATCATGAACTTAAGGCAGTGTTCGACGGCGTGTCGCTACCCCGGCGCCGTGATCACCCGCGCCTCGCTCCGGCCGCGCAAACGATCACGGTGGCAGGGTGGGGACACGCCGTCGAACACGTCCGTAGGTTCATGATCAACCGGAAAAGGCGGGTCAGGGGCGGCGGAGGACGGCCAGGACGGATTGGCCGAACGGGGGGCGCAGGCGGGACTCCAGCCAGCGGGTCACGGGGGTGACCAGGGAGTCGTAAACGCGCATCATGAGGCCGCCCTTGGGGGACATGCCGAGCAGGCGTGCGGTGATGAAGTAGCAGATGAAGCCGAGCGAGTTGACGTACTCCACGCGTTCGACGGTCAGGCCGGCGGCGGCCGCGACGTCGGTGAGGGTGCGGCGGGTGTAGCGCCGCCAGTGGCCGGTGGCCACGTCGACCTTGCTCATCGCGATCGGGAACGCGGGCACCACCAGCACCATCGGGGCGCCGGGCTGGATCAGCCGGGCCATGCTGCGCAGTGCCGCGACGTCGTCCTCGATGTGCTCCAGGACGTTGTAGCTGACCAGGGCCGTGTGGTCGCCGGACTGATCGGTGGGCAGCAGCAGCTCACGCGCCTCCACCCGGGGGTCGTCGGCGAAGCGCTGCTTGAGGTCGACCAGCCGCTCAGGGTCGGCTTCGGTGGCGGTGAAGCGGTCCACGTACGGCAGCCACTCCAGCAGGTAGTCCCCGAGCCCGCTGCCGATCTCGATGGGGTGCGCGCCGAGATACGGGGTGGCCATGCCCGCGAACCAGGTGCGGTGGTTCGCTGCCTCGGCGAGGCTCTCCAGCACCGCGGCCTGGATCTTCTGGTCCCCGGTGAGCAGGCTCGGCTCCGTGGCGTACGTCGTCATCGCTTGTTTCCGTCCGATAGCCGCAACGAGAAATGAATTCCTGTTTGTCCCTGTCATTCAGGGCTAATCCGGACAGATTACCTAAATGCCGTAGATTCGACGCTCGTGAAGACCGAAATTCAGGAGTGGCACCGGGCACGGCCCACCCCCGCCGACCGCCCTCACCGTGCGAAGAACCGCGCTGAACAGCCCAAACGCGTCAACGTGAACCTCGCGGTGGGGGTCGGGTTCCTGCTCGCGGCGGTGTACGTGACGTCCGGACTGTGGAAGGACGGGTCGCGCGCGCTGGTCTCGGAGAACATCGCCGACCAGGTCTTCTTCCAGTTCGTGCTGCGCCACGGCCTCGACGTGCTGACCGGCGACGCCGTGCCGTTCTTCACCACGCAGATGAACGCCCCGCACGGGGTCAACCTGATGGCCAACACGGTGGTCCTCGGCCTGGGCATCCCGCTCGCACCGGTCACCGCGATCTGGGGCCCGCAGATCAGCTTCGCGGTGCTGCTGGTGCTGGGCCTGGCCGGCACCGCCGCCGCCTGGTACTGGTTCCTGCGCCGGCACGTCACCACCTCGGCGGCGGCCGCCGCGGCGGGGGCGGCGCTGTGCGGCTTCGGCCCCGGCATGATCAGCCAGGCGAACGCGCATCCGAACTGGACCGCCCAGTTCCTGGTGCCGTTCCTGGTGCACCAGGCGCTGCGTATGGGAGAGCCCGGCCGCCGGCTGCGCAACGGCGTGGTGCTCGGGCTGCTCGTCGTCGCCCAGGCCTTCGTCAACGAGGAAGTGTTGCTCTACACGGCGCTGGCCTGCGGGGTCTTCCTCGCCGCGTACGCCGTGGCGACTTGGCCCGCGCAGCGGGCGGCGATCCGCCCCGTGCTGGCCACGGCAGGGGTCGCCGCGCTGGTCGGGGGCGCGCTGCTGGCGTACCCCCTGTGGTCGCAGTTCTTCGGCCCGCAGAGCTTCCGCGGCCTGCCGCCCGGCGCCTCGGCCTACGGCGCCGACCTGGCGAGTTTCGCCGCCTTCCCGCGGCTGTCGCTGGGCGGCAACGTCGACGCGGTCCGGCTGCTCGCGCCGAACGCCGCCGAGGAGAACACGTTCCTCGGCTGGCCGCTGCTGGCGGTGCTGGCGCTGGCGGTGGCGGGCTGGCTGTGGCAGCGTGCGCTGGTCCGGGCGCTGCTGGCGACCGGAGCGGTGTTCGCGCTCTTCGCCATGGGCAAGCAGGTGTTCGCGGGCGGCGAGCGCACCGCGCTGCCCGGCCTGTGGCGGCCGCTGGGGCAACTGCCGCTGCTGGAGTCGGTGGTGCCGGTCCGGTTCGGGCTGGTGCTGCTGCCGGTGGCCGGGGCGCTGCTGGCGCTGGCGATCGAGGCCGTCGGGCGGCTGCCGCGCCGATCGGCGGGAGAACTGCCGGTGCGGCGGCTGGCGTACGCCCTGGTCGTGCTCGCGCTGGTGCCGCTGCTGCCGCTGCCGCTGCTGACGCACCGCGGGATGCCGGTGCCGCGGTTCATCACCGAGGGCACCTGGCGGGCGTACGTCCCGGCGGGTCGCACCCTGGTGACCGTGCCCGTGACCAGCAACAAGCACAGCGACGGCATGCACTGGTGGGCGCAGTCCGGAGCGGACTACACGTTCCCCGGCGGCTACTTCATCGGGCCGGGCCGCGAGCCGGGGTCCGCCGTCTTCGGGCCGCCGCCGCGTCCCACGGACCTGCTGCTGGCCGCGGTCGCCGAGGGCGCGAAAGCCCCCCGCGTCACCGCGCGGATGCGCGACGGGCTGATCGCCGACCTGCGGTTCTGGCGGGCCGGAGCACTGGTGCTGTCCGATCGCGAGCCCCGCGCCGACGTGCTGCGCAAGCTGGTCGACGACCTGGTGGACACCGATGGCGTACGCACCGGCGGAGTCACCGTCTGGGACGTCGGCCCGCTGGTCGCGCCCTCCTCTTAGGGCGCATCAGCGTGGCGCTGCCACCGCCCGCGCTGATCTCATCCAAAAGCCCAGGTCAACGACCTGAGATGTTAGGAAGGGCACCTTCTACAACGCGGAGCGTTGTGAAGGTGCCCTTCCTTGCTCGTTACGGGCTGACGGACCAGATGCCGAGGGCGGCGGCGACCTCGGTGCGCAGGGCGCGGATGGTGGCGGCGGCGCGTTCGCGCGACGAGGCGACGTCGCCGTCGGTGACCGGCTCGACCACCTCCAGGTATGCCTTGAGCTTCGGCTCGGTGCCGGACGGGCGGACCACCACCCGCGCGGTCTCGGTGCGCAGGATGACCACGTCGGCGGCCGACTCGGCGGGGCGGTCGAGCAGGTCCTCGGTGGAGGTGACCGGCTCGTCGAGCAGCGAGGTGGGCAGCTTGGCGCGCAGGTGCGCCATCATCGTGCCGATCTCGGCCAGGTCGTCGACCCGCACCGAGAGCTGGTCGGTGACGTACAGGCCGAACTCGGCGGCCAGCTCGTCCAGCCGGTCGGTGAGGGTGCGCAGCTCCGCCTTCAGACCGGCGGCCAACTCGGCGACGAGCAGCGCAGCGGTGATGCCGTCCTTGTCGCGGGCCATCCACGGCGCCACGCAGATGCCCAGCGCCTCCTCGTACCCGTAGGCGAGGTCGGGCGCGGCGCGGGCGAGCCACTTGAACCCGGTGAGCGTCTCGGCGTACCCGACGCCGCGCTTGGCGGCCATGGCCCGCAGCATCGACGACGAGACGATCGTGGTGGCGTACGTGCCGGTGCGGCCCAGCCGCATCAGGTGGTCGGCGAGCAGCACCCCCACCTCGTCGCCGCGCAGCATGCGCCAGCCGTTGCCGTTGCCGACCGGCACCGCGACGGCGCAACGGTCGGCGTCGGGGTCGTTGGCGATGACGATGTCCGCGCGGCGCTCGGCCGCCAGCGCGAGGACCAGGTCCATCGCGCCCGGCTCCTCCGGGTTCGGGAACGCCACCGTGGGGAACGCGCCGTCCGGTTCGGCCTGCGCGGGAACGGTCGCGGGCAGCGCGAACCCGGCGCGCAGGAACGCGTCGCCGAGCACCTTGCCGCCGACGCCGTGCAGCGGCGTGTACGCCACCGCCAGGTCCTTGGGCTGGTCGTCCTGCACCACCGCGGCGGCCGCAGTCAGGTACGAGTCCACGATGTCGTCACCGAGCACCGTGCCCGGGTGGCCGAGCGGCACCTCGGACAGCAGTTTGACCGCGCGGATCTCCGCCTCGATCTCCTGGTCGGCCGGGGGCACGATCTGCGCCCCCGCGCCGAGCGGGCCGCCCAGGTGCTCACCCAGGTAGACCTTGTAGCCGTTGTCCTGGGGCGGGTTGTGGGAGGCGGTGACCATGACGCCCGCGACCGCGTCCATGGCGCGCACCGCGTACGCGAGCACCGGCGTGGGCAGCGGGCGCGGCAGGAGCGCGGCGCGCATGCCGGAGCCGGTCGCGACCCGGGCGGTCTCCAGCGCGAACTCGTGCGAGCCGCGGCGCGCGTCGTAGCCGATCACCACCAGGCCGCCCGGCTCGTGCTTGGTGAGCCAGTTGACCAGCCCGGCGGCGGCCTGGCGGACGACGGCCAGGTTCATGCCGTTCGGCCCCGCCCGCAGCGGCCCGCGCAGGCCGGCCGTGCCGAACGTGAGCGGCCCGCTGAACCGGTCGGTGAGCTCCGCCTCCGTGCCCGGCAGCGCGTCCAGCAGCCGCTGGAGCTCCTGCCGGGAGTCGGGATCGGGATCCTGAGCGATCCAGTGGCGTACGCGATCGGCAAGCAAGTCGGTCATCGGTGTTTCATAACACGCAGACCGGTCGGTTGCTCGGCGAACCTCTCAGGTTGTGATCGTGAACGAGTCGATCGCCTGGTCGAAGAACGCCTTGTCCTGGGCGAACGAGTCCTCCCAGGTCGACAGGTAGATGTGGAACGCCGTGCCGCCCTCGACGCCGATCCGCCAGATCGCGTGCCGCGGGTTCTTGTTGGGCGGGGTGCACTGGTATTCCAGCTGCGCGGCGGTCTCCAGCGTGCCGAGCTTCTGGTCGCTGAGCTCGATCCGCTGGTAGGTGTCCTTCTGGCAGCGGTCTTCCTTCTTGAAGTTCTTCTCCGCGCCTTCCAGCTCCCGGGTCGGGTTGCCGCCCGACTTGTAGACGTTGATGCGCAGCCAGCGTTCCTTGTCGGTCGGGTCGCGGTAGTCGATGTAGCTGCCCGACTTGGCCGGGGTCCAGCCCTTGGGGACCAGCACCGTGACGTTCTTGAAGGTCACCCGCTGCATGCCCTCGGGCACCTGCGCGGAGGCGGACGAGGCCGCGGGGGCGCTCGGCGAGGCGCCGATCGCCGCGCCCTGCGGGGTCTCGTCGCCGCCGCCCATCACGGCCCAAGCCACGCCGGTGACCACGAGCACGCCCACGAGTCCCGCACCGACGGCCAGGCGCAGCTTCTTCGGCAGGGCCTTGACCTGGCCGACCACGCCGTCGAGCGCGGACGGGCCGGCCTTGGCGGTCTTCGGCGGGAGAGTCTGCAGGGCGCCGGTCGGCGCGGGGTGCGCCCCGGTCGGCATGTCCAGCGGGTCGGCAGCGCTCGCCCGGGTGCGGCCACCCGCCCGGGAGGCCGGCATCTCGCCGGTGTGCAGCAGCGCCCGGCCGCCGATCTCCTTGGCGGGGCGCTCGGGCTGCGCCGGGGTGACCCACGCGGTGGTGGCGGGCTGCGGCGCGACGACCGCCCACGGGTCGGTGACGTGCTGCGGCACGGCGTTCTGGGCCAGCGGGCCGGCCAGCAGCTCCCGCAGCGTGGCGCGGGCGGTGGTCACGTCCCAGCGCCGGTCCGGGTCCTTCTCCATGAGGCCGTAGAGCACCTCGCGCAGGGGACCGCAGCGCTGCGGGGGGACGGGCTCCTCCTCGACCACGGCGTGCATGGTCGCCAGCGGGTCGCCCTTGTCGAACGGCGGGCGGCCCTCGACGGCGGTGTACATGGTCACGCCGAGCGAGAACAGGTCGCTGGGCGGGCCGAAGCGGTGGCCCAGCGCGCGTTCGGGGGAGATGAAGTGGGGCGAGCCCAGCACCATGCCCGGGGTGGTCAGCTGCACGTCGGTCGGCAGTTTGGCCACGCCGAAGTCGGTGAGCACACAGCGGCCGTCCTTGGTGATCAGGACGTTGGCGGGCTTGACGTCGCGGTGCAGCACGCCCGCGGCGTGCGCCACCTCCAGCGCGCCGAGCAGCGCGATGCCGATCTTCGCGACCGCGCGGGGGGCCAGCGGGCCGTCCTCGATCACCATGTCGGCCAGGCCGCGGGCGTCGAGCAGCTCCATCACGATCCAGGGCCGGCCGCCCTCGGTGACCACGTCGAAGACCTGGACCACGCTCGGGTGCGACAGGCTCGCCGCGGCGCGGGCCTCGCGCAGGGTGCGCTCGTACATCGAGGCGGCGTCGCTGGCGGCCAGGCCCGGCGGCAGCACGACCTCCTTGACGGCGACCTCGCGGCGCAGCACGGTGTCGGCGGCACGCCACACGGTGCCCATGCCGCCGTGCCCGATCGCGGTGCGGAGTGAATAGCGTCCGCCGATGACGGTGCCCGGAGCCGCGCGGCCCGAAGAGGGATTGCCGCTCCAGGTGGATGCATGGGTGGTCACTGCTTAAGCCGCCAAAGGAGAGGGGACGATGGCAAAGGGGAATGGGGTCGCTCACCCCTATCCTGTACGACACCGCGCCGCAGGGAAAGCCGTGGGCGGGTTCTGAGACCGAATTTCACGGTTCCGTCCCCTTGCCATCACCCTCGGTGTACGTGATGTGCGTTATCCCTCACCCCGGGACCCGTCCGGGACGCCTAACATCCCCCGTATGAACGAGCGTTCACCGAGGCGTAGCGAGTCCGGCTTCCCGATCGAGCCCGTCTACGGCCCGGCCGACGGCGAGAAGCCCGGTCAGTACCCCTTCACCCGGGGTGTCTACCCGACGATGTACACCTCGCGCCCGTGGACCATGCGCCAGTACGCCGGGTTCGGCACGGCGGTGGAGTCCAACGCTCGCTACCACCAGCTGCTCAACGCGGGCACCATGGGCCTGTCGGTGGCGTTCGACCTGCCCACGCAGATGGGCTACGACTCCGACGAGCCGATCGCGCACGGCGAGGTCGGCAAGGTGGGCGTCGCGATCGACTCGATCGAGGACATGCGGCTGCTGTTCAAGGACATCCCGCTGGACAAGGTGTCCACCTCGATGACGATCAACGCGCCGGGCAGCGTGCTGCTGCTGCTCTACCAGCTGGTCGCCGAGGAGCAGGGGGTGCCGGGTGACAAGCTCAACGGCACCATCCAGAACGACATCCTCAAGGAGTACATCGCCCGCGGGACGTACATCTTCCCGCCCAAGCCGTCGCTGCGCCTGGTCGCCGACACGTTCGCCTACTGCCGGGCCGAGATCCCCAAGTGGAACACCATCTCGATCTCCGGCTACCACATGGCGGAGGCGGGCGCGACGCCCGTGCAGGAGATCGCGTTCACGCTGGCCGACGGCATCGAGTACGTGCGCGCCGCCGTCGCCGCAGGCCTGGACGTGGACACGTTCGCCCCGCGCCTGTCGTTCTTCTTCGTCGCCCGCACCACGCTGCTGGAGGAGGTGGCGAAGTTCCGCGCCGCCCGCCGCATCTGGGCCAAGGTGATGCGCGAGGAGTTCGGCGCCAAGGACCCGAAGTCGTGGATGCTGCGCTTCCACACCCAGACCGCGGGCGTGCAGCTCACCGCCCAGCAGCCCGAGGTCAACCTGGTCCGGGTCACCGCGCAGGCGCTCGGCGCGATCATGGGCGGCACCCAGTCGCTGCACACCAACTCCTACGACGAGGCCATCGCGCTGCCCACCGAGAAGGCCGCCCGGCTCGCCCTGCGCACCCAGCAGGTGCTGGCGTACGAGACCGACCTGACCGCCACGGTGGACCCGTTCGCGGGCTCGTACGTGGTCGAGGCGATGACGGACGAGATCGAGGCCGAGGCGCGGGCGCTGATCGACCGGGTGTTCGAGTACGGCTCGGCCGTCGACGCCATCGAAGCCGGCTTCCAGAAGCGCGAGATCGAGTCCTCGGCGTACCGCACCGCCCTGGAGATCGACTCCCGCGAGCGGGTGGTGGTGGGCCTGAACCGGTTCACCATCGACGTCGAGGAGCCGTACGAGCCGCTGCGCGTAAACCCGGCGATCGAGGCCGACCAGGCCGCCCGCCTGGCCCGGCTGCGCGCCGAACGCGACAACGACGCCGTCGACGCCGCCCTGGACAAACTCCGCGCCGCCGCCCACGGCACCGAGAACGTGCTCTATCCCATGCGCGAGGCCCTGCGCCTCAAGGCCACCGTCGGCGAGGTCTGCCACGCCCTGCGTGCCGTCTGGGGCACCCACGCCCCCCGCGAAACCTTCTGACCCACCCCCCTCACCCACCCCGGCGGGCGACCCCCGCCGGGGTGGTTTGTTTCTGGGTTGATCATGAACTTATGGCACGGTTCGGCGGTGTTTTCTGTCCACAGGTTCCTGATCGAATCGGCCGTGCGGTCCTCCTTGTGGGACAACGGAATCGGCGCGCACCGAATGTGCGACGGAAATATCGGTGGTGATGTCAGTCTCGCGTGTTGCGTGACCCGGCACGTCGTCACCCGTTGTAGGAGGTGAGGACACTTGCCATCGAGGGTCCTGCACGCTTGCCAAGGCTCCGACCTGCTCGAATGTGACTCTGAGCAACCCAACTACTACAAAGATGTAGTTGCGCAGAGTCACCGGTGCAGGGCTAGGCTGGACGCTGTTTATCCCATCGACCGAGATCGAGAATCTGCCGTGACGAGTGCGCTGGCGCTGCCCAAGAGCAGCTTGCTGACGTCGTCCATGGTGTCCGAGATCATGTCGGACACCGATCCGCTACCTGGCCGGCTCGACCGCTGGCTCGCCGCGCACGGCGCGAACCTGGTAGCGGTACGACGTCACCTTCACGCGCACCCGGAACTCTCGCACCAGGAGTTCGAGACCGCCGCACTGGTCGCCCGCGAGCTCGCGGCCGCCGGTCTGCAGCCGAAGTTCCTGCCCCGCGGCAACGGCGTGATGTGTGACATCGGCGAGGGCGACCGGGTCATCGCGCTGCGCGCCGACCTCGACGCGCTGCCACTGCCGGACACCAAGGACGTGCCGTACCGCTCGACGGTCGCCAACGCGGCCCACGCCTGCGGCCACGACGTGCACACCACGGTGCTGCTCGGGGTCGGCCTGGCGCTGGCCCAGCTGGAGCAGCAGGGCGGCATCGGCGGCCGGGTGCGGCTGATCTTCCAGCCCGCCGAGGAGTCGATCAACTCGGGAGCGCCCGAGATGATCTCCGCGGGCGCGCTGAAGGACGTCGCGGCGATCTACGCGCTGCACTGCGCGCCGCAGCTGCCCGTGGGCATCGTGGGCGTGCGCTCCGGTGCGATCACCGCCGCCTGCGACGCGGTCGAGGTGCGGCTGAGCGGCAAGGGCGGCCACACCGCCCGCCCCCACCTGACCGCCGACCTGGTGTACGCGCTGGGACGGGTGGTGACGGAGGTGCCCGCGTTGCTGGGACGCCGGGTCGATCCGCGGGCCGGGCTGTCCATGGTCTTCGGCTCGATCCACGCCGGCGAGGCCTCCAACGCCATCCCGAACGAGGGCAGCGCCAAGGGCACCATCCGGGTGCTCAACCGCGACGCCTGGCGCGAGGCCCCCGACCTCGTCACCCAGCTCATCAAGGACGTGGTCGCCGGCACGGGCGCGAAGGCCGACGTGCGCTACACCCGCGGCGTGCCCCCGGTGATCAATGACCGGATGGCCTCCGCGGTGATCGCGGGCGCGGCCGGTGCGGCGCTGGGCGCGGAGCGGGTCGTCGAGGCCGAGATCAGCATGGGCGGCGAGGACTTCGCTTTCTACCTGGAGCACGTGCCCGGCGCGATGATCCGGCTGGGCACGGGCATCCCCGGCTCCGCCCCGATGGACATCCACCAGTCCGCCTTCGACGTCGACGAGCGCGCCATCGGCTACGGCGTGCGCACCATGGTCCACACCGCCCTGGCGGCGCTGGCCTCCCCCTCCTTCTGATCCGATTCGCGACACGAAAGCCCCGGCCCGCGCCGGGGCTTTCGTGCGTAGCCGGTCCGCCGCTCCGCGGCATGATCGCCGTTTCCGGTCGAGAAGTGCGGGGGGACCGCACTCTTTGACCGGAAACGGCGATCACCGACGACTCGCCCGCTGACGCGGGGGTCAGTCGTCGGTGGAGGTGGAGGGCGGGGCCGCGGGCACGGTGGCGGGGGCCGGAGCGGGCCTACGGCGTCGGCGCAGGGCGATCACCAGGCCGACCGGAATCGCCAGGGCGACCAGGAACGGCAGCAGGAAGCCCAGGATCGCCAGCGCCACCTGCACCGAGGCGACGAAGGCGTCCCAGCCCGCCGCAAGCCCGCCCAGGAAGCCCGGCAGGGGCTCCTCCTCGGGCTCGGGCAGCGGGGTGTGCGGGCCGACCAGCGTCACGGTGATCGTGGACAGCGAGACCAGGTCGTCCAGGCCCGCCTTCTTGCGCTCCAGGGAGGCCAGCTCGGCCTGGCGCTGGTTCAGCTCGCGCTCCAGCATCACCACCTCGCTGAGCTGCTTGGCCTGCGCGAACATCCGGCGCACCGACTCGACGCTGGCCTTCTGGGCGGCGATGCGGGTGTCCAGGTCGACGACCGCCTCGGTGACGTCCTCGGTGTTCGAGCTCCGGCTGAGTTCGGTGCCCAGCTTCGCGACCTGCTCCACCACGCCGTGGAACTGCTTCGCGGGCACCCGGACCGTGATCGAGGCCTGGGACTCGGTGCCGTCGTTGACGCGCTTCTCCGCCCCGATGTGCCCGCCCGCCGTGGTGACCAGCGAGGTCAGCCGGTCGGCGGACGCGGCGACGTCGTCGACGCGCACGGAGATGTCACCGCGGTAGATCAGGGACCGGCCGACGACCGGCCCGCCGGTGGCGGTGACGCCATCGGGAACGACCGCCGCACCCTCCCCGGTCTTGCCGTTCTGCTGGTATCCCAGGCCGGCGCCGCCGTCCGCGGGTGCCTCGGGCGCGGCGCCCCCCGGCATGCCCGTGTCGGTCGCCGTCCCGTCGGCCGCCGAACAACCCGCGAGCAACAGCAGAGCGCTCAGTGCCACTGTTACGAACGTCTTCTTCATGCCTTTGCGGACGTCACTCATGACCTCTCAGGTTCCGGCAGACTGGTCACGGAAGGACGACATTCGGGCCACGAATTCACGAGACACGGAAAGGCGGCCACCGATGCGGGTGACGAAGTTCTCGCACTCCTGCCTGCGGATCGAGCACGACGACGCGGTCGTGGTGATCGATCCCGGGGTATGGAGCGAGTCGGAGCGCGCCCTCGACGGGGCCGACGCGGTGCTGCTCACCCATGAGCATGCCGACCACGTGGACGCCGACCGGCTGGCCGACGCGCTGGCCAAGCGGCCCTCGATCACGATCCACGCGCACCCGGACGTGGTGGACAAGTTCGCCGCGCAGTGGGCGGGTGCGGCCGTTCCGGTCACCTCCGGGCACGCGTTCACCGCGGCCAACCTGCTGGTACGGGCGTACGGCGGGCTGCACGCCGTGATCCACCCGGAGATCCCGCAGGTGGCGAATCTCGGCTTCCTGGTCAACGAGTCGCTCTACCACCCCGGGGACTCGTTCGACGTGCCCGAGGGCGCCAACGTGGAGACCCTCTTCGTGCCGATCTCCGGCCCCTGGCTGAAACTGGCCGAGTCGATCGACTTCGTGCGGGCCGTCAAGCCGCGGCGGGCGTACGCCATGCACGACTGCCTGTTCAACGAGCAGGGTCTCGCGCTCACCGACGCGCACATGACGGCGCGCTCGGGAGCCGAGTACGCGCGGCTGGCCGCCGGGTCCACGGTGGCGGTCTAGGCGGAGCCGTCCCAGGTCATCAGGTTCGCGAACAGGTCGGCCTGCTCGACCGCGTCGTCAAGCGCGTGGTGCGTGTGCCGCCGGGTGGACATCAGGTGCCGCGGCATGGCGCGCTTGGTCGCCCGGCCGAGCGGCACGCCCGCCCGGATCGCGTACGCCGTCTTCACGTCCAGGCAGCCGGAGTGCCCGAACACGCTGGCCCCGGTGAACCGGATCAGGTACCAGTACACGAACATCCAGTCGAAACTGGCCGGGTACGCGACGAACACCGGCCGGAACTCACCGGCCGTGGCGGTGACCCACTTGCTGAACTCCCGCATCGCCACCACCGGTTCCGTGCCCTCGCGCTGCAGCGCCGCCCGGTCCAGCCCGGACACCTCCAACGCGGCCGGCACGAACTCGTCGCTGATCGGCTTCAGCTCGCGGTAGAACGTCGCCGCGGTCGGCTCGGCCCGCGCGAAGGCCTCACCCCTGGTCCCGGCCACCGCCGCGCCGAAGCTCAGCATCGAGTACGGCCCCGGGATCGGGCCGTCGGCCTCCACATCGACCGAGAAGTACATGTCCGCGCGCACCGCGCACCACGCTTTCGACGAGGGTGTATGCAACGCGAGCCAGCCTAGGGCGGCCCGGTCCACGTCGCACCCGCTTTCCGGGGGGCTGACCTGGCGCGTCCGGCGCGGCACAATCCACATGTGACACCCCCTTTGACGGCCACGCCCATGCAGACCGCGGCGATGGCGGCCGATGCGGTGAACCGGCTCGGCGGCGCGTTCCTGGAATGCCCCCGCACCCTGCGCCGTGCCCGCGAACTCGGCCTCACCGGCTGGGCCTGCTATGTCGCCGGGCGTGGCGGGGCGCTGGGGGACGTGCGCCCCGACACCGTCGCCGCGGCGCTGGGCCTGATCACGCCCGAGGCGGTGCGCGACGGCTGGGACGCGGCCCGGCGCGCGTTGTCGCCCCGCGAGGTCGCCGCGCACCTGCTCGCCGAGTGCTGCCGCTGGGGCAGCGAGCACCTCGACGACGCGGCCAAGGTGGACCGGTTGGTGGAGCTGACCGAGAAGGCGGTGCTGGCCGCCGACGGCTCAGGCCTGCCGCTGTTCGCCGCGTGGCGGGCGATGCCGGTGCCCGACGACGGGCCGGGCGCCCGCGCCGCCGTCGCGCTGCACCTGCTGCGCGAGCACCGGGCCGGGGCGCTGCTGCTCGGGGTGCGGTCCAGCGGCCTGAGCCCGGTCCAGGCGCTGATCGCGGGCCCCGAGGGCGAGGCGGCCGCGGTCGCGTTCGGCTGGCAGCCGCCGTACCCGCCGGTGGCTCCGCTGCTGCGCCGCCGGGCCTGGGCCGACGCGGTGGCCGACCGCATCAGCGGCCAGGCCGTCCAGAACTTCACCCCCGCCGAACGCGGCGAATGGATCACGATCCTCAAGGACACCACCCGCACCGTCTTCTCCCGCCACCGCTGACCCCGCCCCTTGATCATCCGACTTGCCTGGCAACTGTGCGTATCTTGAGCTCGCATTCGCCCACCTGCCCGGCAAGCCGAGCGATCTTGACCGGCCGCGCGGGCGAGTGGGCCGGGCAAATCCGGTGGTGACCTTCCGGGGTGGGTTGTCAGGATGGCGGCGTGACGAACGAACTTCCCGAGGGCTGGTCATTCCGGCCGACGCGTGACGAGGACGCCGCTGACCTGCTGGCGCTCGTGCACGCCAGTGACATGACCGCGGTGGGCTTCGCCGACTTCGCCCCGGAGGACGTCGCCGAGGCGCTGGCGGGGCCGTACAGCACGGTCGCGGTGACCGCCGCCGGTGCGATCGCGGGCTGGGGCTACCTGGAGAACCCGGGCGAGGCCCCGCGCGACTTCCTGGAGGTCTACGTCCACCCCGAGGGTGGCCGTCCCGCGATGCGCCCGCTGCTGGCGCGCATGCTGGCCGAGACGGAGCGCCGGGCGCGCGAGCGCGGCGAGGGAACGGTGCGGGCCGGGGCCATCCCGGTCGAGGCCTACTGGATCGAGTCGCTGACCGCGGCGGGCTTCGACTTCGTCAAGCAGTACGCCCGCATGCAGCTCGACCTGCCCGCCCCGGCGCTGGACCCGGTGCCCGGCGTGACCGTGCGCGCGGTGACCGAGGCGGACATGCCGGAGTTCTTCGACGTGCTCGACGCCGCGTTCCGGGACACCCCCGACTACCAGCCGACCGGCTACGACCGGTGGCGCGAGCGTTTCCTCGACGGCCACCGGGTGCGCCTGGACGAGTGGTTCGTCGCCGAGGTGGACGGCGTGATGGCCGGCATCCTGCAGTCGTCGGAGCAGAGCGAAGCCGTCAACGAGGGCTGGGTGAAGCACCTCGCGGTGCGCGCCGAGTTCCGCAAGCGTGGCGTCGGCCGGGCGCTGCTCGCCGCCGCGTTCGCCCGCTACCTGGCCAACGGCCGGGTCTCCGCGGGCCTGGGCGTGGACCTGGCGAACCCGACCGAGGCCATCCGGCTCTACACCGGCGTCGGCATGCGGGCGGCCTACCAGGCCAACATCTACGAGCGGCCGGCCCTGCCGAGCTAGGGCCGGACGGTGCGGGTGGGCCGGGCGCGCAGGGCGGCGACGTAGTCGTCGGGCGCGCCCGCCTTCTCCGCCGCGTTCGCGATCTCGGACAGGTACCAGGCGGTCGGCAGGCCGCCCTCGTACCCGTTGAAGACGTAGACGTAGGCCAGCGCGCTGCCGTCCAGGGTCGCGACCCGTAGTTGCAGCTTGGTGTAGGTGCCCGCGTTGGCGCCCTCGACCTCGTCGAGCGCCGCCTCGTCCCACGGGTGCACGTCGTACAGCGCCACGAAGATCCGGTCTCCGGGCGACTCCACGATCGTGGTGACCGCGCCTTCCCAGCCGACCTCGTCCTCGCCTGCGAAGGTCAGCCGCCAATCTTCGAGCCAGCCGGTCCCGACCATAGGCGAGTGCGGACAGTAGGCCCGCATGCGGGCTGGGTCCAGGTTCGAGCCGTACGCTGCGTAATGACGCACGGCGATGACGATAGCCGCCCGGACGCCTTGCTGAGAATACGCCCGTGCGTGTCGGACCATTCGGTGTCTTTTCCGGCACGCTGGGTGAGCGTGAGCCCGGTCGCATCCGCGCCTGGCCGACTTGCCCGGTAGGGAAGAATGACACCGTGAGTCGGATTGTGATCATCGGTGGCGGCCCCGCCGGATACGAGGCGGCGCTGGTCGCCGCGCAGCTCGACGCGGACGTCACGGTCGTGGAGGCGGACGGCGCCGGCGGCGCCTGCGTGCTGCACGACTGCGTCCCGTCCAAGACCTTCATCGCCAGCTCCGAGGTCGTGACGAGCTACCGGGACACCGAGGAGTTCGGCGTCCACTACGAGGGCGCGGGCACCGTCACCGTCGACGCCGCCGCGGTCCACGGCCGGGTGAAGCGGCTGGCCCTGGCACAGTCCGGCGACATCCACGCGAAGCTGATCAAGGCCGGGGTCACCCTGGTCAAGGGCACCGCGAAGATGGGCGACGACACCCTCGGCCACACCCACCGGGTGCGGGTGCGCCCGGCCGACGGCGACGCCGAGTACGCCATCGACGCGAGCACCGTGCTGATCGCGACCGGCGCGACGCCGCGGCGGCTGGCCAGCGCGCTGCCCGACGGCGAGCGCATCCTGACCTGGCGCCAGGTGTACGACCTGCCGGCGCTGCCCGAGCACCTGATCGTCATCGGCTCGGGTGTCACCGGCGCCGAGTTCGCCTCGTCGTACCTGGCCATGGGCGTGCCGGTGACCCTGGTGTCGTCCCGCGACCGGGTCATGCCGCACGAGGACGCCGACGCGGCGATGGCGATCGAGCGGGTGTTCCGGGCCCGCGGCATGACGATCCTGAACAATTCGCGGGCCGACGCGGTCAAGCGGGTCGGCGACGGCGTCGAGGTCACCCTGTCCGACGGCCGGGTGGTCACCGGCTCGCACGCGCTGATGGCGGTCGGCTCCATCCCCAACACCACCGACCTGGGCCTGATCGAATACGGCGTCAACGTGGGCCCCGGCGGTTACGTCACGGTCGACCGGGTGTCGCGCACCAACGTGCCCGGGGTGTACGCCGCCGGCGACTGCACCGGCGTGCTCCCGCTGGCCAGCGTCGCGGCCATGCAGGGCCGGATCGCGATGTGGCACGCGCTCGGCGAGGCGGTGGCCCCGCTGCGGCTGCGCACCGTCGCCGCGAACGTCTTCACCGACCCGGAGCTGGCCACGGTCGGTGTCTCCCAGGCCGACGTGGACAGCGGCAAGGTTCCGGCCCGGCAGGTCATGCTGCCGCTGGCCGGCAACGCCCGCGCCAAGATGGCGGGCCTCGACGACGGCTTCATCAAGCTGTTCTGCCGCCCGGCCAGCGGCATCGTGGTCGGCGGCGTCGTCGTCGCGCCCCGGGCCAGCGAGCTGATCATGCCGCTGACCATGGCGGTGGAGAACCACATGACGGTGGACCAGCTCGCCCACACCATCACCATCTACCCGTCGCTGAGCGGCAGCCTCGCCGAGGCCGCCCGCCAGCTGATGCAGCACGACGTCGAGTAGGCCGCCACTTCATCGCAACTCCAGTTACCATAACTGGAGTTGCGATGAAGTGATTCAGTCTAAATCGGACATTGCGCTGACCGTTTTGTTCCGGCGTCCCAGATCTCACATCGTTTACGCAATCGCAACGCTTCCCGCGTAGCGTCGGGACATGGCGGACCTTTTCGAGGATTACCCGCTCGGACCCGGCTGGGACGAGATGTTCGGGGTTCCCGGCGAGCCCCGGCCCACCTACGAGGCGCTGCACGCGACCCTGCGCCCGCTGGCCGGCGGCGAGCTGCGGATCCGGGCCGAGGTGCTGGCCAGAGCCTTCCTCGACCAGGGCATCACGTTCGCCCTCAAGGGCGTCGAGCGGCCGTTCCCGCTGGACATCGTGCCCCGCATCATCGCCGCCGAGCAGTGGCGGCACGTCGAGGCCGGCGTCGCCCAGCGGGTGCGCACCCTGGAGGCGTTCCTGGCCGACGTTTACGGCGAAGGCAACGTCCTCAAGGACGGCATCGTGCCCCGGCGGCTCATCGTGACCAGCGCCCACTTCCACCGCGAGGCGGCCGGCATCGTGCCGCCGAACGGGGTGCGCGTGCACGTCGCCGGGGTCGACCTGATCCGCGACGAGGCCGGTGAGTTCCGGGTCCTGGAGGACAACGTGCGCACCCCGTCCGGGGTGAGCTACGTGATGGAGAACCGGCGCGCCATGGCGCACGTGCTGCCCGAGGTGTTCGCGCAGACCCGGGTGCGGCCCGTCGAGTCGTACCCCGGCATGCTCCTGCAGGCCCTGCGCGCCTCGGCACCGGCCGGAGTGGACGATCCAACCGTGGTGGTGCTCACCCCGGGCGTGCACAACTCGGCGTACTTCGAGCACGCGCTGCTGGCCCGGGAGATGGGCGTGGAGCTGGTCGAGGGACGCGACCTGGTCTGCGCAGGCCACGAGGTCGCCATGCGCACCACCGCGGGCGAGCAGCGCGTCGACGTGATCTACCGGCGCATCGACGACGAGTTCCTCGACCCGGTGCACTTCCGGGCCGACTCGATGCTCGGCTGCGCGGGCCTGCTCAACGCCGCGCGCGCGGGCAACGTCACCATCGCCAACGCGGTCGGCAACGGCGTCGCCGACGACAAGCTGCTCTACACGTACGTGCCCGACCTGATCCGCTACTACCTGGGCGAGGAACCGCTGCTGGCCAACGTGGAGACGTACCGGCTGGACGACCCGGACGTGCGCACCCACGTGCTGAGCCGGCTGGACGAGCTGGTGCTCAAGCCGGTCGACGGGTCGGGCGGCGCGGGCATCGTGATCGGCTCGCAGGCCGCCGAGGAGCAGCTGGAGCACGTACGCCAGCGCATCCGGCTCGACCCGCGCGGCTGGATCGCCCAGCGTGAGGTGAAGCTGTCCATGGTGCCGACGCTGATCGAGGACCGGCTCCGGCCCCGGCACGTGGACCTGCGGCCGTTCGCGGTCAACGACGGCAACCAGGTCCGAGTGCTGCCCGGCGGGCTGACCCGGGTGGCGCTGCCCGAGGGCGCGCTGGTCGTCAACTCCAGTCAGGGCGGCGGCTCCAAGGACACCTGGGTGCTGCCCGAGCCCGGCTCCCCGGCCGAGGACTGGCAGGACCCGTTCCCCGGGGAGATCACGGTCATCCCGTCGCCACGCCGCCCCGACCCGGGGCCCGGCCAGTCCGGCAACAACCAGCAACAGCAGCAGCAACAGCAGGCACGCGCCGACGGGAGGGTTCAATGCTGAGCCGGATCGCCGAATCGCTGTACTGGATCGGCCGCTACGTCGAGCGGGCCGAGGACACCGCCCGCATCCTCGACGTGCACCTGCACCGCATGCTGCAGGACCCGTGGACCGACGAGGAGCAGGCCTGCCGGTCGCTGCTGTCGGTCATGGGGCTGCCGATCGGCCCCGACGAAAGCGCCAGCCTGCCCGGCGTCGTCGAGCGCCTCGGCCTCGACCTGACCAGCACCAGCTCGGTGCTCGGGGCGCTGGCCGCCGCCCGGGAGAACGCCCGCGGCGCGCGCGAGACGGTCAGCGCCGAGATGTGGGAGTGCCTCAACACCACCTGGCTCGGCCTGGCCGGGTCGCGCCGCCGCATCGAGGAGGGCGGCGTGCACCAGTTCTTCACCTGGGTACGCGAACGCTGCTCGGTGCTGGCCGGGCTCGCCGACGCCACCATGAGCCGCGACGAGGGCTGGCTGTTCCTGGTGCTGGGCCGCAGTGTGGAGCGGGTCGACATGACCGCCCGCCTGCTGTCCACGCACACCCGGGCCGGCGGGAGCATCCCGAACTGGCTGACCCTGCTGCGCTCGTGCGGGGCGTGGGAGACCTACCTGCGCACCTACCGCGGCTCGCTCAGCGACCGGCACGCGGCCGAGTTCCTGCTGCTCGACCGGCTGTTCCCGCGGTCGATCCTGGCCGCGCTGGTCACCGCCGAGTCCTGCCTGGCCGAGCTGGAGCCCGTCGCGGGCACCACCCGCACCGGCCGGGTCGGCATGGGCACCGACGCGCAGCGCATCCTCGGCCGCGCCCGCACCGACCTGGCCTACCGCTCGCCCGACGAGCTGCTCGCCGACCTCGGCCCGGTCCTGTCCGGCCTGGAACGCACCTGCTCCCAGGTCAACGACGCGGTCTCGGCCCGCTACTTCCGCCAGACCGCCGCCGTCCACTGGCAGGCCGGAGCGGTCGCATGAACCGGTATTCCGTAGAAGGGCGGCACGCATGACGGTCTCGGGCCCGGGGTGGCGGTTGCAGATTCGGCACAGGACCGGTTTCCAGTACGGCGGGCCGGTCGCGTCGTCGTACAACGAGGCGCGGATGTCGCCGAGCTCGGAGGCGCGGCAGACGGTGCTCGACGCCCGGGTCAGCGTGTGGCCCACCGCCCGCACGTACCGCTACCAGGACTACTGGGGCACCACGGTGACCTCGTTCGACGTCCAGGTGCCGCACGAGGTGCTGGAGGTGATCGCCGACGCGACCGTGGAGACGTCCGGCCCGGCCGCGCTGCGCGCCGACGGCCCGTCCTGGGCGGAGCTGACCGACCCGAACGACGTCGACCGCTGGCAGGAACTGCTGCTGCCGACGCCGCGCACCGCGCTCGACGAGGAACTGGGCGCGCTCGCCGCGCAACTGCGCGCCGCGCACGGGCCGGACGAGGCCGCGCTGGCCGTGTTCGACCTGGTCCGGCGGGAGGTGGAGTACACGCCGGGGGCGACCGGGGTGATGACCGACGCGGTGCACGTGTGGCGGCAGAAGCAGGGCGTCTGCCAGGACATCTCGCACCTGTCCGTGGCGCTGCTGCGGGCCATGGGTCTGCCCGCCCGGTACGTCTCCGGTTACCTGCACCCGACCCCGAACGCGCCGCTGGGCAAGCCGGTGACCGGGCAGAGCCACGCGTGGGTGGAGTGGTGGTCGGGGCAGTGGCACGCGTACGACCCGACGAACGGCGTACCGGTCGGCGAGCGCCACGTGGTGGTCGGCCGCGGCCGCGACTACGGCGACGTGCCCCCGCTCAAGGGCGTCTACGCGGGCCCCTCCAACACCGGCCAGTCCGTGGAGGTCACGCTGACTCGGGTGAGGTAAAACTACCCAACGAATTAGCTAAACTACCTAATTTGATGATCAATTAGGTAGTTTAGCTAATTCCTTGTCGTGTTTCAGGGGACTATGTGTCCGGCTGATGCGGATATGCCAGTCGGTACAGGGCCGGTCGGTTCCATGGGTGAAGATGGCCTCATGCGGTTCCTGTCCGGTGCGCAGCCCGCGCACGATCTGACCTACAGCGATGTCTTCATGGCGCCGAGCCGTTCCGAGGTCGGCTCGCGCATGGAGGTGGATCTGTCCACCGCCGACGGCACCGGGTGCACCATCCCGATCGTGGTGGCGAACATGACCGCGATCGCCGGGCGGCGCATGGCCGAGACGGTGTCGCGGCGCGGCGGCCTCGCGGTGATCCCGCAGGACATCCCGAGCGCCGTGGTGACCGAGGTGGTCGGCTGGGTGAAGCAGCGGCACCTGGTGCACGACACGGCCATCACGCTGCGCCCGCACGAGACCGTCGGCGACGCCATCCACCTGCTGCCCAAGCGGGCGCACGGGGCCGTGGTGGTCGTCGACGAGCAGGGCCGCCCACTGGGGCTGGTCACCGAGTCCGACACGATGGGCGTGGACCGGTTCTCCCAGGTACGCGACGTGATGTCGACGGAGCTGCTGACGGTGCCCGCCACGGCCAGCCCGCGCGAGGCGTTCGACATCCTCAACCAGGGCCGGCGCAAGGTCGCCCCGGTGGTCGACCACGAGGGGCGGCTGGCGGGGATCACGACCCGGCAGGGGGCGCTGCGGGCGACGCTGTACACCCCGGCGCTGGACGAGAAGGGGCGGCTGCGGGTCGCGGCGGCGATCGGCATCAACGGCGACGTGGCCGGCAAGGCCGCCGAGCTGCTGGAGGGCGGCGTGGACGTGCTGGTCGTGGACACCGCGCACGGCCACCAATCCCGCATGATCAACGCGCTGCGGGCGGTGCGCTCGGTCGATCCGCAGGTGCCGGTTGTGGCGGGCAACGTGGTGACCGCCGAGGGGGTACGCGACCTCGTCGAGGCGGGAGCCGACATCATCAAGGTCGGCGTGGGCCCCGGCGCGATGTGCACCACGCGCATGATGACCGGGGTGGGCCGGCCCCAGTTCTCGGCGGTGCTGGAGTGCGCGGCGGCGGCCCGTGAGCTGGGCCGGCACGTGTGGGCCGACGGCGGCGTACGCCATCCTCGGGATGTGGCCCTGGCCCTGGCCGCGGGCGCGGCGAACGTGATGATCGGGTCGTGGCTGGCGGGCACCTACGAATCGCCCGGCGACCTCTACACCGACCCGGACGGGCGGCGCTACAAGGAGAACTTCGGTATGGCCTCGGCGCGGGCGGTCAGCGCGCGCACCGCCGAGGACTCGGCGTTCGACCGCGCCCGCAAGGCCGTCTTCGAGGAGGGCATCTCCACCGCCAAGATGTACCTGGACCCGGCCCGTCCCGGCGTGGAGGACGTCATCGACGAGATCGTCGCCGGGGTCCGCAGCGCCTGCACCTACGCGGGCGCCACCAACCTGGAGGAGTTCCACGCCCGAGCCCTCATCGGTGTCCAGTCGACGGCGGGCTACACCGAGGGCATGCCCCTGCCCACGTCATGGTGAGAAGCCACCGCACGGGTCACAGGGTGTTCCGTGTCACCCGGATCAGGTCCGGCGTCCTATAGAGTGGGGCGCATATGGCTACTTATCGAAGTGCTGCAGTGCTGATCTCCGCGGACGGCACGCGAACGTCCGGCTCCGCCGCTCTGTTCACCGAACCCGGCCGTAACGGCGGCGTCCGGCCCTGGGCGGGCGATTTCCGGCCCGCGGCCGACTCCGCGGCCATCAAGAACCCGGTCGGCTTGACCTTGACCCTGGAGATGCCGGACGGCCGTTGCGGCAAGGTGGTCGTCCAGAGCCTCAAGGGCGGCTCCAAGATGCCCACCACGATCACCAGCAGCACCACGGCCACCTTGATCGCGACCAGAACGCCGGAGACCCGGCTCGACAGCTTGGTGCCCAGTACGCCCAGGA
>NZ_JBEZEB010000042.1:0-80612 GCF_040648615.1 Catellatospora sp. NPDC049111 | reverse complement strand
GGCAAGGGCAGCAAGGTTACGGGCCGCGTTGGCATCACGGTCCATGACCAACGGGCACTGCCCGCATTTGAAGGTCCGGACGTGCAGCGGCATAACGTCGATAAGAAGCGGGGCGGGCGGGTCAGGCGTACACAGCCTGGAGCCACTCCTCCAGGGACTTCTGCTCGGCGGCGGCGTCGGCGGCTGCGTCGAAGTGGTGCACGGCCACGCCGACCGGCGCGCCGAACGCGTTGCGACCGAAGAAGCGGTACAGCGCGTCCTGCGTACGCAGTCCGACGAAGTTCGGGTGCAGGTAGTCGACGACCGCCTCGGTCTCACCGCCCGGCAGCGCCGTCCGGATCGTGTCGTCCTGCTTCGTCGCGCCGGTCAGGCCGAGCGCGCCGCGCAGCGTGGTGAAGCCGCCGGCGGAGTTCGACGACGCGGGCGCGTCGGTCGACAGGTAGACGACCGGGCGGCGGCTGAAGTGGGCCAGGTACTGCCCGAGGGTGTGCAGGTAGAAGTCGGTGTGCTGGCCGGCGCCGTCGTACTGGTTGTCCCAGTCGTCGGTGAACACGCCGCTGTGCACGTACCGGAACCAGGTCCGGCCGCCGTCGCGGCCCTCGACGGTGTGCTCGACCTGGTTGAACCAGCCGTTGTCGCCGTCCATCCGGGACGCGAGCCGGTGCGGCGGGTCCCACTCGGTGACGGTGCCGCCGAACGCGGCTGCCCCGCCGACGCGCGGCTCGAACTCCATCGGCCACAGCCAGCCGCCGTTGCCGGTGGTGACGGCGTCCCAGTACTCCTCCGGGGTGGTCCGCAGCTCGCCCTCGCGCACGATCTCGAACTTCTTGCCCATGGTTCTACTCCTTCTCGGTGTCTTGCTCAGTCGGGTGGCCGCCGTCGACGCGCGGCAGCAGCAGGCTCGGGTGCAGTCCGACGACCAGTCGGTGTCGCCGACCACCGGTGGCGTTCCCGTCGTGATAACGGCTGACCAGGGCGGCCAGCGTCTCGGTGAGTTCGGCGGCGAACGCGGCCCGGTCACCGGCCGAGGCGAAGCGGATCTCACTGTCCACCGCGAACGTGGCCAGCGGCCGCCGCGCGGCCCGCGCCCCCGTGATCAGCTCCCCGACCTCGCGGACCAGCCGCGACGCCAGCGCCAGCAGCCACCGCGCCGACTGCTGGTCGGGCGAACGCTCCGGATCGGGCGCGACCGCAGCGAACGCGGCAGGCGAGATCACGTATGACGCCGCCGTCGCCCGCAGCACTCGCTCGGTGCAGTTGCCCTTCCGCCGCTCCTCGACCAACTCGATGAGCCCGTGACTCTCCAGCGTGCGCAGATGATGGTTGACCTTCTGCCGGGTCAGTCCCGCCTGCGCCGCCAGCGTCGTCGCCGACCCCGGCTCGGCCAGCGCGGCCAGCAACCGCGCCCGCACCGGATCGAGCGACACCTCGGCCACCGCCGCGTCCTCGATCACTCCTACGTCGAACATGCCCCTACTCTCACACCGACAATAAAACTTGTCAAGGAGCGAAATCCGGTCGGCGGAGAGCGGGCATGGAAACGCCCCGGGTCGCGCGGGGCGGGCCGGGGCGTGGGGAGCGGGGGTCAGGCTATGGAGTCGCGGAGGAGGGTGGCGAGGCGGCGGACGCCTTCTTCGAGGGTGTCGGGGTGCAGGCCGCTGCAGGACAGGCGCAGGGAGTGGTGGCCGCCGTCGGTGTAGAAGAAGCTCATGGGGGTCCAGAGGACGCCGTGGCGGGAGGCGGAGATCTCCAGGAGTTTCTCGTCGGCGGGGATGGGCACGTCGACGACGGCGAAGAAGCCGCCGGCGGGCACGTTCCAGGTGATGCCGGCCTCGTCGCGCCAGGGGGCGGGCAGGTGCCGGTCGAGGCCGTCGAGCAGGCGGCGCAGGTTGTTGCGGTAGAAGGCGATCTTGTCCACATTGGCTGCCTTCAGGCTGCAGCCGGACTCGACCAGCAGGCCGCCGACCACGGCCTGCGCGATGGGCGAGGTGTTGACCGTGACCATGCTCTTGATCGCGGACAGCTCCTCGGCCAGCAGGGTGCGGTTGCCGGCCGCGTCGACGACGGTCTGGTCGGCGACCAGGAAGCCGATGCGCGCGCCGGGGAAGCAGGACTTGGCGAACGAGCCCAGGTAGATCACGCGCCGGTCGCGGTCCAGGGACTTGAGCCGGGGCCTGGGGCGGTCGTCGAGGCCGAACAGGCCGTACGGGTCGTCCTCCAGGATCAGCAGGTCCTCGGCGGCGGCGACGTCGAGCAGCGCGTGCCGGGCGGGCAGGTCCAGGCAGCCGCCGGACGGGTTGGAGAAGTCGGGCACCAGGTACAGCGCGCGGGGGCGGCGGCCCTGGGCGCGCACCGCGCGGGCGACCTCGGCCACCCGGGCCGGGTCGAGCCCGTCGGGGCCTTCCGGCACGGGCACCACGTCGATGTTCAGCACCCGGGCCGCGCCGGTGATGCCGACGTAGCACGGTTCGGCGGCCAGCAGCACGTCGTCGGGGCCCGCGCACAGCCCACGCAACGCCATGATCATCGCTTCCTGGCAGCCCGCGGTCACCGAGATCGCCTCGGCGGGCACGTCGATGCCCTCGTCGACGGCGAGCATGCGGGCGATGAGCCCGTGGATCTGGCCGTTGGTGCGGCCGTACTGCATCAGCGCGCGGCGGATCTGCTCCGGCGTGCTGCCCTGGTCACCGAGGTACGCGACGTACACGTCGAGGTAGCGCTTGATGTCCTCGGTCTCGTAGAAGCCCTCGTACGGCCGCCCGGCGGCCAGCGAGATCGCGTCGGGGTAGCGCCCGGCGACCTCGTTGAGGAAGTTCATCGAGGCGGCGACCGGGTCGCTCACCGAGGCGTGCATCGCCTCCTTGACCAGCTCGACCGGCTTGCCGGGCGTCCGCGGGCCTGGCTCCGCAACCTGCACCATCGTCTCGCGCTCCGTTCAGTCGCGGCGGTCGGGCAGCAGCACCGCGTCGCGGCCGATGTCGGCCAGGCGCGGTCGGCCGGCGAGCGCCATCGTGTGCTCCAGCTCCCCGGTGAGCATGGTCAGCAGTCCGGCCACGCCGTCCGCGCCGTCCACGGCCAGCGCCCACAGCGCCGGGCGGCCGACGAGCACCGCGCTCGCGCCCAGGGCCAGGGCGATGAAGACGTCGCGGCCGTGGCGTACGCCCCCGTCGAGCAGCACCGGGCAGCGGCCCGCGACGGCCGCGACCACCTCGGGCAGCGCACGCAGCGCGGGCACCGCGCCGTCGAGCTGGCGTCCGCCGTGGTTGGACACCACGATCGCGTCCACACCGTGCTCGACGGCGCGGTCGGCGTCCTCGGCGGTGAGCACGCCCTTGAGCACCAGCGGCAGTTCGGTCCGGCCGCGCAGCCAGGCCAGGTCGGCCCAGGTGACGGTCTGGTCGAAGGTCTGCGCCGCGTGCGTGGCGATCGCCGAGGCGCCTTCGCGGTGCTCGTGTGAGGCGGCCATGATCGCGTCGTCGAGGTTCACCGCCCGCACCGCGGGGTCGACGGCGAACCCGTTGCGCTGGTCGCGCAGCCGCTGCCCGATGCGCGGGGCGTCGACGGTCAGCACCAGCGCCCGGTAGCCGGCGTCCTGCGCGCGGCGGGCCAGTTCGGCGAGCACGGCGCGGCGGCGCAGCCAGTACAGCTGCAGCCAGAGCGGGCCGGTCGCCGCCGCGGCGATGTCCTCCAGGCTTCGGCTGGCGAAGATGCTCACCACGAACAGCGCGCCGCGCGCGCCGCGGGCCGTGGCGACCTCGCCGTCGGGGTGGGCCAGCCGGTGGTACGCCGTGGGCGCGATGCCGACCGGCGTGGTCAGCGCGTCGCCGAGCAGCTTGCCGGCGGTGTCGCAGACCGAGACGTCGACGAGCACCCGGGGCCGCAGCTCGGCGCGGTCGAACAGCCGGCGGTTGGCGTCCAGGGTCAGCTCCGCGCCGCTGCCGCCGTCGAGGTAGTCCCAGACGTCGGCGGGCAGCCGTGGTCGGGCGAGGGCGCGGTAGTCGTCGGTGCACAGGATCGGCAACGGACCTCCACAGCGTCGTACCCGTCCGCGGCCCACGCTAAAGGAGTCGATCGATGTCGCACAATAGCGAGCGATCTTTAGGAAGTGATTGTCGTAAGAATGATTTAGGTACCGATTTCGATGATTGCCGCCCGTGATGTGTCGGCACCTCGACAGTCATAGCCGTCTATTGGGACAGTTCGCGACACGTTTTAGGAAGATCAATATTGAGGGACTTCACTGCGGAGTCAACAATCGCTACAGTCCCTAACGCGCCACTAGAGCGCTTCGGTGGCAAACCATGCAGACACCGGAGCGCCCTGTGTCGCGCCCTTCAAGATCCCGAGGAGGAGGTGTGATCATGGAGGTTGCAAAGAAGGAGGTTGCCAAGCGCGAGGTTGCCAAGCGCGAGGTTGCCCAGCGTGAGGTCGACGGCGTCATCGCCTGATTCGATCTGTGAACCGGGGCGCGGCCTGCGCCGCGCCCCGGCCCCGCGGCCGCTGCCCCTGGCGGCCGCGGCAACCCCCGCCCGGCTGCGGCTACGCTCTGACGCCATGAGCAGGGCGGGACGTGGCCAGGACGCGCTGACGCTGCTGCGCCGCGCCGAGCACGTGCTCTTCGCCGCGCTGCTGGCGATCGGCGCGGGCGAGGCGTGGGCCGAGGGCGGGCAGCGCCTGGCGGTGCTGCTCACGACCGTCGCGGTCGCCGCGTGGTACGCGGTGGGCATCGCGCTGTCACGCCGCGCCGCCGGAGTCCGGATGGCGCTGCTGTGGCTGCTCGTGCTGACCGCCGGCTGGACCGTGCTGCTGTCGCTGTCACTGTCCTTCGTCTGGCTGGCGTTCGCGCTGTATCTGCTCTGCCTGCAACTGCTGCCGCCCCGCGCCGGCCTGCCCGGCACGGCCGCGCTGACCGCCGTCGCGGTCGCCGCGGCGGGCGCGCACCGCGGCGGCCTGGACTCCGGCACCGTGCTCGGCCCGGTCTTCGGCGCCGCCGTCGCCATCGTGATCACGGCCGTCTACCGGCGGCTGCGCCGGGAGAGCGAGGCCCGCGCCACCCTGGTGCGCGAGCTGACGCAGGCGCAGGAGCGGCTGGCCGCCACCGAACGCCGCGAGGGCATCCTCGCCGAACGCGAGCGCCTCGCCCGCGAGATCCACGACACCGTCGCGCAGAACCTGTCCAGCATCATCCTGCTGCTGCGCTCGGCCCGCGACGCCGCCGACGCCGGTCCGCAGCTGGAGGTCGCCGAACACGCGGCACGCGGCGCGCTGGAGGACACCCGCCGGCTGGTACGCGCGCTGGCCCCGGCCGAGCTGACCGGCCGCTCGCTGCCCGAGGCGCTGGAGCGTGCCGTCGCCGACGCCCGGCACTTCGGCGTCGAGGCCCGGTTCGTGGCCGACGGCGAGACCGGACCGCTGCCCACACCGGTGGCGGTGGCACTGCTGCGGGTCGCCCAGGCCGCGCTGGCCAACGTGCGCGCGCACGCCCGCGCGGCCACCGTCGTGGTCACCCTCTCCTACCAACCCGCGGCGGTACGCGTCGACGTCGCCGACGACGGCATCGGCTTCGACCCCCGCCACCCGGCGACGTCCCCGTCCACGGGCACCGGCCTCGGCCTGGCCGCGATGAGCAGCCGACTCGCCGAGGTCGGCGGCGTGCTCGTAGTGGAGTCCACACCTGGCGAGGGCACCGCGATCAGCGCCACCGTCCCGCTGCCTGCCCCGGATCACCCGGCCGATGTCCCGCTGCCGTCTGCTCGCCCGGCCGACGTGTCACCGGCTTCCGGACCCGCGGCCGAAGTGTCACCGGCTGGCGGGGCGGCCCCGTTTTCCGGCACGCCGTCCGCCGTCGCCGGGCGGGCCCGGCCGTGATCACCGTGCTGCTGGTGGACGACCACCCGATCGTGCGGGCCGGGCTGCGCGCGACGCTGGAGGCCGACCCGGGCCTGCGCGTGGTCGGCGAGGCGTCCGAGGGTGACGAGGCCGTGCGCCTGGCCCGCGAGCTGTGCCCCGACGTGGTGCTGATGGACCTGCAGCTCGGTCCGGGCATCGACGGTGCGGCGGCCACCGCGCGGGTGCGGGAACTGCCCGAGCCGCCTCGCGTGCTGGTCCTGACCACGTACGACAGTGACGCCGACATCCTGCGGGCCATCGAGGCGGGTGCGATCGGGTACCTGCTCAAGGACGCCGAACCGGCCGACCTGCTGCGGGCGCTGCGCGCGGCGGCCGCCGGGGAGACGGTGCTTGCCCCGTCGGTGGCGACGCGCCTGGTGTCGCGCGAGCGCGCCCCGGGCATCAGCCTGACCCCGCGCGAGGCCCAGGTGCTGCAGCTGGTCGCGGGCGGCTACTCCAACTCCGCGATCGCCCGCCGGCTGTTCATCAGCGAGGCGACCGTCAAGTCCCACCTGGTGCAGGTGTTCGCCAAGCTCGGCGTCGACAACCGGACGGCCGCCACCGCCGAGGGCCGCCGCCGCGGCGTCATCCGCTGAGGATCGTTTCCGGTTCGATACGTGCGTGGTGTTGCCGCGTCGCCGGACCGGCCCCACAGTGACGCCATGCGATGGGCACGGGTGGCGCTGACGCTGTTGCTGACGGGAGGGCTCGCGGCCTGCGGGGTGCGGGGCGAGCAGGTGACGTACGAGGTCACCGGGGTGCAGAACGGCGGGCGTGACCTGGTCGCCGTGCACGTGGAGAGCAGCCGCGCGGATCACGGCAGGTGGTGGAACGTCGACCGCGACGGCCGCATCACGGGCGAGGCCGAACGGGTCTTCCTGGTGGGCCCGCAGCCTTCCGGCTGCGCGGTTCAGGTCTGCTACCGAGTCGCGCCCGGGCTGCTGCGGGTGGAGTCGGGCGGCGACGCCACCGGCTGGACCACCGCCTGGGAGATCAGCGGAAACGACTACGAGCAGCTCGCCGCGGGATATCCGGTGCTCGGTGACCGGGCCGAGCATCTGTCGTCGAGGTCGGTCGTGGTGCGGGAGGTTCCCGGCGGCCATGTGGTCTTCGTCGCCAACGGCCGGGACGGGCTGCTCTACCGCTCGGTCAACGGGGTCTGGCACCGCCTGGGCATCCCGATGGGCGGCGAGGGCTCGTACTTCGAGGAGCCGCCGCGCCTGGCCTCCGAGCCGCCGCCCGCCGACCCGTCGTGGATCGTGGCGCTGCTGGTGGGGGCCATGCTGGGCGCGGCGGGCCTGCTCATGATGGCGGTCCGGAGGGTGTGGCGCGGTCAGGACGTGCGGCTGACGGCGGGCATCGCGGTCGGCGCCGGGCTGCTGTCGTACGGCGCATGCCAGGTCCCCGGCGCGGGCATGTTCCCGTCGGCGATGTACGCCATGATGCTCATCGCCATGATCGTCACGGTGGGCCTGGTGCTCCTGCTGGGCGTCGGCAAGGGAGCGCCGCTGCGGCGGTGACCGGCCGCGGCCGGTGGTGCGGCCGACGGGCTGCCAGCCGCACCACTCCCGTCACGGCAGGTCGGTCCGCGCCGCGACGGCCAGTGCTATCGCCTTCGCCTGGGCCAGTGTGAGCGGTGGAAGCTGCCCGGTGTAGCCGGTGCTCTCCAGGCTGTACTGCGAGGCGCTCGGGTACTGCGGGATCTCGGTGGCGTTGTCGACGATCACCATCACCATCAGTTTCTCGGCCGGCCGCACCACGAGCACCGCCAGCGCGCGGTTGGGCCTGCCGTCGGTGCTGCCGTCGCCGGTGGAAGGCACGGACAGGATGCGTTCGCCGTCGGGCCCGGTCGACTGGGTGCAGGCTGCCGCGACCTCGCTGGCGCAGGTCTCCTTGCCGGTGGCGCGTCGCGCGGCGATGGTGAGCGTGCCGTTCCGGCCCGCGGCGTTGATCAGCTGAATGGCGCCGTACTCGCCGTTGTCGGCGAACGAGTCCTGGAAGTGCAGATCTCCGACCAGTGTCGCGCCGGGCGCGGCCCGGCGCAGCGCGTCGAGCGACGCCGCTTCCAGCCGTCCTTCGACGGTCTTCGGCACGGCCGGAGACGGGAAGTTCGACGGGAACGGCGAGGGGAAGTTCGACGGCAGCGGCGACGGGAAGTTCGACGGCACCGGTGACGGGAAGGCCGACGGTGTGACCGCCGCCGACGGGGACGGCTCCGGGGCCGCCGGGCTGCCCGACGAAGCGACGCCGAACGGCGCGCCGCCCGGCCCGACGAGCAGCCCGGCGGTGGCGGCGGCCAGGGTGACGGCGAAGGCGGCGGTGACCGAGGCGTGGCGTGCCCGCTGCCGTCGGGCGCGGTGCAGCACCGACGCCAGCCGGTCGGGCGGCGGTGGCAGCGGCGGCACCGCGTCGAGCACGATCCGGCGAAGGTCCTGTTCGGTCATGCGTTTGCTCCATCCAGTACGAGAGACTGCAGATCCGGGTCCGCGCGCAGTTGCGCCAGCGCCCGTGACGCGAGCACCTTGACCGCGCCCTCGGTGCTGCCGAGGAGTTCGGCGACCTCGACCACCGGCCGGTCCTCGACGTAGCGCAGCACCACGACCGCCCGCGCTCGGCGTGACAACCGGCCCAGTGCCCGGGTGACGGCGTCCTGCGCGGCGACCGTCCCGGCGAGGTCGCCGTGCGCCGCCCGTTCCGGCAGCTCCCCGCTCGGCGTCTCGGCCCGCCAGCGTCGCCGCCACCAGGAGACGTACGTGGTGAAGACGACCCGGCGCACGTACGCCTCGGGACTGTCGGCGCGCTCGACCGCCGCCCAGCGCCGCCACGCCTTGGCCAGTGCGGTCTGCAGCAGGTCCTCGGCCCGGCCCGCGTCGCCGGTGAGCAGCCAGGCACTGCGCAGCAGCGCGTCGGACCGGGCCGCGACGAAGTCGGCGAAGCCGCGTTCGAGCTCAGGTGGTGCCATGTGTTCTCCCCATACCCATGCCCCTGTTGACGCCCTGGCGATGCGCGGAGGTAACACCCGGCGTCCGGGCATCAGCCGATCATGGAAAGGTGGACCCCGCGGCGGCGACCTCGCGGCCGGGAACGGAGCGGAACATGCGGGTCAGCATCGCCAGCGAACCGGCCACCCCGGGCGCGGTCAACCTCGACTGGGCCGACGCCCGGCCCCGGCTCGCCGTGGTGCTCGACGGGCTGACCGAGAGCCCGCAGACCGGCTGCGTGCACGGCACCGCCTGGTACGTGGCCCGCCTCGGCGCCCGGTTGCTGCGCCGGCTCGACGGCCCGACGCCGCTGGCCGAGGGCCTGGCGCTGGCCGTCGAGGAGGTTGCATCCGAGCACCCGGGCTGCGACCTGCGGCACCCGGGCTCTCCCGGCTCGACCGTCTCGATCGTGCGGCAGACGGCGACGGGCGCGGAATACTTGGTGCTCGCCGACTCCCCGGTGGTCCTGGACACCGCCGACGGGCCCGTCGCCGTCATCGACGACTCGTGGAAGGCGCTCGCGACGCCCGACCTGGCCGCCGCCGCCGAGCGCGGCACCCGCGACGACCTGGCCCGCTTCATCGCCGACCAGCAGTCCCAGCGCAACACCCCCGGCGGCTACTGGATCGCCCGCACCGAGCCCGAGGCGGCCGGCCACGCACTCACCGGCACACTCGACGGCGTACGCGGCGCGATGCTGGCCTCCGACGGCGCCGCCCTGCTCGTCACCGACTATGCCCTGCTGGACTGGCGTGGTTACCTTGATCTCGGCTACCGCGAAGGCCCTGCCGGCGTCATCGCGGCGACCCGCACCGCCGAACGCGCCGACCCCGACCGCACCCGCTGGCCCCGCCAGAAGGTCAGCGACGACGCCACCGCGGCGGTATGCCTGTTCGGCGTCCCCACCGAGGAAGGCCCACGGCCATGACCGACGAGCGGTACTCAGGCGAGAAGTTCACCGACGAGGAGTCGGCCTTCCTGCGCCACGTCAGATTCGGCGAACTCCCGCCCCGCCCCGCCCCCGAAGACCTCACCGCCGAAACCGAGTCCGAAACCGACCCCCGCCGCGACGCACCCCCCGGCCACCACCCCCTCGGCCCCTTCCCGAACCCGGCCACCCAGGGCTGACGCGCCGGGTCGGTCAGCGGCCGTGGGAGGTTCGGGAGCGTTGGACCAGGGCGTCGATGACGACGGCGGCCAGCAGGACTGTGCCGGTGACGATGAGGCGTACGTCGGAGGACAGGCTCAGCAGTTCGAGGCCGTTGGCGATGGCGCCGATGACGAGCGCGCCGAGCAGCGGGGCGTAGCGGCGGGTGCGGCCGCCGAACAGGCTGGTGCCGCCGATGACGGCCGCGGCGATCGCGTTGATCAGCGTCTCGCCGCTGCCGGACTGCTGGTTGGCGAAGCCGAGGCGCATCGCCGCGACCACGCCGCTGACCGCCGCCAGGGTGCTGCACAGGGCGAACACCGAGATGCGGATCCCGTCGACGTTGATGCCCGCCCGGCGGGCCGCCTCGATGTTGCCGCCCACCGCGAAGATCTTGCGCCCGTATGCGGTGCGTCGCAGCAGCCAGTCGAAGAAGACCACCACCAGCACCATGAACACGAAGGTCCACGGCACGCCGCGGTCCAGGTAGAGCTTCGCAACGACGAGCTGGAGCAGCACGAACAGGATCACCGCGACCGCGATCGGCAGCCACAGCGGCATGACGGGCAGCTCGGCGGCGGCCCGGCGACGGCGGGTCAGCAGGCTGAACAGTAGGTACAGCAGGGGGATCAGAGCGGCCAGCGCGATGGCGAGCCAGCGCGGCACGAACGAGAACTGCGCCCAGCGCACCAGCGTGCCGGCCGGGGGCAGGTTGATGGTGCCCTGCTCGCCGAGCACCCGCAGCTGCACGCCCTGCCAGATGAGCAGGCCGGCCAGCGTGACGATGAACGACGGCACACCGATCTTGGCGAAGATGGAGCCCTGGATCGCGCCGACCAGCGTGCCGACGAGCACCGCGATCAGCACCGCGAGCAGCGGCGCGAACCCGTCGTTGACGTGGGTGACCAGCAGGACTGCCGCCGCGAGGCCGCTCACCGAGCCGATGGACAGGTCGATCTCGCCGAGCATCAGCACCAGGGTGATGCCGGTGGCCATGATGCCCAGCGCGGCGATCTGCAGGCACAGGTTGACCAGGTTGAACGCGTTGAGGAAGGTCGGGTTGAGGCTCTGGAACACGATCACGATGAGGATCAGCCCGATGATGATCGGCAGCGAGCCGATGTCGCCGGTGCGCAGCGTCTGCAACCAGCCGCCGACCGCCTCTTTCGGGCTGCTCAGCTCGGTCGCCGGGGTCGGCGGGGGAACCGCCGGTTCGGTCAGCGGGTCCGCCATCAGGCACCGCCCTCCGCCGAGCCGGCCGCCAGCGGGTCGTCACCGGCGGTCTGCTCGCGCAGCCGAGCCACCCGCTCGGAGACGACGTTCTGGGTCGCCCCGGTGATCGCGGCGATGATCTGCTCGTTGGTGACGTCGTGGATGCGGAACTCGCCGTTGTTGCGGCCGAGCCGCAGCACCGCCACCCGGTCCGCGACCGCGCGTACGTCGACCATGTTGTGGCTGATCAGCACCACGCCCAGGCCCCGGTCCCGCAGCCGCTCGATGAGGTTGAGCACCTGCGCGGTCTGCGCCACGCCGAGCGCCGCGGTGGGCTCGTCGAGCAGCACCACCTTCGGGTCGCCGAGCAGCGAACGGGAGATCGCGACGGTCTGCCGTTGCCCGCCGGACAGCGCCGCCACGGGCAGCCGCACGCTGGGAATCCGCGCTGCCAGCTCCCGCAGCAGCTTGCCGCTGCGCCGCTCCATCTCGACCTCGTCGAGCGCCGCCCCCCGCCGCAGCTCCCGCCCGAGGAACAGGTTGTTGACCACGTCCAGGTTGTCGCACAGCGCCAGATCCTGGAAAACGGTGGCAATGCCCAGCTCCTGCGCCGCGTGCGGAGTCTCGACGCGCACCTCCCGCCCCGCGAACGTCACCGTCCCCGTGTCCGGCGGACTGACCCCGCAGATCGCCTTGACCAGCGTGGACTTACCCGCCCCGTTGTCCCCGACGAGCGCCACCACCTCCCCCGCGTACACCTCGAGATCCACCTCGCTCAGCGCCTGCACCGCGCCGAACCGCTTGCTGACCCCCCGCAACGCCAGAATCGGCTCCCGCACCCCACTCACCCCCAAGGAAAGGAAGGGCACCTTCACATCGCCATACGTAGAGGAAGGTGCCCTTCTTAACGCCTGCCCGGTGACAGGCCAGGTCAGGTCAGGCCGGCGGCCTGGCAGGCGGCCGAGTACGTCGAGGTGCAGATCTGCTCGACGGTGTAGAGGTTGTCGGCGACCACGGTCTGCTTGATGTTGTCCTTGGTCACCGCCTGCGGCTCGAGCAGGAACGACGGCACGTCGACCGCACCGTTGTTCACGGTCCGGTCGGTGCTCGGCTTCTCGCCCTTGACCAGCGCGACCGCCACCTCGGCGGCCTGCTCGGCCTCGGGCTTGAACGCCTTGTAGACGGTCATGTACTGGTCGCCGCCGACGATGCGCTGGATCGCGGCGAGTTCGGCGTCCTGGCCGGTGGTGGGCGGCACGGGCGTGATGCCCGCGGCCCGCATCGCCGAGATCGCGCCGCCGGCGGTGCCGTCGTTGGCGGCGTACACCCCGACGAACCCGTCCTTGCCGAGCTGGGCGATCTGGCCCTCCATGAACTTCTGTGCGTTCTCGGGCTTCCACTCGGGCGTGAAGAAGTCGGGTGTCGGCACGGTCTTGAAACCGGAGGTGTCGAGCGCCGAGTGCGCGCCCTTGTTGAACAGCTTCGCGTTGTTGTCGGTCGGCGATCCGTTGATCATCACGATGTTCCCGGACGTCTTGCCCAGCTCCTTGAGGCGGTTCACCAGCGATTCGCCCTGCAGTTGGCCGACGCGTTCGTTGTCGAAGGAGATGTAGTAGTCGACCGGCGCGTTCTGGATGAGCCGGTCGTACGAGATGACCGGCACGTTCTTCGACTTCGCCAGCGACACGATGGTGGCCGCCGCCGCGCCGTCGACCGGGTCGAGCACCAGCACCTGTGCGCCGTTGTTGAGCGCGGCCTCGGCCTGTTGCTGCTGGCGGCTCTGATCCTGCTGGGCGTTGCTGTAGATGATCTCGCAGTCGGGGCACAGCTGCTTGACCTTGCCCTCGAACAGCGGCCGGTCGTGCTGCTCGTACCGTGTGGTCTGCGACTCGGGCAGCAGTAGTGCGATCTTGCCGCCGCCCGCCTTGCCGCCCGAGTCGCCGCTCTCGCACGCGGCGGCCCCGACGGCGAGCAGGACCGCGGTGGTGATGGCGACTGCCAGGCGCCGCGAAGACATGCCAACCTCCTTCACGGCCGGCTCGCCGGGCGCGTCGGCACGGGATAGGCGAATACGAACGATCCTATAACTCACCTATTACGCATATGTCCTGGTTCGCGAATTCTCGGCCGATCCTCAACGTTGCCAGCGGCCCGCCGACAGCCGCCTTCGGACCTGCGGGCCCGCGTGATGATCGCTGTCTGCGGTCAGAAGGTGCGGTGGGGCCGCAGATCATGACCGCAGACGGCGATCATCACCACGAGCTCGAGCTGTCGCGTTAAGAAGGGCACCTTCCTCTACGTATGGCGATGTGAAGGTGCCCTTCCTTCAGGCAGGGGCGGCATAGCGAGAGGCCCGGATCAGGGATGATCCGGGCCTCTCGTCGGGGGAGGGATGGGGGTATGGGGATGGGCGGTTCAGCAGGAGGTCTGGATGCCCCGGTCGGCCAGCCAGCCGTCCGGGTTGATCTGGTTCCACATGCCCTTGTGCACCTCGAAGTGCAGGTGGGGGCCGGTCGAGTCGCCGGTGGAGCCTTCCAGGCCGAGGATGTCGCCGGCCTTGACCTCGTCACCGACCGACACCTTGTCCTGCGACATGTGGGCGTAGTGGGTGAGGTAGCCGTTGTGGTGGTCGACCACGACCGAGATGCCGTAACCGCTGTACGCCCAGCCGGCGCTGACCACGGTGCCCGCGCCGACGGCGCGGATCGGGGTGCCGCTCGGCATGGCGAAGTCGATGCCGGCGTGCAGCACACCCCAGCGCTGCCCGAAGCAGGACGTCACCTGGGCGCCCTTCATCGGGATCAGCCACGCCGGCCGGGGAGCGGCGGCGGGCTTCGGCGCGGTCTTGACCGTGGCCGGCTTCGGCTTGGTCACCGTCGGCTTCTTGGGCGGGGTGGTGGCAGGCTTGGTCGTGGTGGTCTCCACGGGGGTGGAGCGCTGGTACCGGCTCGCGTCCTCGGCGATGTACTGCCGCTCGGCGAGCGCGTCGACGGTCGCGACATTGGTGATCGCCTTGGCGGCGTCGGCGGGGGTGGAGTCGTTGTCGTTGGCATTGGCGGCGCCGGCGATCAGGCCGAACGCGCTGACACCCGCGAGAGCGGTGATGGCCAGTGCCTGGCGGGAGTGCCGGGCGAGGCCTCCGCGGACCATTCCGCCGGTCTGGGCGAGGCGGTCACGGCTCTTGTCGAGGTTGCCGGGGACGCTGTGCTTGCCACGTCTGAAGTAAGTCACGGGGGTTGGGGGCCTTTCCGTCATCACCTTTGATTCGGGAGCGCCCATACTGCCTGCTCAGTGACTGGACTCACCAACGCGGTCAGGAATCATCCGTCCTGATGGGTGAACTTTCCTCCCCTTCTAGGGGCTTACTGACCGGTTCATCACGTCTTGCCACGCTGTGATCTGCATCACAGCATGTCCGAATTGCTGGCATTTTCCCCTACGGGATCGCCTCGGGGAGGCGTTGTTTTATCCCATCAAAGCTCCACTCAGACGGCTAAATCGCCACTAAATGGAGCTTTGATCTTGGGGGAAATTTCAGCTCAGCATGACCGGTAGCCGATCGAGGCCGCGTAGCAGCGCTCCCGGACGCCAGATCAGCTCGTCCAGCGGCTGCGTGGCACGCAGCTTCGGGAAGCGGTCCAGCAGGCCGTTGAACGCGATCTCGCCCTCCAGCCGGGCCAGCGGCGCGCCGAGGCAGTAGTGGATGCCGTGGCCGAACGCCAGGTGCTGGTTGTCCGTGCGCGCCGGGTCGAAGCGCTCCGGGTCGGCGAAAGCCTGCGGATCGTGGTTGGCCGACAGCAGGCTGACCATGACGACCGCCCCGACCGGCACGGTCACTCCGCCGAACTCCACCGGCTCGGTGGCGATCCGCAGGGTCGCGGTCTTCACCGGGCTCTCGTACCGCAGGAACTCTTCGATGGCGGGGGAGAGCAGCTTGCGGTCCGCGCGCAGCCGCGCCAGCTCCTCGGGGTGGCTCAGCAGCAGGTAGACGCCGTTGCCGATGAGGTTGACGGTGGTCTCGTGCCCGGCGAGCAGCAGCAGGAACACCAGCGAGGTCAGCTCGTCCGCGGTCAGCCGCTCGCCGTCGTCGGCCGCGGTGACCAGCGCGGACAGCAGGGCCTGGTCCGGTTGTGCTCGCTTGCGCTCCACCAGTTCGCGGACGTAGTCGTTCATCGCGGTCGCGGCCGCCAGCGCGTCGCCCTGCGCCAGTGCGCTGGCGATGATCGTGTTCGACCAGGCGCGGAAGCTGTCCCGGTCGTCCATCGGCACCCCGAGCAGCTCGCAGATGACCGCCAGGGGCAGCGGGAAGGCGTACTCGCCGATCAGGTCGACCTCGTCGCGGCCGGCAAAACCGTCGAGCAGCTCGTCGGAGATGCGCTGCACGTCGGGGCGCAGGTCGGCGATGCGGCGGGCGGTGAAAGCCGAGGAGACGATCCGGCGCAGCCGGGTGTGCGCGGGCGGGTCGTTGCTGAGCATGTGCGAGTCCATCGCGGCGCGCAGCTCGACCGGCCAGCCGCCGCTGGTGCGGATCGGGGCGCCCGAGACGTTCTTGCTCAGTCGGGGGTCGTTGAGGGCGCGGCGGGCGTCGTCGTGCCGGGTGATCAGCCAGGCGTTGAAGTTCGGGGCCACGGCGAACTCGTGCGCGGGAGCCTCCTCGCGCAGCCGTGCGTAGACCGGATGGGGGGCGGACGTCGCTTCAGGACCGAACGGATGCATGATGCGAACGTTAGCAATCGATGTCCGTTTCGGCCGCCCCCTTCGAGCCTCGCCGAATGTCACCCGATCGGGGTGGGTATGCGCGGTAGTGCGCGTGGGAACGCTCCCCGAAAACCGTGCGAACGGCACAACTGTCGATGCATGTGCCATACGTCACCAGCTCCTCCTAAATTCCCTGAGCGGCCGTTAAGGTCCCGCGCAAGACTGATTGTCGAGGTCACTACGCGGGAGGTCGCAATGACGAAGTACGTGTACGACTTCGCCGAGGGGAACAAGGACCTCAAGGATCTGCTCGGCGGCAAGGGCGCGAACCTCGCCGAGATGGTGCGGATCGGCCTGCCCGTGCCACCCGGGTTCACCATCACCACCGACGCCTGCCGCGAGTACCTGACCGCGGGCAGCCCGCCCGCCGAGCTGGCCGAGCAGGTAGGTGCGCACCTCGCCGCGCTGGAGCAGACGATGGGCCGCCGCCTCGGCGACCCCGCGGACCCGCTGCTGGTCTCGGTGCGCTCGGGCGCCAAGTTCTCCATGCCCGGCATGATGGAGACGGTGCTCAACGTCGGGCTGACCGACGCCAGCGTGCACGGGCTGGCCGCACGCAGCGGCAACGAGCGCTTCGCGTGGGACTCGTACCGCCGGCTCATCCAGATGTTCGGCAAGACCGTGTGCGACGTGCCCGGCGACGCCTTCGAGCACGCCATGGACCAGGTCAAGGGCTCGCGCGCGGACGTGGACCTGGACGCCGCCGAGCTGCGCGGCTTGGTGGACACCTTCAAGGCCATCTTCGCCGAGCACACCGGGCGCGAGTTCCCGCAGGACCCGCGCGAGCAGATGGACCTCGCCGTCAACGCCGTCTTCGACTCCTGGAACGCCGAGCGCGCCGTGCTCTACCGCCGCCAGGAGCGTATCCCGGCCGACCTGGGCACCGCCGTGAACATCGTCGCGATGGTCTTCGGCAACCTCGGCCCCGACTCCGGCACCGGCGTGGCCTTCACCCGCGACCCGGCCACCGGCGCCCGCGGGGTGTACGGCGACTACCTCGCCAACGCCCAGGGCGAGGACGTCGTCGCCGGCATCCGCAACACCGTGCCGCTGCAGGAGCTGGAGCACCTGGACAAGAAGTCGTTCGACGAGCTGATGGGCATCATGTCCACGCTCGAAGGCCACTACCGCGACCTGTGCGACATCGAGTTCACCATCGAGGCCGGCAAGCTGTGGATGCTGCAGACCCGGGTCGGCAAACGCACCGCGGCCGCGGCGTTCATCATCGCGTCGCAGCTCGTCGACGAGGGCATGATCGACCTCGACGAGGCGCTGCGCCGGCAGAGCGGGGCGCGCCTGGCCCAGCTGATGTTCCCGACCTTCGACGACTCGGTGGTCGACAAGCCGATCGCCAAGGGCATCGCGGCCTCACCGGGCGCGGCCGTCGGGCACGTGGTGTTCGACAGCGCGCACGCGGTCGAGCGGGCCGCGAAGGGGGAGAAGGTCATCCTGGTGCGCCGGGAGACCAATCCCGACGACCTGCCCGGCATGATCGCGGCACAGGGCATCCTGACCAGCCGTGGCGGCAAGACCTCGCACGCCGCGGTGGTGGCCCGGGGCATGGGCAAGACCTGCGTCTGCGGCGCCGAGGCGGTCGAGGTGGACCTGGCCGGCAAGCGGTTCACCGTCGGCGACGTCACCGTGGGCGAGGGCGACCTGATCTCGATCGACGGCACCAGCGGGGCGATCCACCTCGGCGAGGTGCCGGTCCGGCCCAGCCCGGTGGTGCGCTACTTCGACGGCGAGCTGCCCGCCGACGCCGACACGCTGGTCGCCGCCGTGCACCGGATGCTGACGCACGCCGACGAGCGCCGTCGGCTGGCCGTGCGCGCCAATGCCGACACCGGCTCCGACGCGGCGCGGGCGCGGCGGTTCGGCGCGCAGGGCATCGGCCTGTGCCGCACCGAGCACATGTTCCTCGGCGAGCGCCGGGCCATGGTGGAGCGGCTGATCCTGGCCGACGGCGAGGCCGAGCAGCAGCGGGCGCTGGACGCGCTGCTGCCGCTGCAGCGCGACGACTTCGCGGAGATCTTCCGGGCGATGGACGGGCTGCCGGTCACCATCCGGCTGATCGACCCGCCGCTGCACGAGTTCCTGCCGCCGCTGGAGGAGCTGGCCGTCGAGGTCGCCACCGCGAAGGAGCCCGACCCGCACCGGGAGGCGCTGCTGGCCGCGGTGCGCCGGATGCACGAGCAGAACCCGATGCTGGGGCTGCGCGGCGTACGCCTCGGGCTGGTCATCCCGGGCCTGTTCGGCATGCAGGTGCGGGCCATCGCGCAGGCCGCGGCGAAGGTCCGCGCCGAGGGCGGCGACGCCCGGCCGGAAATCATGGTGCCGCTGGTGGGCGCGGTGCAGGAGCTGGAGGCGGTACGCGCCGACGCCGAGCGCATCCTCGCCGAGGAGGGCATGTCCGGCACCCCGATCGGCACGATGATCGAGGTGCCCCGGGCCGCGCTGACGGCCGGCCAGATCGCCGAGGCGGCCGACTTCTTCTCCTTCGGCACCAACGACCTGACCCAGATGGGCTGGGGCTTCTCCCGCGACGACGTGGAGGGCTCGTTCTTCAGCCGATACCTGGAGCTGGGCGTGTTCGGGGTGTCGCCGTTCGAGACGCTGGACCGCGACGGCATCGGCCGGCTGGTGCGCATCGCCGTGCAGGAGGGCCGCCAGGTGCGGCCGGACCTGAAGATCGGCGTCTGCGGCGAGCACGGCGGCGACCCCGAGTCGGTGCGCTTCTTCCACGAGGTGGGATTGGACTACGTCTCCTGCTCCCCGTTCCGCGTCCCCGTCGCCCGCCTGGAGGCCGGCCGCGCCGTCCTCTGACCACAGGTAAGGAAGGGCACCTTCACATCGCTATACGTTGTGGAAGGTGCCCTTCCTTACCGGCGGGTTTACGGGTGGTGGCAGACGGGAATCCGGGGGCGTACGCTTTCGGCACTCTGTCCACACCGGCAGGAGGCGGCGATGGGGCTGCGCTGGCATGGCACCGCAGTGGACGCCGGGGATCCGGCGCGGCTGGCTCGCTGGTGGGCCGAGGTGCTCCACTTCCAGATACTGGAGGAGCGCCCGGACGCGGTGGCGATCGCGCCCGACCAGGCGACGTATCCCGGCATGCTGTTCGTGCAGGCGCCCGCCGCGAAGGTGGGCCGTAACCGGCTGCAGGTCGAGCTGGACTGCGACGACCTCGTGGCCGACATCGAACGGCTGATGGACATGGGCGCGCGCCACGTGCCCGCCCAGACGGCGAGCACGCCGTGGACGCTGCTCGCCGACCCGGAGGGCAACGAGTTCCGGCTGCGGCCGCGCCCGTGACCGCTGGACGCTGAAATTTTCAGCGAGGGCGGTCGATATGGGAGCGTTTCCATGCGTCGTCGGGTAACCGCAGGTCATTGACGCTTCACATGCGCGTTACATCCGGCTACATTGGTCGGCAGTTGTGGGAGCGCTCCCGCACCTCTACGCCCGATCACCCACCGTGCCTGGCCACCGCTGTCGGGCGGATTCGGATGCGCCCACGTCCGATTCCGCGCCATCCCGTCGCGGTCTGCCCCGGCGCGGCTCCACGTACGAGGAGTTCCGTCATGCCCGACGCACGACCACACTGGGGACGCCGGCTGGCGGCGACCGCCGCCGCGGCGCTGACCGCGGCGAGCTTCGCCGTCGCGGTCAGCCCCGGCCCGGCCGCGGCCGCCCCTGCCTTCAACTACGCCGAGGCGCTGCAGAAGTCGCTGTACTTCTACGAGGCCCAGATCGCCGGCCCCAAGCCGTCCTGGAGCCGGGTCTCGTGGCGCGGCGACTCCGCCATGAACGACGGCTCCGACGTCGGCCTGAACCTGACCGGCGGCTGGTTCGACGCCGGTGACCACGTCAAGTTCGGCTTCCCGATGGCGTTCACCACCACGATGCTGGCCTGGGGCGCGGTCGAGTACCGGGCCGGCTACGCCGCCTCGGGGCAGCTCACCCAGCTGCTGAACAACCTGCGGGTGCCCAACGACTACTTCATCAAGGCGCACCCGTCGGCCAACGTGCTCTACGGGCAGATCGGCAAGGGCGACGACGACCACAAGTGGTGGGGTCCGGCCGAGGTGATGCCGATGGCGCGGCCCGCGTACAAGATCGATGCCAGCTGCGGCGGCGCGGACCTGGCCGGTGAGACCGCGGCCGCGATGGCCGCCTCGTCGATGGTGTTCCGGCCGACCGACCCGACGTACGCCGACACCTTGGTCACGCACGCCAAGCAGCTCTACACGTTCGCCGACACGGTGCGCCAGACCTACCACTCATGCATCACCGACGCGACGAACTTCTACAAGTCGTGGAGCGGCTACACCGACGAGCTGGTCTGGGGTGGGATCTGGCTCTACCGGGCCACCGGCGACGCGAGCTACCTGGCCAAGGCCGAGGCGGCGTACGACAGCCTGGGCACCGAGCCGCAGACCACCACCCGCTCCTACAAGTGGACGCTGGCCTGGGACAACAAGCAGTTCGGCGCGTACGTGCTGCTGGCCAACCTGACCGGCAAGCAGAAGTACGTCGACGACGCCAACCGCTGGCTGGACTACTGGACCGTCGGCGTCAACGGCGAGAAGATCCGCACCTCGCCGGGCGGCATGGCCGTGCTCGACAGCTGGGGCGCGCTGCGCTACGCCGCGAACACCTCGTTCGCCGCGCTGGTCTACAGCGACAGCACCACCGACTCGGTGCGCAAGCAGCGTTACAAGGACTTCGCGCTCAAGCAGATCAACTACGCGCTCGGCGACAACCCGCGCAACTCGTCGTACATGATCGGCTTCGGGAACAACTCGCCGAAGAACCCGCACCACCGCACCGCGCACGGCTCGTGGTGGGACAGCATGACGGTGCCCACCGGGACCCGGCACGTGCTGTACGGCGCGCTGGTCGGCGGCCCGTCCTCGCCCGACGACTCCTACAAGGACGAGCGCAACGACTACGTGATGAACGAGGTCGCCACCGACTACAACGCCGGCCTGACCTCGGCACTGGCCCGGCTGTCCCAGGAGTACGGCGGCACCCCGCTGGCCGGCTTCCCCGGTGTGCAGGCCCCCGACATCGACGAGATGACCGTCGAGACGACGCTGGTCGCCGACGCCCGCGAGACCCGGGTCAAGGCGATCGTCTACAACAAGTCGGCGTTCCCGGCCCGTGCGCTGACCACGGCGAAGTTCCGCTACTACTTCACCCGTGACGACTCCAGCGCGGTCGTGGTCACCTCCGGCTACACGCAGGGCTGCCCGTCGCCGAGCACCGCCAAGCAGGCGCAGGGCAACCTCTGGTACGTCGAGGTCGACTGCACCGGGTACACCATCGCGCCCGCCGGGCAGTCGCAGCACCGGATGGAGGTGCAGTTCAAGGTCGGTGTCGGCGAGGGCGGCACCTGGAGCACCGCCAACGACCCGTCGTACCTGGCCACCGCGGGGGTCAACCCGGGCGTGCCGCTGTACCACGGCGGCGTGAAGATCTGGGGCAACGAGCCCAGCACCACCCCGGACACCACCGCGCCCAGCGCGCCCGGCACCCCGAGCGCGTCCGGCGTCACCACCACCGGCCTGACGCTGGCCTGGGCGGGTTCGACCGACACCGGCGGCAGCGGCCTGGCCGGCTACGACGTCTACCGCGAGGCGGGCACGACGGACGTGCTGGTCGGCTCGCCGACCGCGGCCACCCTGTCGCTGACCGGCCTCACCCCGAACACCTCGTACACCTACTACGTGGTGGCCAAGGACGGGGCGGGCAACCGCTCGGCGGCCTCGACCCCGGCGACGTTCACCACGCTGATCGCCGACCCGGTCGACACCACCCCGCCGAGCACGCCCGGCACGCCGGTCGCGTCGGCGATCACGTCCAGCGGCGCCACCGTGACCTGGACCGGTTCCACCGACAACGTCGGCGTCACCGGCTACCGGGTCTACCGGGAGGCCGGCACGACGGACGCGCTGCTGGCCACGGTCACCGGAACCACGTACGCGGTGACCGGGCTGACCGCCGCCACGGCGTACCAGTTCTATGTGGTCGCGATCGACGCCGCGGGCAACGCCTCGACCCCGTCGAGCGCGGTGTCGCTGACCACCCTGCCGAACAACCCGGCGGGCAGCTGCCAGGTCACCTACGGCAGCAACGACTGGGGCACCGGTTTCACCGGCAACGTGACGGTCAAGAACACCGGCACCTCCACGATCAACGGCTGGACGCTGCGGTTCTCGTTCACCGCCGGGCAGCAGATCACCCAGTCCTGGTCGTCGAAGTACACCCAGACCGGGGCCGACGTCGCGATCACCAACGAGGCCTGGAACGGCACGCTCGCCCCCGGGGCGTCCACGTCGTTCGGCTTCAACGCCACCCACACCGGCAGCAACCCGCGGCCGGCGGCGTTCACGCTCAACGGCGCCACCTGCACCATCGGGTGACGCCTTCGGCCCGCGCCGCCGCCAGGGGGTGGCGGCGGCGCGGGCACTCCGGTCCGAGCCCAAGCGGACCGTTCGGGGGTACGCGGTTGCGGCGCGTACCCCCTTACACTCGCTCATGTCCTCATACGACCCCCGGCTGAGCACGCACGTCACGATCCTGCGCTGGATCGTCGGCGGGCTCGCCGCGGTCTACCTTCTGTTCTTCCTCATCGCCACGGCCGCGCTGGGCGGTCTCACCTTCGGCTGGAGCACCACCGCCCTGCCGGCCTTCCTCGGCAGCGCTGTGCTGAGCGCGGCGATCTACCTGCCCGCCGCGCCGCTCGCCGCCCGCATCCGCCGTTCCGACGTCGCCCGGCTCTACACGGTCACCGCGATCAGGACCTGGGGCGCGCTGATGATGGGACAGTTCGGGCTGGTCTTCGTGTTCGCCCTGGACGTCGGCCTGACGCCGCTGCTGCTCGGCGGCACCGCCACCGTCGCGCTGCTCGCCTTCGGGGTGTGGCCCCGTCCGGCCGTGCTCCTGCCGCCGGTCGCCACCGCCTAGACACAAGGAAGGGCACCTTCTTATCGCTACGCGATGTAGAAGGTGCCCTTCCCCACGGACAGGAGGGTGTCAGCAGCGGCGGCCCCGGTTGATGCAGTCGGTGGCGAACGTGATCAGGTTCGCCGGCATCACGTTGGCGAAGTCGGCGTGGTCGGTGAGCGGGTTGTGGTTCTGCTCCGGGAACGTGTCCAGCGCGAACGAGCGCCCGCGCGGCACGCTGTAGGTCAGCGTCATGCGCAGCTGCGCGATCGGCTTGGTGCCCTCCGGGCAGCGACCGTCGCCCGCAGGGAAGATGACGTGCGCGCGGTGGTTGGCGCTGTCGGTGTTGACGCCGTCCCAGCAGCTCGGGAAGTCCAGGACACGCTGCACCTGGCTGCCCCGCGGGCACAGCGGGTACTTCGTGGTGCGGCGGTTGGTGAAACCGGTGCAGGTCCACTGCGCCTTGGCGTTGGTCGGGCCGTTGGTGACCGCCTTGGCGTCGCCGGTGATCAGCCGCAGGAAGCGCGGCATCTGCTCGACCTTCGCGAACCGGTTGCCGCGGAACTCCAACCGCACCGACGCCGGGCGCAGGATGCGGCCGATGTTGCCGTCGTTGCCGCCGCCGTCGGCCGTCGCGTCCTCGCCGACGGTGCCGCGCTGGCGCAGCACCGGCCAGTAGTAGGTGGAACGGTCGTCGCGGCGGCAGGTGGTGCCCGCCGCTTCGAGGCTCTCGTTGGTCGAGTTGCCGTCGGCGGACAGGTTGCCGACGTAGTCGTGCGTGTGATGGGCGCCGTTGAACACGCCCGGCGCGACGATGAAGTTGTCGGGGTTGCGGTGGTCGTTGAGGTTGCGGCCGCACAGCGAGGTGAACGTGCCGGCCGAACCCTCCGCGGTCGCCCGCCGCTCGCGCACGTTGGGCGCGACCGAGCGGATGTCGACGAAGTCGCCGACCACCGGCGGGCCAGTCGGGGCATGGCAGCGCGCGGGCGAGCGCGGCTTGGTGCACTCGGCGTCGGGGCCCTGATCGTTCGGGATGCGGGCGGCCGCGGCGAGCTCCGCCGAGACCTCCGCGGCGGGGGTGGCACCGGCGCCGTCACCGGTCGCGGCCTGCGAGACCTGGCTGATGGTGGCCAGCACCGTCGCGGCGATCAGTACGATCACCGCGGCCAGTAATCGCCGCTCGCGGGGTTCCATCCGGTGCCGGGGGGAGTGAGTGCGTGCCATGGGGGTTGTCCTTCCGGGAGGTGGGTGCCGGGTGCGGCCGACGGGGGCGGCGGCCGCACCCGAGGTCAGCGAGGGTGCCGGACGCGGGCGGCCGTCACCGCGCCGACGCCCAGCGAGGTCGCCAGGATCAGCCAGATCATCGGCTCCGGTGTGCCGCCGGTACGTGGACCTGCGGCGGAGTTCGGCGCGGCGGCCGGGGTGGGGGGTGCGGGCAGCGCGCCGTAGTCGACCAGTCCGGTGCTCTCCAGGTACGTCATGTGCCGCATCACGATTGTCACGGCCTTCTGGGCGAACTCGCGGATCACCTCGTTGCGGGTGCCCGCGCGGACCGCCGCGACGATGCTGAAGACCTTGCCGTGCGCGACGCGCAGGCGGGCGATGAAAACGTTGTCCCACGCCTCGCCGCGCAGCCCGTTCAGTTCGTCGAGCCAGCCCTGCTGCTCGGCATTGGGCCGGTCGGGCACCGCCACCTGCAGCTGCGCCGCGACCTTGAGTACCTCGGCGTCCAGCGCGATGTGCTCGGTACTGATGTGGTGGCCGATCTCCCTGACCTTCTCGCTGCGTGCCCGGTCCTGGGCCTGCTTGCCGGCGGGGGACTCCCAGAGCCCGGCGAGGCGCACCCGGACCAGCAGGTCCCGATCGGCGGGGCCGAGCGGCCCGAACTCGGTGACGGTCCAGCCGGGGTCGGTTTCTTCGGCATGGGCGGCCGGCGGCGAGGTGAGCGCCACCGCCGCGGCGAGGACCGCGACCGCTGCGAGCGCAGCGGTCCGGGCGAGGCGAATGTCCATCCGACGCCTTTCCGTGTTCGCCCGAATACATGATGCGCTGCCTATTGGCAGCGCCAGGAGCCTAAGCTCGGAGTCCGCTGTGAAGTCAATCCCCGAAGACATTGTTAAGCCGCTTTTAGGGTCCGCATAGGACGTACCTAAAAAAGTGTGCCCTGTTCACGGGAGTCTTCCGCGATGTGGTCGTAGGCATTGACATTGTGCCGCAAAGGGTTGAAGGTGTCGTCCCAAAGGGATTGCGGACTTCATTCGCGATGCCATTGGCGCTTATTAGAGCAGAGTAGCGGGACGGTTATGGAGAGTGCTCATGTCATCGCCGCGACGGTGGGATTCACGTCGTTCGGGCTGCTGTGGCTGGCAGTTCTCGGCGGCGTCGCGTTGCGCAACGGATGGGGCCTGAGCCGCATCCGCCGGCCCGTGGCGTACGCCGCGCATCAGGGCATCGCCCTGGTCGGGCTGACGCTCGGCCTGGTGCACGGCATCGCCCAGCTCGCCGTGCCGAACGGCACCATCAGCGTGATCGACGTCATCGTGCCGTTCGTGGACACCCACGACCCCGTCGGCGTCGGCGCCGGCGTGCTGGGCCTGGAACTGGTCATCGCCGGCGCGATCTCGATCGTGATCCAGCGCAAACTCGGGTTCAGCCGCTGGCGCGCCGTGCACATGGCCACGTACGTCGGGTTCTCGCTGGTCTCCGCGCACGTGCTGATCTCCGGCACGGACACCGGCCCGAGCTGGGTCTGGGGGCCGGTGTACACCGCCTGGCTGGCCACGGTCGCGCTGTGGTTCACCACCTGGCCGCGCCGCTCCCGCCGGGTCGAGTCCGACAACGTGCTGGCCGTCGTACGCCCGGAGCAGCCGCGCGACAGCCTGGTCGTCGATGTGGACCCGGTGCGCTGCGCTCGGTTCGGCTTCTGCGAGCAGGAGTCGCCCAGCGTGTTCAGCCTGCGCAGTGACGGCCGGCTCGACTACACCGCGGCCCCGCCCGCGTACCGGCTGGACGAGGTGGTCCGGGCGGTCGAGGTGTGCCCGGCCCGCGCCATCAGGGTCCGGCGTCCGGCAGGCAGTGCGCCGACTCCGCCGCCGACCCCGGTGACCCCGCTCATCGTGCGCCAGCGTGAGCGCCCCGCCGCGCCGTCCGTCGAGGACGAGGTCGAGCAGACCCGCCCGGCGGGACGCTCCACTTTCGAACCAGCCACGGAACTCGACGAGTTCCGGCAGTCCCGGCGGCACAGCCGGGCTTCGCACCGCGCCGCCGGCGCCCGCGACCGCTTCCACGTCGGCGATTTGAGCGAGGACTGAAACATGAGCGAGCTTTGCGAGCGAATCGACGGGCTCTGCGATGCCGGTGACGAGCGGAGCGAGGGGCGGGCATGAGGCACCGGATCTCGGACCTTGATCGGATTCTGGTGGTCGGGGGTGGGCGGGCCGCGGTGGCGGCGGTGGAGGAACTGGACCGGCTCGGGTTCAGCGGTGTGGTCACCGTGCTGGCCGGTGAGTCGTATCCGCCGTACCATCGGCCCGCGTGCTCGAAAGGGCTGCTCACCGGCCAGCGGCCCGCTGACGTGCAGCTGTCCACCGAGGCCTCCGCGCGCTGGCTGACCGGGCGGGTCGCGGCCGAACTCGACGCCAAGCGCCAGATCGTCTACGGCGAGACCGGCGAGATGTACGAGTACGACGCGCTCATCGTCGCCACCGGCGCCCGCCCGGTCATCCCGGACGGCTGGCCGGTCGGCGAGCCCGGCCTGCACAGCCTGCACAGCATCGACGACGCGCTCGGCCTGGCCGCCGACCTGCGCCGAGCGCAGCGGGTGGCGGTCATCGGCGCCGGGCTCACCGGGTGCGAGGCCGCCTACGTGGTCCGCTCACTTGCCCGTGAATGCACCATGATCGACTCGAACGCGCAGGTCATGACCCGTGCGGTCGGGTCTGTGACGGGTGGGCTGATCGCCGACACGATGCGCCACGAAGGCGTACGCATGCGCCTCGGCCGCCGGGTCAAGCACCTGTCCCGGGGCCGCCGCGGCTGGCGGCTGGACCTCGACGACGGCTCGCACGTCGACGCCGACCTCGTCATCGCCACGCTCGGCGAACGGCCCGACACCGGCTGGTTCACCGCCCGCCACGCCGACACCACCGACGGGCTGCTCTGCGACGAGAGCCTGCGCGTGCAGGGCGTGGACCGGGTCGTCGCGGCCGGTGCGGTCGCCCGCTGGCCCAACGCCTGGTACGGCGACGCCCCCGGCCGCGTCGACCAGTGGATCGCCGCCATGGAGATGGGCCGCGCCGCCGCCCGCACGCTGCTGTCCGGCACGCGTGCCGCGCCCGCCGTCGGGGTGCTGCCGCGTTACTGGTCAGACCTGTTCGGGCTGCGCATCCAGGTGATCGGCCGCCTCGACAAGTCCGAGGAGGTCGCCGTCAGCGAACTGCGCCCCGGCCGCCGCGACATCGCCCGCGGCGGCGTGCTCGCCGCCCACCGCCGCGGCGGCGTGACCACCGGGGTGGTCGCGGTCAACGCGCCGAAGCAGTTCACCACGCTCGCCCGCGCGATGCGGGAGGCGGGCCCGGCCCGCCCGCTCGTGTCGCTGCCCGCCGTCGTCCCGAACCAGCGCCGCCTGAGCCTGGTCGGCTGAGCCGAGAGAAGGGAACCTCCGATGCTTCGAAGTGTTCGCGCCGCACTGGCGGCCACGCTGCTGCTGGCCCCGCTGGGTGCGATGACCGCCTGTGCGGGCCTGCGCGACGGCCCGGCCCCGGTCACCGCGCCCGCACCGTCACCGCTCGGTCCGGCCGAGAACGAGCCCGCCGCCGAGGTCGTCGCCGCCGTCGGCATCCCGACCGCCGAGCTGCGCGGCAAGAAGATCCCGAAGATGGGCGAGGTGGTCGTCGACGCCGACGGCTTCGTGCTCTACCGGTTCGACAAGGACACCGCCGAGCCGCCGGCCAGCAACTGCTCCGGGGACTGCGCCGCGGTGTGGCCGCCGGTGCTGGTCGACGAGAACCTCAAGCTGACCGGACTGGACGCCAAACTCGTCGGCACCATCGAGCGGGAGGACGGGGCCACCCAGGTCACCCTGAACGGCTGGCCGCTCTACCGCTACATCGGCGACAAGAAGGCCGGGCAGTGGAAGGGCCAGGCGGTCGGCGGAGTCTGGTTCGTCGTCGCGCCGACCGGCAAGAAGAACCTGTCCTGCCTGCCGACCGCGACCCCGGTGCCGGTGCCCCCGCCCGGCGCGGACGCCTCGCCGGACGCGGGTGCGTCGCCCGCCGCCGCTGCCTCGCCGTCCGGGGACGGCGGATACACGTACTGAAATCGGCCGCCCGGTCCCGGGGCGCCGCCGACGGGAGGGCGCGGCACTTGCCTGCCGCGCCCTCCCGTGCGCCACACCGGATCAGGTCAGCGCCGGAAGCGGAACCAGTCGATGTTCACGTAGTCGTTGGGCTGCCCGCTGCTGAAGGTCAGGTAGACCGTGTGGGTGCCGGTCACCGAACCCACGTTCGCGGGGATCTCCCGCCAACTCGTCCAGCCGCCGGTGTTGGCGATGGCGAAGCTGCCGATCGGCGCGTTGGACAGGCTGTCGATCCGCACCTCGACCAGGCCGCTGATGCCGCCCGCGGCACCGGACGCGGCCCGGGTGACGAAGTCCAGCGGCCGCGGCGAGCCGAAGTTCACGCCGTCGAAGCGCAGGTGGTCGCCATTGCCGATGCTGCCGACGTAGTAACCCTCGTAGATCGTCGTGCCGGCCTGGCCGTTGCGGCTCTCGGCCTGGATGTTGGCGTACGCGTCACGGTTGCCGCTCGGCGGCGGGCTGGCCGGCGGCGACGACGGCGGCGTGGTGCCGCCCGTGGTCTGGTAGACCGCCACGTAGTCGACCCGCATCGGCTGACCCGACACGGTGCTGCCGGTCGGTGTCGCGGACCCCGCCACACCGTTCGGGAACGAGCCGCCCATCGCCACGTTGAGCAGCAGGAAGTAGCCCGCGTGCGAGGTCATCTGGGACCAGTACGAGCCGACCTGGCTCTGGTTCACGGTGTGGTACAGCGTCCCGTCGACGTACCAGCGCAGCTGCTGGGCGTTCTCGTTGGTGCGGTCCCACTCGAAGCGGTACGTGTGGAACGCCGACTGGCAGGTGCTGCCCGGGCAGGCGCGGCTGGTGCCGATGCCGTTGAACTCGTTGCACGGCCCGCCGGGCGCCACGCCGCAGTGCAGCACGCCCCACACCGAGTTGATGCCGTTGACGTTCTCCATGATGTCGAACTCGCCGATACCCGGCCAGTTCTGGTAGTTGCCCCGGTAGGGCGCGCCCAGCGCCCAGAACGCGGGCCAGTAGCCGGCGGCCGCGGCCCCGGTGACGTTGGGCATCTGGATGCGGCCCTCGATGCGCAGGACGCGCCCGGCCGCGGGCTTGAAGTCGGTGCGGACCGTCTCGATGCGCGACGAGGTCCAGCTCGAGCCGTTGCGGATCGGGGTGATCAGCAGGTTGCCCGCGCCGTCGTGGCGGACGTTGTTCGTGCTGTTGGTGTACGTCTGGATCTCGCCGGTGCCCCAGTTGGCGGGGCCGCCCGGGTACTGCGTGCCGGTGTCGATGATCCAGTTGCCGGCGGACGGCAGCGTGTTGTTCGCGCCGTTGAAGTCGTCGCTCCAGACCAGCTGCCAGCCCGAGGGCGTGGCGGGCAGTGAGGCCTGTGCGGGCAGGGCGTTGACCGTGGCGACCGCCGCGGCGACCAGGACGGCCAGTCCGCCGGCCAGGGTCGCCTTGCGGTGCTGGGAGAATCGCGTGCTCATCAGGGCTTTCTCCTCCTGGGGAAGAGGGCGGTCCGCACGCCGCCGGGCTCGGCATGGGCGGCGGAACCGGGGACCGTGGGACGGTTGTGAGAGCGCTCTCTTGTTCCACCACTTAACGTCCCCGCAACATGAATGTCAATAACCATCGATGCCAACGTGTGTCGATGACTCGCGACTGGTACCGTGGTACCCAAGTACCTCGGAGGTGGAGCGATGAACGCCAAGAGACAGTCGCCGCTGAAAGTCGATCCGGACATCGACGAGCTGATCTCTCAAGGTGCTCATTTCCTCGGGCTGACGAAGAAGGACCTTGTCGCGGAGGCGGTCAAGGATTACCTTGCGGCTCGGCGTGAGGAACTGCACCAGCGGATGACGGAGGCGATGCAGGTGCTGGACGGCACCACCTCATCCCGCGTCGCCATGCTCGCCGGGGTGTCTCCGGACGACGTCGAACGGCTCGGCGGGATACGGGAGTAGCACGTGGAGCGTGTCCGGCCAACCCTGCGCTGCCTACGCGACGACCTGAAGATTGATTTGCCGTCGGTCGACCGACTGCTCGATGAGATCGACCACCCACTGCTGGCCAAGGCGTCGGAACAGTTCGCCGATGAGGCCACCCCCCACGAACGCATCGCCGCTGTCGACGACCGGGTCCTGTTCAAGGTCAAGGTGCAGCGCTGGCGCAGAGCGGTCTTGGTCGAACCCGACCTGCCATGGCTGGTCGCCGCAGGTTGGCGTGAGTCCGGCAGCACCGACGACTTCTACGCCGCACTCGCCGCGGACGCGCGGAGCGCTCGGGCGCGGTACAACGCCGACGCCAGGCCTGCGCTGACCACCGACACCTACACGGCTCACCTGCTGCCGACACATGACGACCGGTTGCGGCAGCGCCTGGAGCAGGCCACTCGGTTCATCCGTGCCCTGGAGGCGCTTGTTCCAGAACTGGTGCGGCAGTCCCTGCGAGACGGTCATGAGAGAACAGCCGAACTCGACTCGTTCGACCTGGGTGTTCAAGTCCGCGCCGAACACGGACACGAGACCTACGTGGCCATCCGCGTTCGGGGATCGGTGCCGCCGAACCTCGTGCCGGTGATCCTCGACATCGTGCCCGGCTGTGACCGTACCGGCTGGTATCCGGAAGCGGCGCTGCCGGACCGGGCTCTGCACCCCAATGAGCAGGCCTGGTCCAACATCATGGACACCGCGGTGGCGGCGAAGCTGCTGGACGTCGACTGAGCACCGACGACCGGCCGCCCGACGTTCATCGTTGCGTGCGTGAGGATGCCGGTCGCGGTCAGTAGCATTGGTTGATGGTCGATCCCAGCGAGCGGTTCATCCCCGAGCCTTCGAAGGACACCGGTTTCGGGCGCAGCCCCTACGAGCGCGACCGGGCGCGGGTGCTGCACTCGGCCGGGTTCCGGCGGCTGGCCGCGAAGACCCAGGTGCACACCGCGGGCAGCGGCGACTTCCTGCGGACGCGGTTGACGCACTCGATCGAGGTGGCGCAGATCGCCCGCGAGATGGGCGCCCGGCTGGGCTGCGACCCCGACGTCGTCGACGTCGCCGGGCTGGCCCATGACCTGGGACATCCGCCGTTCGGGCATAACGGCGAGGACGCGCTCGACGAGGTCAGCCGGGCCTGGGGCGGGTTCGAGGGCAACGCGCAGACGCTGCGGGTGCTGACCCGGCTGGAGGCCAAGGTGGAGGGCGCGGGGCTCAACCTGACCCGGGCCTCGCTGGACGCGACCTGCAAGTATCCCTGGCCGCGCCGGGAGGGCACCCGCAAGTTCGGGGTGTACGCCGACGACCGCCCCGTCTTCGACTGGGTGCGCCTCGGTGCCCCTGACGACGACCGGCGCTGCCTGGAGGCGCAGGTCATGGACTGGTCCGACGACGTGGCGTACTCGGTGCACGACGTCGAGGACGGCCTGTACTCCGGCTTCGTCGAGCTGCAGCCGCTGCTGATCGACGCCGACGAGCGGGCGGCGCTGTGCGCGGACGTGGCGCAGGTGTACTCGTCGGAGTCGCCGGCGGTGCTGCACGAGGCTCTGATCGAGCTGCTCGCCGATCCCGTCGTCGCGCCGCTGGCCGGATACGACGGCTCGTTCAAGGCGCAGCTGGCGCTCAAGCGCTGCACCAGTGTCCTGACCGGACGGTTCGTCGCCGCCGCGGTCGACGCCACCCGCGACAAGTACGGCGACGGCCGGCTGCGCCGCTACGACGCGGATCTGATCGTGCCGTCCGCCGCCCGGATCCGCTGCGCCCTGCTCAAGGGCATCGCACTGCGCTACGTGATGCGCCGCCGGGGCATGGAGCCGTGGTACGACGAGCAGCGCCAGATCCTGCGCGACCTGGTGCGGCTGCTGGCCGACCGGGCCCCGGACGAGTTGGACCCGGTCTTCGCCCCGCTGTGGCGGGCCGCCGCCGACGACACGGCGCGTCACCGGGTCGTGGTGGACCAGGTGGCCTCACTGACCGACACCGCCGCGCAGGCCTGGCACCAGCACCTCACCGCCCCGGGCGCCTGACCCGCCCGCTTGCGGGCGGATCGGCGACCTGGGCAGTTCTGGCCGGAGGGCAGGGTCACGCCTCTGGCGTGCGCGGTGACGGCACGTCGACGGCGGGCTCGGCGACCAGGTGCTCTGCGACGGCGGGCTCGGCGAGCGTGGCGGGCGCTTCGGCCGGTGCGCCCGCGTCGTGCAGCGGGTGCGGTCGGGACGGAAACAGGTCGAGCACGTCCAGGGCGCGGGCGGCGAGCAGGCGTTCGCGCTCGGCGGCGTCGCGGCGCACGGTCCGGCTGACCCACCAGAGGTGGACGGCGGCCGAGGCGGCGAACAGTGCCACGACGAGCAGGAACAGCGCCCAGCCGTCGTTGTCCAGGGCGTTCAGGGCGTAGCCGCCACCCGCGGCCAGCAGTGCGCTGTTGACCAGGCCGATGCTGGCCGCCAGGCCGACGGCCTCGCGCTGCCGCTGTCGACCGGGTCCCGCGCTCGGCAGGAACAGGCCGGGGTCGTCGAGTGTGGGCAGCAGCACGTATGGGGCGACCTGCGGGGCGCGGCGCACCAGGTAGCTGCGCAGCGCCTGTTCGGCCAGCCCGTAGCGGTGCGCCGTGCCGGTGAAGCGCAGCTGCCGCAGGAACACGGCCGGGCCCATCAGCAGCAGCAGCGCGCCGAGGGCCGCGATGACGCCGAGGCGCACTTCGGCGTCGATGTCACTGCCGACCAGGCCGGCGGACACGGCGGCGACGGCGGTGGCGATGACCAGGAAGAAGTTGTACCGGTTGTGGGCCTGGTCGCTCACCGCCCGGCGCATCTCGATGATCTTCTGGTACTCGGTGAGCGCGACGGTGAGCTCGATGTCGTCGGCGGCGCGGCGGGCAGGGTCGGGGGCGAGGGTGGGATGGGCCACGATCGCACGGTATCGGCTGTGCGCCCGCCGGGCATCGGCTGGCAGGATGTAGCGCATGGCCGGGGGTCGCATCCGTGATGAGGACATCGCGCTCGTACGCGAGCGCAGCTCGATCGTGGACGTGGCCGGTGAGCAGGTCACCCTGAAGAACGCGGGCGGCGGCAACCTCAAGGGGCTGTGCCCGTTCCACGACGAGAAGACCCCGTCGTTCACCGTGTCCCAGGCCCGCAACGTGTGGTTCTGTCACGGCTGCGGCGAGGGCGGCGACGTGATCAACTTCGTGCAGAAGATCGATCACCTGAGCTTCATCGAGTCCGTCGAGCGGCTGGCCGACCGGGCGGGCATCCAGCTGCGCCGGATCGAGGGCGGCCCGGCGGTCGAGCGCCCGCAGCACGGCCAGCGCCAGCGCCTGGTCGCCGCGCACGCCGCGGCCCAGGAGTTCTACGCCGAGCAGCTGCTCGCGCCGGGGGCGCGAGCGGCCCGGGAGTTCCTCGCCGAGCGTGGCTTCGACCGGGACGCGGCCCAGCGATACGGCTGCGGCTTCGCGCCGGTGGAGTGGGACCTGCTGGTCAAGCACCTGCGCGGGCGCGGCTTCACCGCCGCCGAGATGGAGACCGCGGGCCTGGCCCGGCCCGCGCGTTCGGGCAGCCTGGTCGACCGGTTCCGCCGCCGCCTGCTGTGGCCGATCCGGGACGTCTCCGGCGATGTGATCGGTTTCGGGGCGCGCAAGCTGTTCGACGACGACGACGGCCCGAAGTACCTGAACACCCCCGAGACGCCGCTGTACAAGAAGTCGCACGTGCTCTACGGCATCGACCAGGCCAAACGCGAGATCGCCAAGCAGGGCCGGGCGGTGATCGTCGAGGGGTACACCGACGTGATGGCGTGCCACCTGGCCGGGGTGACCACGGCCGTGGCGACGTGCGGCACGTCGTTCGGCGCGGACCACATCGGGGTGCTGCGGCGGCTGCTGCTCGACACCGACGCGTACGCCGGAGAGATCATCTTCACCTTCGACGGCGACGCCGCGGGGCAGAAGGCGGCGCTGCGCGCGTTCGGCGACGACCAGCGTTTCGTCGGGCAGACGTTCATCGCGGTCAGTCCGGACGGCATGGACCCCTGCGAGTTGCGCCTGGCCCGGGGCGACCTGGCCGTGCGCGACCTGGTGGCCCGCCGCGAGCCGCTGATCGCGTTCGCGCTGCGCTCGACGCTGGCCCGCTTCGACCTGGACACGGTCGAGGGCCGGGTGGCCGCGCTGCGCACCACCGCGCCCATGGTCGCGAAGATCAAGGACCGGTCACTGCTCACCGGGTACGCCCAGAAGCTCGCCGGGGACCTCGGCGTCGACGTCGACCAGGTGCGTACCGCGATCCGCGGCGCCGACGGCGCGACGGTGCCCGCGCCCCGCCCGGCCGCGGCCACCCCCGACAGCCCGCGCCTGGTGGTCGAGCGCGAGGCGCTCAAGCTGGCGATCCAGCAGCCGGTGCTGGCCGGCCCGGTGTTCGACGCGGTCGACGAGACCCTCTACGCCCACCCGCCGTACCGCGACGTCCGAGCGGCGATCGCCGCGGCCGGCGGCGCGTGCGCCGGGGTGGCCGGGGCGGGCTGGGTCAACAGCGTGCGCGACGCCTGCGCCGACCTGGCCGCGCAGATGCTGGTCATGGAGCTGGCCGTGGAGCCGGTGCGCTACGACGGCGAGCCGGACTCCGGCTACCTGCACGTCGTGCTGGCCCGCCTCCAGCTCGCCGGGCTCAACCAGCGCATCGGCGAGGTGAAGTCGCGGCTGCAGCGGATCAACCCGGTCACCGAGTCCGACGAGTACCGGGCGCGGTTCACCGAACTCGTCGCCCTGGAGCAGCACTCCCGGGCGCTCAAGGAGAAGGCCGCCGGAGGGCTCTGATGAAGTTTCGACTGTTCGGCGGGCGGCGTACGCTGCCCGCGGAGCGCCGCCCGCAGCTGACCGCCGACGAGCGGGTGCTGGCCTGGGCCCCGATGGGCGAGGACACCGTCGTCGCCACCAACCTCGGCCTGTGGTGGGACGAGCAGCGCACCGGCTGGCACCGCATCGACAAGGCGGTCTGGGACGGCGAGGCGCTGGTGGTCACCCCGGCCGAGGTCGTCGCCGAGCGCGCCGGCTACGAGGTGGTCGCCGACGGCACCCCGGTGCGCCTCAAGCTCACCGACCCCGACCACCTGCCGCACCAGGTGCGCCTGCGGGTGACCAGCTCGGTGCAGCATCCGCAGCACCACGAGCTGCCCGGCGGCGGCGCCTGGATCTTCGCCCGCCGCGTCCCCGGCGTGAACGGCCTGTCCTGGACCGTGCGCTACGACCACGGCACCGACGGCGACGACCCCGCCACCGTCGCCGCCACCGACCAACTCATCGCCGCCACCCGCGGCGACCTCTGACCACCCGCCGCCCCGCCCCGCGCGCCCCGCGCCACCCTGCGCTGCGCTGCGCGCGAAGGAAGGGCACCTTCTTATCGCTATGCGTAGAGGAAGGTGCCCTTCTTAACCTCGAACTGTCGCGGGGCTGGGTGGAGATCGCTGTTTCAGGTCGAATTGCGCGATCCAACCGCGCGTATTGACCGGAAACAGCGATCTTCGTCAGCGGCGCCGCGGCCCGGACCACAGGCAGGTTGATCGATTAATCGGGAAAAAGGGCGCGAGTTTGTCGGGGGCCGGGGATAGGGTCGCCGCGTGAGTGACCAACGACCCCCGATGATCCATGCCCGCGGACTGGTCAAGCGGTTCGGCGACTTCACCGCGGTGGACGGCATCGACCTGGAGGTCGCACCCGGCGAGGCGTTCGGCTTCCTGGGCCCCAACGGCGCGGGCAAGTCCTCCACCATGCGCATGATCGGCTGCGTGTCGACGCCGACCGCCGGTGAGCTGCGCATCCTGGGCATGGACCCGGTGCGCGAGGGCCCCGCGATCCGCGCCCGGCTGGGCGTGTGCCCGCAGACCGACAACCTCGACCCCGACCTCACCGTGTTCGAGAACCTGACCACCTACGCGCGCTACTTCGGCATCCCGCGCGCCGAGGGCCGCCGCCGCGCCACCGAGCTGCTGGAGTTCGTGCAGCTCACGGAGAAGTCGGGCAGCACCGTCGACCCGCTGTCGGGCGGCATGAAGCGCCGGCTGTCCATCGCCCGCGCGATGATCAACGAACCCGACCTGGTGCTGCTCGACGAGCCCACCACCGGCCTCGACCCGCAGGCCCGCCACCTGCTGTGGGAGCGGCTGTTCCGGCTCAAGCAGCGCGGCGTCACGCTGGTGCTGACCACGCACTACATGGACGAGGCCGAGCAGCTGTGCGACCGGCTCGTGGTGATGGACGCGGGCAAGATCGTCGCCGAGGGTTCGCCGCGCCACCTCATCGAGACGTACTCCACCCGCGAGGTCGTCGAGCTGCGCTTCGGCGACGACGCCCCGGCGACGTACGTGGAGAAGCTCGCGGGCATCGGCGAGCGCCTCGACCCGCTGCCGGACCGGCTGCTGCTGTACAGCGCCGACGGCGACGCGGCCGTGAACGAGGTGCACCGGCGCGGCTTCACCCCGTCCAGCGTGCTGGTGCGGCGCTCGACCCTGGAGGACGTGTTCCTGATCCTCACCGGCCGGACGCTGGTCGACTGATGGACGGCACGTTCGCGGTGTTCAACCGGGCGCTGGTCTCGTACCGGCGGCTCTGGCAGGCCTCGGTCTTCTCGTCGTTCATCCTGCCGGTGCTGTTCGTGCTCAGCATCGGCATCGGGGTGGGCGGCTACATCAGCGGTGTCGACGGCGTCAGCTACCTCGACTGGATCGTGCCGGGCGTGCTCGCCTCGACCGCGTTCCAGATGGCGGTGGGGGAGTCGACCTTCCCGATCCTGGGCGACTTCAAGTGGACCCGCGGGTTCCACGCCATGCGGGCCACCCCGGTGCGCATCGGCGACATGATCGGCGGCCACCAGCTCTACATCATGTTCCGGGTGATCATCGCCTCGGTGGTGTTCCTCGGGGTCAGCGCCGCGTTCGGGGCGATCCACTCGCCGTGGGTGGTGCTCACCCCGTTAGTGTGCGCGCTGCTCGGGGTCGCGGTCTCCGCGCCGACCTCGGCGTTCGCGGCCTCGATCGAGAACGACAGCTACTTCGCGCTGCTGTTCCGGTTCCTGGTGATCCCGTCGACGCTGTTCGCCGGGGTGTTCTTCCCGGTGTCGCAGCTGCCTGAGCTGCTGCGGCCGCTGGCGTACGCGTCGCCGCTGTGGCACGCCGTGGAGCTGTGCCGGGCGGCCACGCTGGGCGTCGCGCCGCCGTGGCCCGTCGCCGCGCACGTGGGCTACCTGCTGGCCTGGGCCGGGCTGGGTTATCTGCTGGCGCTGCGCGCTTTCCGCCGCCGGCTCGCGGACTGAGGGGACGGACCATGGTCACCACGTATGCCGTCGCGCGGGTCGCCCGCGGCAACCGGCTCTCGCCCGCGCGGGTGGGCGCGGTCATCAACCGCAACGTCGGGGCGCTGCGCTCCGGCCCCGCGTACTGGCTGGTCCTGGCCTCGGGCTTCTTCGAGCCGGTGCTCTACCTGCTGTCCATCGGCGTCGGCGTCGGCGCGCTCGTCGGCGACCTGACCTTGAAGAACGGCGAGGTGCTGCCGTACGCCAACTTCGTCGCCCCGGCGATGCTGGCGGTCTCGGCGATGTCCGGCGCGCTGGCCGAGACCACCTTCAACTTCTTCTTCAAGTTCAAGTACGTCAAGACGTACGACGCCATGCTGGCCACCCCGCTGCGCCCAATGGAGATCGCGACCGGCGAGCTGACCTGGGCGATGATCCGCGGTTCGCTGTACACCGGAGCCTTCCTGGTCGTCATGGTGGCGCTGGGCCTGACCACGCCCGGCTGGGCGCTGCTGGCCTTCCCCGCGACCTGGCTGGTGGGCCTGGCGTTCGGCGCGGTCGGCATGGCGGTGAGCACGTTCATCCGCGGCTGGCAGGACTTCGACCTGATCAGCACCGGGCAGTTCGCGCTGTTCCTGTTCTCCGGCACGTTCTCGCCGGTGCAGGACTACCCGCTGCCGGTGGAGATCCTGATCGCGACCACTCCGCTGTACCACGCGGTGGAACTGATCCGGGGCATCACCACCGGCATGCTCTCCTGGTCGATGCTCGGCAACGTGGCATACCTGCTGGTCATGCTGGCTGTCGGCCTGTGGGTGGCGAGCCGCCGCCTTACCTCCGTGCTCTGCCGTTAAACCTGTTCGGGCGTGAATGAGCGCATGAGCGAGATCATGCTCATGCGCTCATTTGTTAGGTTCTATTTGTCTGATGTGGATCAGGCAGGTACGTTCTCGGCAACACGCCGCCGGGCGGAGGTGACCGATGCGCCTACGACACCCCGACGGACAGACTGTGCACGTGGCGACCGTCGTGTCCGTCGAGAACGTCAAGGACGTGCGCGCGCTCTTGAAGACGCTGGACGCCCGCGTCGTGCCGCAGCGCCAGCGCCTGTTCGCCGACGTGCTCAGCGTGAGCCTGCGGCTCGGGCCCATCCTCGCCGCCACCCTCGCCTCCTCGCTCGGGCTGCGTCAGCGGCTGCGCCACGAGCTGGCCGTGCGGCGGCTGGAGGTGGTCACCCTCGACACCGGCCCCGACGTAACGCCGCCCGACGGCAGCTGGCGCACCTGGTGGATGCACACCCTCGACCTGGCCCGGGTGCTGGTCGACCTGCTGCCCGAGGACAGCGCTCACGGCTCCATCTCCACCACGCTGCCGCGCTCGGCTGTCGCCGCGCTCACCGGTGACGCGGCCGACGCCGAGACCGACACCGCGGCCGACGAGGTCCGCCGAGAGCAGCGCGAACGCGAGTGGCAGGTGGCGACCCGGCTGATGGCCGACCTCAGCGGCGGCCTGACCGAGATCGCCTGGCACACCGGTCGGCTCGTGCGGGTCGCGGTCGAGGCCGCGCCGAACACACTGGTCACGGGCTCGCAGGATGTCGTACGGCTGCTGGAGCGCGCCGACCCGGCGCGCATCGGCGCCTGCCTGAGCGCCGAGCAGCTCGCCCATGCCGCGGAGAGCCCGGCCCAGGCGCTCACCCGGCTGCGCCGCGCCCGGCTGTCGGTGGTGAAGCTGCGGCTGGGGCACCACGCCGACGGCACCGATCTCGCCGCGGTCGCCCGGTCGATGCTGGCCGCGGTGCTCGGCGGGGTGCACGCCGGCTGCGACCACCTGGAGGTCGACGGCATCGAGGAACTCGACGCCGCCCGCGACGAACTGGGCGCGGTGGGACTCGACGGCGCGGCGGACCGCCCGATGCCGGGGGTCGGCCGCGCCGGATAGGTCTGCGCGAAAAGAGGCTTCAGACCTGCTGGTTCAGCTTGCGCAGGCCCTCGTCGTAGAGCTTCGCGGCCTGCGCCTGGACCAGGCCCGCCGCCTCCTGCACCGTGGGGTGCTCCATCACCTTGCGCGTGGTGGCCACCAGGTCGTCGTAGGTCTGCCGTCCGGCGCGGGTGCCGAACACGAACCCGACGGCCGCACCCGCGGCGAACCACACCAGCTTCCCCATCGTGCCTCCTCAGCCTCGATCGCGTAGTACGCCCCATCCTGCCTGTTGCGGGCACACCGCGACACCAGACCGGCCAGGGTTACCCGTTTGCCATACCCGGGGGAGCGTCCTGTAGTCTTGTCGAGGCGCGCCGCTGAGGAGAGATCCGCAGGGTCGCTAAGAGCACATTCCCCTGTAGCTCAATTGGCAGAGCAGCCGGCTGTTAACCGGCAGGTTCTTGGTTCGAGTCCAAGTGGGGGAGCCAGCAGACAAACCCCGGCCTTGTGGCCGGGGTTTTTTGCTGCCCTTCGCGCTCACATAATGCGAATAAAAGACGTGTATGACGGTTTTGCCTCATTTGCTGCTGTTGTCGGTCATATGCTCCGTCTCGGTGTTTTCGCACCTCAGACGTCATCTCACGCAGCGGAGGCATTGCGTATGACAACCCGACTCCACCGGACAGCCCGCCGAGCGGCGCACACGGCGCTGCTCAGCCTGGCCCTGGTGACCGGAGCGGCTTCGGCCGCCACGGCCGGCATGCCCGGCCTGAACAAGGCACTGCAGGATCTGGAGACCGCCGCGTCCCCGGACGTGACCATCGGCAACGCGATCTTCGACACGGCCACGGTGAGCGAGGTCGCCGACGGGGTGGCCGGCTCGCTCGTCTTCGAGCTGTACGGGCCGGACGACGCGGAGTGCACCGGCGACATCATCTTCAACCCGACCGTCGTGACCAGCGGATCCGGTGACTTCCGCTCGGGCGACTTCGTCCCGACGGCACCGGGGACGTACCGATGGATCGTCCGGTTCAGCACCGGCACCGAGACGATCGTGTCGGGGTGCAACGACGAGGGCGAGGACACGGACGTTCTCCAGGCCACGCCGCGGGTGCGGACGCTTGCCTCCGACGACGTCCCGCTGGGCGAACCGATCTTCGACCGGTCCCGGCTCACCGGCGGCTACCAGCCGACGGGCACGCTCACGTTCAGCCTGTACGGCCCCGGGGACGACGTCTGCGAGGAGGCCCCGGTCACCACCTCGACCCGGACGGTCACCGGCAACGGCCCCTACCAGTCCGACCCGTTCACGCCGACCGTGGCCGGCACCTACCGGTGGCGTGCCGACTACAGCGGTGACGCCAACAACGCGCTCGCCGGCACGGCCTGCAACGACGAGCTCGAGCAGGTCACCGTCCGCGCCGTGCCGACGCTGGCCACCAACGTGACCGACCCCGAGGTGGACCTGGGCGCGGCCGTCAGCGACACCGCGACCCTGACCGGCGGCCTGCGCGCCACCGGCTCGATCGTCTTCACCCTGTACGGCCCGAACGACGAGGACTGCGCCACCGACCCGGTGTTCACCTCGGACCCGGTGACGGTGACCCCCGACGGCACGACCTACGAATCGGGCGACTTCACCCCCGACGCGGCCGGCACCTACCGGTGGATCGCCACCTACAGCGGTGACGCCAACAACGAAGAGGTCGCGACCCAGTGCGGCGATGAGAACGAGACCGTGGTCGTTCGCGGCGACCAGGTCACGCCGGTCCTCACCACCCGGGTGTCGCGAGGCACCACCTACATCGGCAAGCCGGTCACCGACATCGCCACCCTGTCCGGCGGCGACGACCCGACCGGCACCATCACCTTCAACCTGTACGGACCCGGCGACGCGACCTGCTCGCGTACCCCCGTCTTCACCTCCGTGGTGGACGTCGCCGGCAACGGCGACTACACGTCCGGTGAGTTCCGGCCCCGCGTCCCCGGCGCCTTCCAGTGGGTCGCCGAGTACAGCGGCGACGAGAACAACGAAGGCGTCGTCACCGAGTGCGGTGACCCCGCCGAGCAGTTCATCGTGAAGAAGAAGCCGCCCTACGGCGGCGTGCCGCGCCCGTAGTTCCCGAACACCTCCGGTGGGCTCGACGACTGTCGGGCCCACCGGTCTTTGTGCAGCTCACGCCGTCACGGCCCGCCAGGCCTCGGTCAACTCGGCGACGGTGGCGTGGCGGCCTTCGGGGCGCGAGGCGGTCGCCGTGGTGATCACGGCCGCTTGGCGGTCCGTGCCGCGCCACGCGGCCTCGACGTCGCCCGCGTCCAGCAGCAGGCGCAGCATCCGGCCCAGGTGGAACACCGTGGTCCGCTCGTCGATCACCGCGCCGCGGCGGAACTCCTCCGGGGCCATGAACCGGGTCGAGCCGGGCAGGCGGTCCGCCTCCAGCGTGAACGGCCCCGGCCGGTACTCGTCCACGTCGACGAGGTGCATCCGGGACGCGGCGAAGTCGTACAGCAGGCAGCCGTCGTAGAAGTCCACCGCGACCAGGCCCGCCGCGGCCACCGCGACATGGGCGTCGAGCACCGCGTCCAGCGCCGCCTCCACCCGGTCCGCCGGCAGCGCCCGGAAACGGGCCATCGCACCGTCGGGGTCCGTGCGCACCGCAGCCCCGCGCGGATCAGCCGGGTACAGCACCCCGCCGTCCCGCCACGGGTACACCAGCACGGACTCGCCCGAGCGCAGCCGGTACGCGGCCAGGGGCGCGACGATCGACTCGTGCGCCACCGCCGCGTGCACCGACAGTGCGCGGTGCAGCAGCCGGTCGTGCTCGGCCCGGAACACCTTCACGAAGCGCCGCCCAGGAGACGTGGCGATGCCGTACGACAGGCAGCCGGAGCCCTGCCGTTCGAAGGCGGCGAAGCGGGTGCCCAGGCCGTCGAGCCAGGTCGGCAGGTCGGCGTCGGCGGGGATCGGCGTCAAGGGAATCGGCATGTCGCGACGGTAGGGGACCGGGCTCGCCGGTGCGATCCGATATCGGGGCGCTGCCCGCGGGCCATGGCCGACCGGCCAGGAGTGTCGCGCTGATATCAGGCGTGTGAGCGGCGGCTCAGATTCGCTACGCTATGCGCGCCGGGATGATCCGGCGCGGGGCGGTAGCTCAGCAGGTTAGAGCAGGGGACTCATAATCCCTCGGTCGCGGGTTCGAGTCCCGCCCGCCCCACCAATCTGGCAGTACGCGAGCCGTGCTGTCAGAAGGTAGTCGATCAAGGTCTGGCTCTCGAGCCAGACCTTGATCGTTTGTCGTGGTCGCGATGGAGACGACGCGGGTTCGTGGTCAGCCGGCGACCGTGTACGAAAAGGTCACCGTGTTGTCGGCCGGCGTCACGTCCGTGATGGGCGTGAATCCCCAGCCGTTCTGCACGGTCGAGGAGATCGTGCCGGTCGAACCGATTACGGTGTCCTCCGGCGCGTGGATGAGCATGTCGAACGAGCGCACCTCGCCGTCGAACCAGTTGCCGCCCGGTGCGGAGCAGCCGGTCCAGCACGGCGCGTTGGCGCTGGGCTCGGTGTCCGGCGTGTACCAGCCGGCCGGGACGTCCACGCCGACCCACACCTCGTTGTTCGGCGCGTCGCCATGCCAGGCCAGCGTCATCGGCAGGCGGCCCAGGAACGAGCCGTCCGCCTGGCGTACGAGCGTCACGCTGCCGCCTGCGGTGAGGGTCATGTCGGTCTGGGTGTCCTGGACATAGGGCACCGGGTCCTTCAGCTTGCCGTTGGCGCCCCGGAACGTGGCGTCGAAGTCGCGTACCTTGCTCACCGTGCCGGCGATACCGTCCACGATGCTGAGCCGGCCGCCCGTGGCCACCATCGGCACGGTCTGCACCGGCGTGTACGCGTGGAAGGTAAGCGTGTAGGTCCGCGTCTGTCCAGCCTCGAACGACTCCAGTCCGCAGCCGATGGTCCGGCGCTGGTCCTCGCCGTAGTTGAACATACAAGGCGTGTCGATGCTGATGCTGTCCCACGAGTGGGCCGTCGGCTCCACGATGACGACGCTCAGGTTCGGGTTGGCCGTCGTACCCCGGTGGGTGACGGTGAACTGCATCGTGCCGGTGTATCCGCGTTCGGCCGGGTCCAGCACCAGGCGCGTGTGCGTGAGGGCGGCCGGGTAGAGCGGCTCCTCGGCCTGCGCCGGGCTGGCGGCCGCTACGAGCAGGGCCGCGCCTGCCGCCGCGAGCACCGAAAGTCGCTTCAGGTTCAGGTTCATGGGTTCCTCCCGTGATGTCGTACGCGATCGTCTTCGGCGTACGCAACACAAGAGGGCTATCGGCATGCGCGGAGTTGTCATCCGCTCCGAGAAAGTTCGCGGAGCGCAGGTGCCCGCTCAGGTGCTAATGCTCGCGGCTTCGGCCGGCGTGAAGCAAGGGTATGCGCCGACCGCCTGCGGATCGGATCGTTGTCTGGCAGCGACTACGCCGCCGAGATCGGTGCGCCGTTACCGGAGCGGGCGAGGCGGGCTGCCCGTTTCGGCATGTGACCTGTCGTGGATGCGGCTCATCGGCCACCGTCCGGGGGTGCCCGGCGTCCGCCGTGACCTGGCTGCCTGTACCGGCAGCGGATCACCCACGACAGCCAGAACCGATTTCGCATTCTGCCGCGCTCGCCCCACCGGCTCTGCAGGTCTCTGACCTGCCTATATGCCTCGAAATCGGTGATCTGTCGGGGCTTGCCGGTCAGCCGCGGGGCGACTCGATCAGAGCTTGCCGCACGACCTGGAGAATTTCATCGGACAGGTCGGATCCGCTGGTGGCCCGCGACAGGACGAGGGCGCCGACCATGGCCGCGAAATCGGTGATCGCCGCGCGACGTGCCTCCTGCGGGTCGCGTCCCGGCGCATCCTGGTAAGCCGCCAGTTGCCCGATCGTTTGCGCGACCCCGGCGACGTACGACTCCCGCAGGGGGCTATCGGGCGCCGACCGTGCGGCGTCGGACGCCAGTGCCGCGTTGGCGCAGCCCTCTCCCGGCGCGTCTCGGGACTCGACCGACAGGTACCGGCTCAGCAGGGCGGACCGTGCCTGGGCGACGTCGGGCGCCTCGGCGCGGATGGCGACCATCAGCGTCAGGATCTCCCCGAAAGCCGATGTGGCGGCGATGCCCATCAGCTGGTCCTTCGAGCTGAAGTGCTTGTAGAACCCGCCGTGGGTGAGCCCGGCGGCGGCCATCAGGTCCTGCACGCTGAGCCCTGCCGGGCCTCGTTCCCGCAACAGCCGCGAGGCCGCGTTCACCACATCCTCGCGATGCCGCATGGCTTCGGCCCGTGATGACTTGGCCATCGTCTCCGCCCTCTCCGACTCGAGTCGACGCGCCCCCCGCCCAGCGGTGGCGCTGCCTGTCCGGGGCGCAGGGTCGACCCGGTCCGGAGATTTAGATTACACCCGTCAGCCAAAAGCCGGTGGCCCTGTTAGATTATGGGCGTCATCCAAAAATCTGAACTGGAGGTTCTCATGAGCACCTATCTGATCAATCACCTGCGGATTCCCGGCAACGTCCCCAACGAGCAGGGACTGCGCTACCTCGAGCAGGTCGAGGCCACGGTGCGGCCGTACGGCGGCAAGTGGCTGGCGCAGGGCGGCGTCGACGTGGTCGAGGGTGCCTGGCAGGGGTCCGTGGTCCTGATGGAGTTCCCCAGCCGGGCACACGTGGATAACTGGTACAATTCGCCCGAGTACCAGGCGATCATCCCGCTGCGTACCAACAATGCGATCTCCGACATCATCCTTGTCGACGGTATCGACCCCGGCTTCACCGTGGTCGGCTTCGCGCAGCAGGTCCGTGCGGCAATCGCGGCGTCATCCGGCAACTGAGCCCGAGTCGGGACTGTGGGCACAACGCCCTCGCTCCTTCTTGTACACGGAGCCTGGCACGGGCCCTGGGCCTGGCAGCAGCTCATCGATCAGCTGTCGGACCTCGACGTGCACACCGTCGCGCTTCCCACGTCCGGCGACGACCCCGCGACGCTCGGTGATCTCTACGACGACGCTGCCGCGGTGAATGCGGCCGTCGCCGCGATCAGCGGGCCGGTCGTCGTCGTGGCGCACTCCTACGGCGGTGCGCCCGTCACGCAAGCCGAGCGGGTGCTGCGGATCAACACCTCACACTCGCCGTTCCTGTCCCGGCCCGCCGAACTCGCCACACTATCCGGGGTGAACTCACCGCGTGAGGCAGGTGACCGTCGGCGGTCCGTACGAACCCCCCGCCTGCTGGACAGCCGTTCGGCAGGCGGGGCACGGACCCGGCGGCGCGCTGGTGCGGATCGGCGCCGGTGTCAGGTGGACGGGCGGGCACGGACCACCCACCGCCGCGGCGACACCGGCCGTGCTCACATCCTGATCCAGGAGTGCCCTGCCCGGGCACCGCGACCTCCTCGACTTCGCCGCCGGGATCGGCGCTCCGCTTCCGGAGCGAGCGAGGCGGGCCAACCGTCTCGGTGGGTGACTCGTCGCGAGAGGCACGGGTCATCGGTCACTGACCCGGGATGCCAGGCGTCGCCGTGACCTGGCCGTCTGCATCATCAGCGGATCACCCGCGACGGCCAGCACCGATTTCGCATTCTGCCGCGCCCGCCCCACTCCATCACGCTGAGCTGCCTGAACGATCTGCGCGGTGAAGACGGGTATGCGGCCGCCCTTGCCGGTCAGAGCCCCAGTGATCGATATGCGGAGCCGGAGTCTGGTGCCCGATGGTTGGCAGACCTCTCCGTCGAGGCCATTCGGATCTGGTCCTGTGCTGGCGCCGGCGTGGGCGCATCCGGCATGCCGGGGCGGCGATCCTATGGGCCGGGCGGATAGCTAGGTGGGGTGGGACATGGCGAGGGTTCAAGCCCGGTCGCGCCCAAGATCGCCGCACGTTGCGATCTTGATATCAAGATAGGCATACTTGATGTCATGGCACGTACTGTAATTGATCTGGACGACGCCCAGCTGGAAGCGGCAGCTCGCGAACTGGGCACCAAGACAAAGGTCGATACCGTAAATGCGGCGCTCGCCTTCGTCGCCGAACGTCGCCGACGCGCCGAGGTCTTCGACGACCCGTTTGTCTGGGGCAGCCCCGACTTGGCAGACCCCGAAGTCCGGGCGGCAGCCCGCCGGTGACTGCGATCCCTGCGGGGCTGTACCTGGCCGACACCAGCGCGATCGCACGCGTTCAGCATGACCCGGTGCGGGCGGAGCTGACCCGCATGGGCAGGGCCGGCCTGCTCGCCACCTGTGTCGTCGTGGACCTCGAGGTGCTCTACTCCGCGCGCAGCCCGGAAGAGTACGCGCGCACGGCGGCTCTGCGAGCAGCCGGCTTCGTCGACCTCCCGCCGACACCGGAGATCGCCCGTCGCGCACGTGAGATACAGGCGATGCTCGCTCGGCGAAGTCAGCATCGAGCTGCGGGCTGCCCGGACATCCTCACCGCGGCCATCGCGGAGCACTACGCCGCCACGGTCGTCCACTACGACTCCGATTTCGAGCACATCGCTACGGTCTCCGGGCTGCAAACCCGATGGGTCGTGCCCCGCGGCACCGTTCCTTAGGCGCATGGGACAGCGGCCTTGCGCGGGAGGGCGGGCCTGCGGCGATTCTGCCGCGCCCGCCCCATCGACTCCGCAGGTCCCTGACCTGCTTGTGCGCCTGCCGTGCTCAGCGTGTCCGGGCTACCGGCCGGTCGCCTTGTGGGCGAGTCCGCGCACCAGCAATTTGATCACGTCGCGTTTGCGGGGTTCGTTGACGATGACGAAGTCGTCGAACCGGTGCGTGCCGCGCCGTCCGGCGACCGCGTGTGCGGCGTCCCGGACGGCCTTGAGCCGGCCGACCGTCAGTTGCGGGGCGCGCTCGCCCGGCTGGTAGGTCGCGCCGAGCGGGAAGTCGCGTCCGGGTTCGGCGGACATCTCGACGTGGCAGCCGAGGACGTGCGTGACGTGGTGCTGCTCGGCGTAGGCGACCAGCCGGTCGAGGCTCGCGAGGAAGGCGGGGTAGTCGAAGGCGTACAGCCGTCCCGGTAGCACCGTGTCGCCGGTGAGCAGGAAACCGCTCAGGTGGTCGTGCACGGTGATCGCCGCCTGGTGGTGGCCCGGCGTGGCCAGGATCGTCAGCGCACGGCCGCCGAGATCGAAGTCGGCGGTGCCGGTCGGCCAGGCCAGCCCGAAGAATTCTCGTACGCTGTCGGCGTCGCGGCCGACGACGGTCGTGTCCGGCCGGTCGGCGAACTGCGGGTCGGCGGCGACATGGTCGCCGTGGCCATGTGAGTGCGCGACCACCAGGGGGTATGCCGGGTCGCCGGTGGCCTGGGCGAGCAGGTCGTCGACGGTCGCCCGAAGCGGGAACAGCTCGGGGTCGGCCGTGGCGCCGGTGTCCAGCAGCAGCGCCCGCTGGTCGCCGATGAGCAGATACATGAACGGAGCCTCGTAGTTGACCGTCTTGCTCTGACGCAGGATCGCGGTGCGGTCGCCGTACCAGTGGATCTGGATGGCCGGTTCGACGGTGCGTGCCCGACGTGGCGTGCCGTGGTTCCAGCAGACGTCGAGGTGGGGGGTGGCGTGGGTCATCGGTCTTCTCCCATCGGGGTGGCGGCGAAGAAGAATCGGATGTGCCGCTGGTCCGGCGGCGTGTCCGCGCTGCGGTTGAGGTACGGCGCGAGCAGGGCGGTCCACTTCGCTTTGAGGTCGGCGGCCTCCTCGGCGGTCAGTGCGGCGATGCCGGAGGTGATGCCGAGCCCGGCCCGCCAGGCCGGCTCCTCGTCGTGCTCGCGGTCGACGTAGCCGCGGATCGCGGCGGTCTCCCGGTCGACGACGGTGCCTTCAAGCTGTCGGCGCAGCAGGCGGTCGGGGCCGGCATCGATCCGCATCGTGGGCTGCCGGGCCGTGACCCGCCATTGGCGCTCGCGGCGGTCCTCGCCTGGCCCGGCTTCCTCGACGAACCCGTACTTCGCCAGTTGCCGCAGGTGGAAGGAGCAGTTCGCCTGCGGGACGCCGAGCACCCGTCCGCACTGCGCGGCGGTGGCGGGGCCGGTGGCGCCGAGCAGTTGCAGCAGGTCCAGCCGTAGCGGGTGGGCCAAGGCCTTGATCGCCTGAGGGTCGGTGACGCGCATATGCCAAAGACTACTTTGGCATATGCCAAATATCAAAGGTTTCTTTGGCATGACGGCGGCCCCGCCGGACGCCGTCCATTTCGGTGGAGCATCCCGCGAGGCGAAGTCGTCGCCATGTCTTGCGCCCGAGCTTCGAAAAACGAGATCATCACCCATGCTCGACCCCTCGCTCGAAGACGACGGAAATTCACCGACGGTTTCCACGCCGGATTTCGTAGGTCGTGATCGGGAGATGGCGGCGCTACGGGGCGCGTTGGCCTGGCCGCCGGCGATCGTGCTGGTGGAGGGCGAGGCGGGCATCGGCAAGAGCCGACTGCTGCGGGAGTGGTTGGCGGTGCCGGACCAGCGCACCGCCCTGGTCTCGGTGTGCCCGCCACTTCGCGAGTCGCTCACCTTGGGGCCGATCGTCGACGCGTTCCTCGGGATCGACCGCCCGGTGTCGGGATTGCCGCTCACCGCGCTGGCGGGTGCGCTGCGGCCCCTGTTCCCGGAATGGTCCGCGGACCTGCCGCCCGCACTGCAGCCCTTGGACGATGCGAAGGCGGCGCGGCATCGCCTGTTCCGCGCCCTGGACGAGCTGCTGCGGGCGCTGCGGGTCGACGTCCTCGTGCTGGAGGACGCCCACTGGGCCGACGAGATGACTTTGGAGTTCCTGCTGTTCGTGGCCTCTCGGCAGCAGACGGACGGGCCGAGCCTCGTGATCTCCTACCGGCCGGAGGAGGTGGCCGATGGGTCGCTGCTGCTGCGGTTGACGTCCCGGTTGCCCGCCGGGGTGACCCAGCTGAGGATCGCCCTGACGCCGATGCGACGCGACGACACCGCTGCGCTGGTGTCCTCGATGCTGGACGGCAACCCGATATCGCGGGAGTTCGCGACGTTCCTGCACGAGCGGACCGGTGGTGTTCCGCTGGCGCTGGAGGAGTCGGTTCGCCTCATGTGCGACCGCGCCGACCTCGTTTTCCGCGACGGGCAGTGGGTCCGGCTGAAGCTGCGCGAGCTGCGGATGCCGCCGACGGTGCGCGACTCCACCCGCGAGCGGGTGAGCCGGCTGTCGCCGCCGGCGCAGCAGGTGTTGCGAGCCGCGGCGACGTTGGCCGAGCGGTCGTCGGCGACCACGATCGCGGTGACCGCGGACCTGTCACCCGATGCGTGTCGAGCCGCCATCGCGGAAGCGGCCGACGCCGGCGTCCTGGACGCGGACGACCGCGGCCGGTGGCGGTTCCGGCACGTGCTGGCCGCCACGGCTGTCTACGAAGCGATCCCGTTGACCGACCGCAGACACCTCCACCTGCTGGCCGGCCAGGCCTTGGAGAGCATTCACCCGCTGCCTGTCGCACGCCTCGCCCACCACTTCCGGGAGGCGGGGGAGCGGCAGTCCTGGGCGCGGTACGCCGAGCAGGGCGCCGAGCTGGCCATGGCGTCGGGCGACCACACCAGGGCGGTCGACATGCTCGTCGATCTGCTGGCGTGGGCCGTGTTGCCGCCCGCGGACCGGGCCCGGGTCGCGCGGCTCGCCGGAGTCGCCGCGCTGGGTCGTCGGGAACCGGTCGACGAGGTCTACCACCGCGTGATCCGTACCCTGCGCTCGGTGCTGGAGACGCCGGGTCTCTCGGCCCGCCAGCAGGCCGAGATCCGCAACCCCCTGGGGCGGCTTCTGATCACCGGGGGTGAGGCGCAGGCCGCCCTCAGCGAGCTGGAGCAGGCGGTGGCCAACCTCGACCACGACCCGGTCGAGGCGGCCCGGGCGATGACCTATCTGGGCTGGGCCTATGCGGGGCCGTGGCCGGCGTCGACCCATCGGCGCTGGCTGGATCGCGCCGCTGAACTCACCGCCGCGTGCGACTCTCCCGCGGAGCGGCTGAACCTGGCCGGCAACCGGGCCGCGGCGTTGCTCATGCTCGGCGAGGAGGAGGCTTGGGACGTCGTCGCCGGCCTGCCCGTCGACGGCGCGACCTCGGCGGAGCGGCTCGACGTGGCCCGCATCCACACCAACGTCGGGACCGGCGCGCTGATCTGGGGCCGGTACGCCGACGCGGAGGAACACCTCGCCGTGGCCATGCGCCTCGCCGAGGCCGAGCAGGCGTCCCGGTTGCAGCACAACGTCCGGCTCGAACAGGCCAACCTGGCGTGGCTCACCGGCCGGTGGGAGGGTCTCGCGGAGCTGAGCGCGGCACTCGTCGACGTCGACCGCGACCGGCCGGCGCACTACCTCGGCAGCGTCCGCCTCGCGGCCCGGCTGGCCGCCGCGGCCGGCCGGCGGCGCGCGGCGGAGGAGCAGTTCCGGCTGGTCCTGGAGGAGTCTGCGCGGCTCGGCGCAGCCGACGACACGATGGAGGCCGCTGCCGCGCTGGCCAGGCTGTGGCTGACGGACGGGAACAGCGGCCGGGCGCTGCAGATCACGAACGAGCCGATGGACACCGTCCGGCGAAAGGGCATCTGGGTCTGGGCGACGGACCTCGTCCCCGCCCGGATCGAGGCGCACCTCGCCGCGGGCGACCTGAACGCCGCGACCCGTCTGGGCGACCAGTTCGCCCGGGGACTGCGCGGCCGTACGGCCCCCGCGCCCCGCGCCGCCCTCGCGGTGTGCCGTGCCCTACTGGCCGACGCGGCCGGGGACCACGCCCGCGCGGCGACGGCATACGAGCGAGCGGCGTGCGCCTGGAGCGCGTTGTCGCGCCCCTATGACGCCATGCTCGCCCGCGAGCGTCGAGCCGAGGCGCTCGTGGCCCAAGGCGAGCTCGAACAGGGCCTGGAGCTGCTGGCCGCACAGTACGAGCAACTGTTCAGGCTCGGTGCCCGCGGCGACGCGGACCGGGTCGCGCAGCGCCTTCGTGAACACGGCGCCGAGGTACCGCGACTGTGGCGCGGCGGCCGGCGAGGATACGGCGACCAGCTCTCACCCCGGGAGCTCGACGTGGTCCAACTGGTCGTCGCCGGCAAGACGAACCGCGAGATCAGCCGGGTCCTGGCCAAGTCGCCGGCCACAGTGGACCAGCAGCTGCGAGCGGCGATGCGCAAACTGAAGGTGACCTCCCGGACCGCGCTCGCGGTCAAGGCGGTGGAGGCCGGAGTGTTCGCCGAAGAGGACTCCCTCGAAGACCCGTCGTGAAAATTGACGTATCCGCCGGATAGCTAAGGTCACCCGGCCACCCCGAGCATGGCTCCATGATCCATAGCCCCGGGGCGATCGATGCCTGAGCGACCTGTCGCGCGTGACGACGCCGCCGTCGAGCATCCGCCATCACCCGAGCCGCCCCGTCAGCCGTGCGTCGGTGACCCCTGCGCCCGCGACGCCGACGGTGCCGGCGACCACCGGAACCACGACCCCTACCAACCCCTGTAGGCCGAAGGATGCACGTGAAATTCAAAGCCCTCGCGGCTTCGCTGGCCGCGGCGATGGGCCTGAGCATGATCCAGGCAGCACCGGCGTTCGCCGCCGTGCCGGATCCAGGCCCCACCAACAAGATTGATTCGAGCCTGACGGACCGCTTCCGCACGGAGCCGGCTTCCGACTTCTGGATCACCTTCGACACCGACGCCGACCTCGGCCCGGCGAAGAAGATCACCGACTGGACCGCTCGCGGTCGGTTCGTCTACGACGCGCTGACCGCAGCGGCGAAGAACTCCCTGGCATCCGTCTCCACCGAACTCGACCGGGCGGGCGTCAAGTACACCTCCTACCCGATCGCCAACGCCGTGCTGGTCAAGGGAGGCAGCGAGAAGCTCGCCCTCGACGTGGCCGCGAAGGCGCAGGTCGCCGAGATCCACGCGACGCCGCAGGTCGCGCTGGTCGAACCCGTGGAGAAGGAGAGCCCGGCCGACCGGGCTGCCCGCCCCGCCGTTGCGAAGGCCGCCGAGGCAGGCACCTCCACGTGGGGTCTGGACGCCATCCACGCTCCCCAGGCATGGGCCATGGGCGGCACCGGTGCGGGCATCACCGTGTCCAACATCGACTCGGGCGTCCAATTCGACCACCCCGCGCTGATGCACCAGTACCGGGGCACGAAGCCCGACGGCACCGTCGACCACAACTACAACTGGATGGCCACCCGGGGCACCTGCACCGGCGCACCATGTGACGACAACGGACACGGCACGCACACCATGGGCACCATGGTCGGCGCCGACGGAGCCGATCACGTCGGCGTCGCGCCGGACGCGCGGTGGATCGCGACGAACGGCTGCTGCGACAGCTCCGGCGTCGAGTCGCTGCTCCGGTCCGGCTGGTGGCTGCTGGCCCCGACCGACGTCAACGGGAACAGCCCCGACCCGTCCAAGCGCCCGCACGTCATCAACAACTCGTGGGGTCAGAACGTCGAGCACGACTTCCACGACTTCTTCCAGGCCGTCGACGAGGCCTGGACCGCCGCGGGCATCTTCAGCGTCTGGTCGTCGGGCAACACCTCGCCGTACGCGGCCTGCGACACCGTCTCCACTCCCGGTGCCGCCGAGAGCGCCTACTCCGTCGGCGCCACCAAGCCGGACGGCACGCTGGCGTTGTTCTCCCGCAAGGGCGAGGGCGATGGCGGCCGGATCAAGCCCGAGATCTCCGCCCCGGGCGAGGGTGTCTACTCGACCTACCCGAACAACAGCTACACCGAGATGTCCGGCACCTCGATGGCGGCGCCCCACGTCGCCGGCGCCGTCGCGGCGCTGTGGAGCTACGACCCGACCCTGATCGGGCAGGTCGACCAGACCCGCCGCCTGCTCGGCGCGTCGGCCGTCGACGTCGACGACACCGAGTGCGGCGGCACCGCCGAGGTCAACAACAAGTACGGCGAAGGCCGGCTCGACCTCGTCCGCCTGCTGGAGCTCGCGCCTCGCAAGGGCGGCACCCTCACCGGTGTCGTCACCGCGAACGGTGCTCCGGTCCCCGCCGCCGAGGTGACGATCAGCGGCCCGTTCAGCCGGTCGATCGGCACCGACTCCGACGGCCGGTTCACGACGAACCTGCCGGTCGGCGACTACCGGCTCAGCACCAAGGTCTTCGGCTACCTGACCGCGACCGCCGACGTCACGATCACCCTCGGCCAGGACACCTCCGTCACGCTGCCGCTCACGGCCGCCGCGCGGCACGACGTCAGCGGCCGGGTCGTCGACGACAAGAAGCAGCCCGTCCCGAACGCCGACGTCGCCGTCAAGGACACGCCGCTGAAGGCGGTACGCACGGACGCCTCCGGCGCGTTCACGATCAGCGCCGTCCCCGAGGGCGAGTACCAGCTGGGCGTCAAGCCCAACGCCTGCTACTCGCCGACGACGGTCCCGCTGACCGTCGGCGCGCAGAACGAGTCGCGGGAGATCCCCGTCGGGCTCGTCGTCGATGAGGGCGGCTACAGCTGCGCCGTCTCCGACGGCGAGTACCTGCGCGGCACCGACCCGGTCGCGTTCGACGGCGGAGTCTGGGCGACGGTGAAACTGCCGTTCCCGATCGCGCTCTACAACGGCAGCCACGACACCCTCGGGGTCGGCCTGCGCGGCGTGATCTCCCCGGACCCCGACAGCGGACCCGGACCCGGCACCGGCGGTGCGGGCGTCTTCCCGTTCTACATCCAGTCCCCGGTCGAGTTCGCCCCCGGCGGCGGAGTCTTCACGGCGGCCACCAAGGTCAACGGTGAGGACGCGTTCGTCATCGAGTACCGCAACACCAAGCTCTGGGCGTACCCCATCCGGTCGGAGTACACGGAGCCGGTCAGCTTCTCGGCCACGCTCACCCGCTCCGGCACGGTGATCCTCGGCTACGGCGACGGCATCGGGACCGACGACCCGGTGACCGGCGGCGCGAACGGCGTCACCGGCATCCAGGGCTGGGCGGGCGTCGACGGCATCCGGTTCTCCGACAACGCCCCGGTGCTGCGCGACGGCATGATCGTCACCTACGACCTGCCTGACTTCGGGTACCTCGACGCGACCGTCGTCGACAAGAACGACGGGCTGCCGGTGGCCGGGGCCAAGGTCTCGTTCACGGACAAGGACGGGCTCGTCGAGACGGTCACGACCAACGGGACCGGCCTCGTACATCGCCAGCTTCCGGTCGGCGACTACACCATGACGGTCGACGCGCCGAACTACACGACCGCGGCGTACCCGTTCTCCCTCGACAAGCTCTACGCGAGCGCCAAGGTCGACGCAAGGCTGACCACGGGCGTCGCCGGTCTGAAGGCCGACGGCCTCGAAGCGCTGCTGGGCGTCGGCCAGAACGGCATGGGCGAGCTGACGCTGACCAACAACGGTTCCGCCCCGCTCACGTACAGCCTGGGCGAGGCCGCGCGCCACCCCGAGCTCGACGCCGCCGGTGCCACCACGCGCACCGGCAAGGGCGCGACCGGCGCGATCGACCTCACCGCCTGGAAGGCCGGGGCGAGCGGCATGAAGCCGTCGAACGTCGACGGCAAGCCGGCGACGGTGAGCGCGGCGGAAGCGCAGGCGGCGGCCAAGGTCGGCACGACCTCCGGCGGCGACGTCATCACCCGGATCGCCGTTCCCGGCAGGGACAAGGTGACCACCGGCATCGGGTACGACGGCGACGTCTGGGTCCACGACTACGAAGCGCGGACCAACACCGCCTTCACGGTGGCGGGCAAGCCGACCGGGAAGGTCTTCGACGCGTCGTGGAACCCGGATTACCGGGCGTTCGACATGGCGCTCGACACCAGGACCGGCGACATGTGCCAGATGGAGGACAGCCCGGCCAGCTTCATCCACTGCTTCGACCGCAAGACGGGCAAGGAGACCCGGCAGATCAAGGGTGACTGGTCGACGCTGCAGCTGACCGGACTCGCCTACAACCCCGCCGAGGACGTGTTCTACGTCGGCGGCCGGCGCAACGGCATGATCGGCACCGTCGCCGGGACGTCGCACGACAACGCGGGTGCGCTGCTGTCCTTCTGCGCCCCGCCGCTGCCCGAGGTGATGGGCCTGGCCTACAACCAGGCGTCGGACACCATCTGGTACACCGACATCACCTGGAACCGGTTCAGCCGCCTGCTGCAGGTCGACCCCGACGACTGCTCGCTGGTGAACGCGTGGTGGTTCCCCGGCCAGAAGCCGGGCCAGGGCGGCGGCCTCGAAACCGACTCGACCGGTGCGCTGTGGGCGGCGGACCAGCTCACCGACGACGTCGTGCTGGTCGACGTCGAGGACGACCTGATCACCGACCTGCCGTGGCTGTCGCTCTCCTCGACCGGCGGCACCCTCGCCCCGGGCAAGTCGGCGACCGTCCAGGTCTCGATCTCCGCGAAGGGCGCCAAGCCCGGAGTCCTCGGTGCGAACATCGTGGTGCGGTCCGACTCCGGCCGCCAGTCCAAGACCTACGTCCCGGTGACGCTGACGACCACGAAGTACCAGGTCGGCGTCAACGCCGGTGGCCCGAAGGTCACCGACGGATCCGGCTACACCTGGTTCGGCGACCAGGCCGCCGGCAAGACGGCGTGGGGCTACGAGGGCCGGACGAAGGTCACCTCCACGAAGTCTCCGATCGCGGGCACGAGGGACGACGCCCTGTTCCAGTCCCAGCGCACCACGGCGGACCAGCGGCTGTTCTACCGCTTCCCCAACGCGCCCCAGGGCACCTACGTGATCGATCTCGGGTTCGCCGAGATCGATCACGCGGCCCGGGGCAAGCGGGTGTTCGACGTCGTCGTGGACGGGAAGCTGGCGGTGTACTCGTACGACCCGGCCGCGGCCGTGGGGCAGTACACCGCCGACTGGCGCACCGCCGTCGTGCAGCACGAGGGCGGTGCGCTGACCGTGGAGCTGCGGGGTGCGAGGGGCCTGAAGGCGCCGACCATCGCCGCGCTGCGGGTGACGCTCGACCCGCGCAGGGACGCGGCGGAGCCGGAGCCCCAGCCCGAGCAGCCGGATCCGGGTCCCGTGCCGGTGGCCCCGGCCGGTCGCTCGTACACGATGAAGGTGACCGACGGGCTCTACCGCCAGGGCACGGAGGAGTCCGGCTGGCACGGCGACGACTCCTGCGGCGTGCTGTGGTTCGGCTCCGGTTTCCTGGCCCCGTTCTACGACACGGCCTGGGACGGCGTGTGCGTGACGACGAACGGCACGCTGACCTTCGACCGGGTCGGCACGTCGGGGTACAACACGGCACTGCCGTCGCCGGACCCGATCGACGCGGTCTACCCGTTCTGGGACGACCTCCTCGTCGACGACGAGGCGGGGATCTACTTCGGCACGACCGAGGTGGACGGGCAGGCGGCGCAGGTCGTCGAGTGGCGCAACGTCACCTTCTACAGTGACCAGACGGCTCGCGTGAGCTTCTCGGTCACCCTGATCGCGGACGGCCGGATCCAGATCGGGTACGGCGACGGCGTCGGCGGCGACAACCCGCTCACCCACGGGTCGTCGGCGACGGTCGGCGTGGAGAGCCTGAACCGCAACCCCGCGGCCCAGTACTCCTTCGACCAGCCCGTCCTGAAGGCCGGCCTGGGACTGGAGTACGCCATCCCGGCCGCGGGCACGATCGAGGGCACGGTCACCGACGCGAACGACGGCAAGCCGCTCGCGGGCGCGATCGTCACGCTCGGCGGACCGAGCGGGGAACGGGTCATCACGGCCGACGAGCTGGGCCGCTGGAAGGCCCAGGCACTGGTCGGCGAGAACACGGTGGCGGTCTCGGCGCCGAACTACGTCACCGCCGGCCGCTCCGTGACCATCGCGAAGAAGGATCAGGCGGAGGTGTTCAACACGGCGTTGACCACCGGCGTCGCCACCGTCACCGGCGGTGACCTCGACTGGCTCGTCGGCCCGAAGCAGAAGGCGACGGCCGACGTGACAGTGACCAACAAGGGCTCGGCCCCGCTCGATGTGCAGATCAGCGAGCAGAAGCGCACCGGCGACGGCGGGCACGAGGCCGCCGACCTTCCGTGGCTGACCCTCACCGGCGCGGCCGCGACCGGCCCGGTCAAGCTCGCGGTCGGCCAGTCCACGACGGTCACGGTGACGGCCGACAACACCGGCGTCGCGCCCGGCGTGCTCGTCGGCGACCTGCTCGTGGCGTCGAACGCAGGCAAGGGCGAGACCCAGTTCAAGCCGGTACGCCTGGCGACCTCGGCCTACTGGAAGGGCGTCGACGTCGGCGGATTCGGGTACGTCGGCGCCGACGGCTTCGTCTGGGCACCCGACCAGGGGCTCGGCTCGCGGCCGTGGGGCTACGTCGGCGGCAAGGTGCAGGTCACCAAGGCCGGCATCGCCGGCACCCAGGACGACGCGCTGTTCCGCACCCAGCGGACCGGCGACACGTTCAGCTACGTGTTCAAGAACGCCCCCGCCGGGAAGTACCGGATCTCCCTGGACTTCGCGGAGATCGAGAAGGTCAAGGCCGGCAGCCGCGCCTTCGATGTCCTGATCGACGGCAAGGTCGTGCTCTACGACCACGACGTGCAGGCCAAGGCGGGTGCGCTGACCGCGGACCTGAACATGGTCATCGTCGAGCACGCGGGCGGCGATCTGAAGATCGAGCTTCGCCGCGACAAGGGCGAGTGGGACCCGATCCTCAACGCCCTCAAGATCCAGCAGGACCCGCGCCCATGAGATAGCAGCACCGAAATGGCGTGCCACGGGATCCGGTGCGGATCCCGTGGCACGCCATGGTGTCGGATCAGGCGGCGTCGAGCGCCGTGGCGGTCGTGGTGGTCTCTGGTGAGCGGGAACGCAGGCGTATGAGTCAGGCGCGCTTGGTGAACGTGGACCGCGCCCAGAGGTAGCCGACGACGGCGATGCCGACGCACCAGGCGAGAGCGGGGATCACGTCGCCGGCCGACGGCGCCCCGGCGAGGAACCCGCGCAGGGTCTCGATGATCGGGGTGAAGGGCTGGTATTCGGCGAACTGCCGCAGGCCGGGGCCCATCTTCTCGGCAGGGACGATCGCGCTGCTGAAGAACGGCAGCATGACCAGCGGCACGGCGGCCATGCCCGCGGTCTCCGCCGACTTCGCCGACAGTCCCAGGGCGACCGTGATCCAGCCGGCGGAGACGGCCAGCAGCACGATCACACCGATCGCGCCGAGCCAGTCGAGCGGGCTCGCGGCCGGGCTGAAGCCCAGTAGGAAGGCCACCCCGACCAGGGCCGCGATGGCGATCAGGTTGGTCAGCACGCTGGCCACGACGTGGCCGGTCAGCACCGCGCCGCGGGACACGTCCATGACCTTGAACCGGTTGATGATGCCCTTGGTCATGTCCGAGTTCACCGACGTCGCGGTGCCGCCCAGCCCGTAGCAGACGGCCAGCAGGATCAGGCCTGGTGTCGCGTAGTCGATGTAGTCGACCCCGACGTTGAAGGCGTCGCCGAACATGTACACGAACATCAACATGATCACGATCGGCATGATGACCGCGTTGAACACCGAGGTGGGGTTCCGGGCGATGTGCTTGGCGTTGCGGCGCAGCATGACCAGCGAGTGGGACTTGGCGCTCATTTCGCGACCTCCGCGGTGTGGCCCGTCAGGGCGAGGAATACGTCATCGAGATCGGGGGTGTGCACCGAGCACTCCTCGGCGCTGAGGGAGTGCTCGTCGAGCCGGTCCAGCACGGCCCGCAGCGATTTCGTGCCGCCGTCGCCGGGCACGCGCAGGGCCAGGGCCTCGTCGTCGCGGGTGGCGTCGGGGAAGGCCCGCGCGGCGGCGTCGAGTTCGGTGGCGGTGGTGAACCGCAGGCGGATGTGGGTGCCGGGGATCTGGCGCTTGAGCTCGTCGGGCGTGCCCTGGGCGACCAGGCGGCCCTGGTCGAGCACCGCGACGCGGTCGGCGAGCTGGTCGGCCTCCTCCAGGTACTGCGTGGTGAGGAAGACGGTGACGCCGTCGGCGACCAGGCCGCGGATGATCGACCACATCGTGTGCCGGCTGCGCGGGTCCAGGCCGGTGGTCGGCTCGTCGAGGAAGATGATGCTCGGGTTGCCGACCAGGGTCATCGCCAGGTCGAGCTTGCGGCGCATACCCCCGGAGTAGGTCGAGGCGGGCTTGTCCGCCGACTCCGTCAGCTCGAACCGCTCCAGCAGCTCGGCGACGACGCGTTCGCCGTCACGCACCCCGCTGAGGTCGACCATCAGCCGCAGGTTCTCCTGCCCGGTGAGCAGTTCGTCCACGGCGGCGAACTGGCCGGTGACGCCGATCGCGGCGCGCACCGCCTTGGCCTCGGTGGCGATGTCGTGGCCGGCGACGCGGACCGTGCCGCCGTCGGCCCGCATCAGCGTGGTCAGCACGTTGACCGTGGTGGTCTTGCCGGCCCCGTTCGGGCCGAGCAGGGAGAACACCGTGCCCGCGGCGACCTCGAAGTCGATGCCGTCGAGCACGACCTTGTCCTTGTACGCCTTTCGCAGTCCGGAGACCGTGATCGCAGATTTCGTCATGCGGCAACTATCGGGAGCAGGCCTGTCACCCCCCTTACACGTGCCTGACACGCGACCTGACACGACGGCGCCGCCGGGCCGCTCGCCGGACGACCCACGGCAGGCGGCCCGGCGGCGCCGGGTGGTGACCGCGTCAGCGGGCCAGGAAAGCGAGGATCCGGTCGGTGACGAGCGTGGCGGCCTCGGTGTCGTACGTCGGCAGCGAGCTGTCGGTGAACAGGTGCCGGTCACCCGGGTAGACGAACAGCTCTCCGTCGGCGGCCTCCTTGACCAGCTCGCGGGCCGCGTCGATGTCGCCCTCGCCGGCGAAGAACGGGTCCGCGTCCATGCCGTGGATCTGCACGGGTACCGCCGCGGGCCAGGTTCCGCCGAACTCCGACGGCGGCACGCAGGACTCCAGCAGCACCGCACCGCGAGCGCCGGGCCGGGTCTGCGCCAGCCGCTGCGCGGGCATCACGCCGAGCGAGAAGCCGAGGTAGACCAGTTCGGCGGGCAGCCCGTCGGCGGCCCGTACCCCCCGCTCCATGACCTCGCCGAACCCGGTCTCGCGGGCGTAGGCCAGCCCTTCGTCCAGCGTCGCGAAGGCGTTGCCGTCGTACGAGTCCGGCGTGTGCACGGTGTGCCCGGCCTGGCGCAGCCGGTCGGCGAAGGCCCGCAGGCCCTCGGTCAGCCCTTGTGCGTGGTGGAACAGCAGCACTTCGGCCATGGGAAGCTCCTCGTCGGTCGGGGGAGTGTCTCGTGGCACCCTAGAACCCATTGCGGACGTTCTGCGTCCGGAACCGCCGCGCGCCGCAGGTTCCGAGCTTCGGTCACCGCCCCGGGGTCGGCGTGGTCTGCGGCGCCGGGGCGGCCAGGTCGTACACGTTGTCGGGCGTGACGAGCCGGGTGACCACCTCGGCGATCCGGCCCGCGGCGTGTTGGGCGGGGATGTCGGTGTTCGCCAGCACCACCAGGGTGGCGTTGCGCTCCGGGATGGCCACCACCACCGTGCTGTAGCCGGGGATGCTGCCGTTGTGCCCCCACCAGCCGGCGACCTCGAAGACGGCGAACCGGTACAGCGCCCCCATGCCGGTCCGGTCCACCTGTTCCAGCCGCACCCGCTGCAGCTGCGGAGTGAGCAGGGTGCCCTTGGCCAGCGCCAGTGCCCAGGTCTTCAGATCGGCGACGGTGGACACCATCGCCCCGGCGGCTCCCGCCCACGCCGGGTTCCACAGCGAGGCGTCGGTCTCCTTGCCGCCCGGGCCGAGGGTGTAACCGTGCGCGTAGGGGGAGGGCAGTTCCCCCGAGGACGGGTAGCTGGTCCGGGACAGCCGCAGCGGGTCGAAGATGTGCTGCTGGAAGTACTCGGCGAGCGGCTGCCCGCCGGCCTTCTCGACCACCATGCCGAGCAGCACGAGATTGACGTTCGAGTACTGGAAGCGGCTGCCGGGCGCGAAGTTCAGCGGATGGCGGGCGGTCATGTCGACCAGCTCCCGCGGGGTGACCGCACCTGCGTCGGGGCCTTTCGGCAGCTCGTCCAGGACCTTGGTGGCGAACTCCGGGTCCTGCTCGAACGAGTCGAGCCCGCTGTGCATGTCGCCGAGCATGCGCAGCGTGATGTCGTCACCGGCGGGCACGCCCGCGACGTACTTGGCGATCGGGTCGGTCAGCGCGATGCGCCCCCGCTCGACGAGCTGCAGCACGGCGGTGCCGGTGAAGGTCTTGGTGACGCTGCCGACGCGCATGTGGTCGTCGACGCTCATCGGGGCGCCGGTGGCCTTGTCGCCGACCCCGTACGCCCTGGTGTGGTCGATCACGCCGGGCACGGCGACGGCCACGATCGCACCGGGCACGCCGAGTTCGCCCATCGTCTGCCGCACGGCCGCGTCCAGCCGGGCGGTCAGGCCGGTGGCGACGTCGGGTGACGGTGCACGTGCCGGCCGCGCGGTCAGCGTGCCGCACGCGGCCACCCCCGACAGGACCATCAGGGCGGCGAGCACGACAGCCGGTACGGCTCTCCTCGGCACAGCAACCACCCTATGCAGCGGCGCGGGCGCGGCATGCCGGTTGGCCGGATGTCCGGTTCAGGCAGCGGAGCAGCCGGGGGCAGCCACGGACGGCGTCCTTGCCCACGGCGAGTCCCTGGCCGCCCGCGACATCATTCCGGCAGCTCAGCGTGGTGGCCACAGGGCGTCGATGCGGGCCACGGACCGGTCGATCTGCGCCGCGGGGATCTTGCCGGCGCGGACCAGCCCGAGCACGTGCTCGACGGTCTCGGTGACGATCGCCGGGTCGTAGACCGCCTGGTTGCAGAAGACGAGCTGATCCACCCCGGCCTCCAGGGCGTACGTGGTCGCCTCGTCCCGGGCGTACCGGCTGGTGATCGCGACGGCCTGCATGTCGTCGGTGACCACCACGCCGTCCCAGCCCAGCTGCCCGCGGAGCAGGTCGGTGACGACGGCATGGGACAGCGACACCGGCCGATCGGGGTCGAGCTTGCGGTTCAGGAAGTGGGTGACCATCACGGTGTCGGCCGTGCCGGACTGGATCAGGCGCTGGAACGGGACGATCTCGGCCCGGGTCCAGGTGTCGGTCACGTCGACGGCCTCGAAGTCGGTGTTGCCGGTGGCGCTGCCCAGCCCGGGGAAGTGCTTGATCGAGGTGCGCACGTTCGCCTTGCGGTAGGTGTCGATGGTGTCGGTCGCGCAGGACACCACGACGTCGGGATTCGCCGAGAAGCTGCGGCCGAGCAGGGCGATCGCCGGGTTGTCCGGGTTCACCGCGAGGTCGGCGACGGGGGCGAAGTTGAAGTTCACGCCGATCTGCACCAGGGTCTGCGCCATGCCCCCGGCCCAGGCCCGGGTGGCCGGAGGCGAGTTGAGCGCGCCGATCTCGGCCTGCGACTTCGTGGCGGGGAAGCCGTTCTGCGGACCGAGCCGAGCGATCTTGCCGCCCTCCTGGTCGATGGAGACGATCAGCCCGTGCGGGGCCGCCCCGGTCAGCGTCTTGATCAGCGCGGTGACCTGCGGCGGGGAGTTGATGTTGCGGCTCTCGCCGGTCAGTTGGTCCCGGTCGAACAGGATGACGCCGCCCAGCCCGCGGTCGGCGATGTCCTTCATGATCCAGTCGCCGGGGCCGACCTGGGCGCCGCGGAAACCCACGATCATCATCCGGGCGATCTTCTTGCGTAGCGCGGCCTCGTCCAGGGCGGGACTGGTCGCGGGGGCGGGCGTGGTGACCGCGGCCGCAGGCGTCGTCGCGCCCGGTCGCTTGGCGCAGCCGCCGAGCCCCGTGGCGACCAGTGCGGCCCCCGCCCCGGTGAGCAGCCCGCGTCGGGTGATCCCGTCGCCTGTCACGCCGTCCACGTTACTGAGCCGCACGCCTGCTCAGGTCTGTTATCAGGTCCTTTCCGCCGATCGCTCGCCAGTGCCGTCATGGGCTGCCCGGTCGGCGCGGAGGAAGTCTCGCACCGCGGCCGTGAAGGCCGCCGGCTGTTCGACCCAGGGCAGGTGGCCGGCGTCGAGGCTGATACGGCGGGCGTTGCGCAGGGACCGGGCCAGGGAGTCCACGCTGCGGCGGGGACGGATGTCCCGGATGCCGTCGATGATCAGCGTGGGCGTGCCGATGTCCGCGATCGCGGCGAGCGCCGCGCCCGAGTCCACGTATTCGCCGGTCTGCCGGCCCAGCGCGGCGTGGCAGTCGCGGTTGATCCCGAGGAACGGGGTCGCGAAGCGTTCGGCCTGCTCGTGTGCCGTCGCAGGGTCGGCGAAGTCGGCGGACCACTGCAGCACCGCGAGCTCCCGCTCCTGCGCGGGGGTGCGCTCGCGGCCGTCCAGCTCGTCGAAGCGGGGCAGGCGGGGGCCGAGCCGGGCGCGCAGGTTGGTCACGAAGTCGGGCTTCCAGGTGGCATTCGGGTCCACGCCGACGCCCGACACGTACACCAGGTGGCTGAGGTGGTCGGGGTGGGTCAGGGCGTAGCGCAGCGCCAGCAGCCCGCCCCAGGAGTGGCCGAGCACGGCGACCGGTGCGGGTCCGGTGCTGCGGACGACGGCGTGCAGGTCGGCGACGCTCTGCTCGATCGTGTACGGGCCTGGAGAGGGCGACCGGCCGCAGCCGCGCTGATCCCACCGCACGACCGTGAACTCCTCGTCGAGCAGCTCGGCCGGGGCGTCGAAGTAGTCCCAGAGTCCGGGCCCGCCGTGGCACAGCACCAGCGGGGGGCCGCTGCCTGTGCGGCGGGTCCACAGCGGCGTCTCGTCGTCTGCGCGCACCGTCTCGGTCATTGCGCCATCATCCGCCTCTTGAAGATCCAGTGTGGACCGGCCGAGAAGTGCAAAGAATTGCACAACTCTTCGGGTTAATTGCGTAAACGCTGCTGTCATCGGGCCGTCACGGTGCCCGATTCGGCATCGCCGTTCAGCCTGCCATGCTTCGAGCAAGCGTCAAATACATTGTCTGATCAGGGATAAGGGGAGCTATGCCCACCAAGGTGGCCCCGCCGGAGCGCGCTGGACCTTTGTTTGAATTTTGCGTTGACCTCTGGACGTGGTGGCGGTGGCGGCCCTAATCTGCTGACGTCTTCGGACACGCTCGCGACGTGTCCGAAACAGCCGCCGAACACCGCCCGCTCCGCGTGCCGGCCGCGACTCCCATGCCCCCGAACCCTTCAGTGCGCCCACATCCGCGCAGATCATCCCGATAGGAGCCATTGATGAAGCTCCGCACCGCCCTGCTGGCCGCGACGACGCTCGCCGCGGCCGGCGTCCTGGCCGCCACGAACGCGACGGCGGCGCTCGCCGGTCCGGCCGTCCCGACCGTCCCCACCCTGCCCGGCACCGCCCTGCCGCTGCCCGTCCTCCACGGCGCGCGCGGCGCGGCCGTCCCGTTCACCGAGTACGAAGCCGAGCACGCCCGCACCGACGGCCGCGTGCTCGCCGCGACCCGCGCGTTCACTCAGCTCGCCGCGGAGGCGTCCGGCCGCCGTGCGGTCGCCCTCGACGCGGGGGAGTGGGTCGAGTTCACCCTTGCCAAGCCCGCCAACGCGGTCGACGTGCGCTACTCCGTGCCCGACGGCACGACGGCGGCGCTGACCGTGACCGCCGACGGCAAGCCGGCCGGGAAACTGGCGTTGACCTCGAAGTACGCGCACGTGTACGGCAACTTCCCGTACACCGACGACCCAGCCGACCGGGGTCAGCACCACTACTTCGACGACGCGCGCACCATGTTCGGCCGCACGCTGCCCGCAGGGGCCCGGGTGCGGTTCAAGGCCATCGCGGCCGCCGTGGTCGACCTGGCCGACTTCGAGGTCGTCGCCCCCGCCCCGGCCGCGCCCGCGGGCTACCTGAACGCGCTGGATTTCGGGGCCGACCCGAGCGGCGCGGCCGACTCCGGTCAGGCGCTGCAGACGGCGATCGACGCCGCCCGCGAACAGCGGCGGGGCCTGTGGATCCCGCCGGGCGACTACGCCGTGACCCGTCACCTCCAGGTGGACCGGGTGACGGTACGCGGCGCGGGCCCGTGGCGCACCGTGCTGCGCGGCGCGGGCGTCGGCGTGTTCGGCAACGCCGCGCCGAACCCGAGCACGGCGGTGCACCTGTCCGACTTCGCCGTCTTCGGTGAGACCGTGGTGCGTGACGACGCCACCATCGACAGCGGCTTCGGCGGCTCGCTGAGCGACTCGACGATCCGCAACGTATGGGTCGAGCACGTCAAGGTGGGCATGTGGTTCGACGGCCCGGCCGAGGGCCTGACGGTCGACGGCGGCCGCGTCAAGAACGTCTGGGCCGACGGCCTCAACCTGCACAACGGGGTCAGCCACAGCACCGTGACCAACCTGTTCGTGCGCAACACCGGCGACGACGGCATGGCGATGTGGTCGGCCGCGAACGCCGACACGGGCAACACCTTCACCCGCAACACGGTCTCGGCGCCGCTGCTGGCCAACGGCTTCGCGGTGTACGGCGGCCGCGACAACACGGTCAGCGACAACGTCGCCGCCGACACCGTCACCCAGGGCGGCGGCGTGCACGTCGGCAACCGCTTCGGCGCGAGCCCGCTCGCCGGCACCACCACGATCAGCGGCAACCTGCTGGCGCGCACCGGCAGCCTGGTGCCCAACGAGCCGACGCAGATCGCCGCGCTCTGGTTCTGGGCCGCCGACGCCCCGATGACCGGGGCCGTCCGGGTCCGCGACACCACGCTGCTGGACAGCTCGTACGCCGGGCTGCAGTTCTTCGGCAAGTCGATCACGAACGTGTCGGTGGAGCGGGTGACCGTCGCCGGGGCGGGCACCGTCGCCCTGCAGTTGCAGTCGCCGGGCGCGGCCTCGTTCGCGAAGGTGGTCGCGTTCGGACTGGGCGGCACCGGTGTGCACGACTGCGCCACCGGCTTCACGGTGACCCGCGGCGCGGGCAACCTCGGCTGGAACGGCGTCCGCTGCGGCTTCGCCCCTGCCGGGCAGCTGGAGATCGCCCAGGCCACCGGGGTCGAGTACGGCTTCCAGCCGATCGGCACCGAGGCCGTGCGGCCCGTCGCGATCACCAACCCGGGCCCGCTGCCGATCACGGTCGACGCTGTCGTGCCGCCGCGCGGGTACGCCGTCGACAGCGGCTGCGCCGTGATCGCGGTCGGCGCGACCTGCACACTGCAGGTGCGCTTCGCGCCCGCGGCCTCGGGCAACTACGCGGGGCTGCTGACCATCCACAGCACCTCACCCGCCGGTCCGTACGTGGTGGGACTGAAGGGCATCGGGTTCGACCCCGACGGCAATCTCGCCCTGGGCCGCGACATCACGTCCAGCTCGCAGGCCGGCTGGTGGATCGCGCCGCCGAACCTGGTCGACGGCGACCAGTCGACGTACTTCGAGAGCCTCAACGGGGCCTTCCCGCAGACCGTCACGCTGGACCTCGGCCACCAGGTGTCGGTCAGCCGGATCGTGCTGAAACTGCCCGCCAACTGGGGCGGCCGGTGGCAGACCATCGCCGTCTCGGCCGACGGCGCACCGCTGGTTGACGCGGCCGAGCACCTGTTCGCCCCGGAGACCGGCAACGTCGTCACGATCACCTTCCCGGCCGTCACGGCCCGGGAGTTGACGCTGACGTTCACGGCCAACACCGGGTGGCCGGCGGCGCAGATCTCCGAGTTCGAGGTCTACGCGCACTGACCGCGCGCCGCGTCCGCCGTGCCCGTACCGGTGCGGCGGGCGCGGCGGTCACGGATTGAGGGCCGCCGCGGTCTGCGTCTGCACCGTGGTGGTACCACGGCGGGTGGGCGGTTTGAGCGTGGTCCGGGCGGTGTCCTGCGCCTTGCGGATCTCCGCCATCAGCTCGTCGGCCGGCACCGGGTAGGCCAGCGCGAAACCCTGCACCTGGTCGCAGCCCAGGTCGTCGAGGATCGCCAGCGCGGTGAGATCCTCCACACCCTCGGCCGTCACGAACAGGCCGAGGTTGTGCGCCAGCTCGATGGCGCTGCGCACCAGGATGGCGTCGCCGGGGTCGGTGGCCAGATCGTGGATGAAGGTCCGGTCGATCTTCAGCTCGTCCGCGGCGAGCAGCTTGAGCTGGCTCAGCGAGCTGAAGCCGGTGCCGAAGTCGTCGATCGAGACCTGCACCCCGTCCCGGCGTACCCGGCGCAGCGCGTCCTGGGCCCGCCCGGGGTCGGTGGTCATGCCGCTCTCGGTGATCTCCAGACGCAGCAGCGTGGCGGGCAGCCCGTGCTCGGCAAGAGCCGACCGCACCTCGCCGACGAAGGCGTCGTCGAGCAGGCAGTTCGGCGACACGTTGACGGACACGGTCATCGGCCGGCCCTGCGCGCACCAGTGCGCGGCCTGCTTCACCGCGATGCGCAGCAGGTGGTAGGTGAGCGGGATCTCCAGACCGCCGGTCTCCGCGACGCCGAGGAACGCGCCCGGCGACAGCAGCCCGAGCTGCGGGTGCCGCCAGCGCACCAGCGCCTCGGTGGCGCTGACGGTGGCGTCGGCGAGGCGCACCTGGGGCTGGTAGTACAGCACCAGTTGGCCGTCGGGGTCGCCGTCGGTGAGCAGTGCGCGCAGGTCGCCGAACAGCGCCATCCGGCCGGGCTGGTCCGTGTCGACCTCCGGGTCGTACAGGGCGACGCCCTTGCCGCTGGTCTTGGCCCGGTACATGGCGGCGTCGGCGTGGCGCAGCATGTCCTCGGCGCACGTGCCGGGGCGGCCCAGCACCATGCCCACGCTGCCGCTGACGGCCGCGGAGCCCGCGGGCAGCAGGTAGTTGCGGCGCAGCGCGCCGGTGGCCCGCTCGGCGATCTCGACGGCCCCCTCGGCGGACGTGACGCTGGGCAGCAGCACGGCGAACTCGTCGCCGCCGAGCCGGGCGACGGTGTCCCCGTCGCGGACCACCTTGCGCAGCCGGTGGCCGGTCTCCACCAGCACGTCGTCGCCGGCCTGGTGGCCGAGGGTGTCGTTGACGGCTTTGAACCCGTTCATGTCGATCAGCATCACGGCGAGCTGTTCGGCGTCAGGCCGGGCCGGGTCCAGGGCGTCCTCCAACCTGCGCTGGAACAGCAGGCGGTTGGCCAGCCCGGTGAGCGGGTCGTGCAGGGCCTGGTACTGGCTGACCTCGGCGTGTTGGAGCACGCGGCGCTGGTAGCCGAGCATGACCCGCCAGATCGCGGCGACCAGGCCCAGGCCGACGGCGAACCCGACGACCGTCGCGGCGAACATCCGGGTCTGCACCTTGCGCAAGTCGGCGACGAGCTTCTGGGCCTGTGTGTGGTGGTCTCGGGCGACTTCGGTGATGTCGTGCTGGAGTGTGTAGTACGCCGGAGTGACCTCCAGCCGGTCCTGCTGGACGGCCTCGGGGTTGCGGTCGGTCACCATGATGATCAACTCATCCGCGGCCTGCCGGTACGCCGACTGCTCGGCCTGCAGTCGCAGCGCGTCCTCCAGCGCGGGCCCCGTGCTCAGCTCCACCGCCCGGCGCAGTGTGGCGTCGGCCTGCGCGGCCGACTCCAGGTAGCGGGCGCGGCTGGCCACCGACGGTTCGAGCTGGTAGTGCCGGGCCTGCATCTCCTGCACTGCCACGGCGGCGCTGGCCTCGCTGAAGATGGCGTCGAGCACGAGCGCCTGGCTCTGCACCTCGGTGGCTCGGGTGGCCTGCAGCGTGCCCCACAGCGTGAAGGCGCCCAGCCCGCAGAGCACCGCGGCGAGCGCGGCGGTCATACCGAGGCTGCGACGAGGCCGCAGCACCGGATCGGCCCGGCGGGCGGCCCTGCCTCGCCTGCCGAGCCGTTCGACGGCCCGCCTCCAAGACGGCCAGTGCATTTTTCGGGGGTCCTCCTCCGAGCGACCTGGCGACCGCTCCGTTCGGGTCTTGTCCGGTAGTCAACGCGATCTTCAACGCGGCAATTCCGGCTTATCCCGCGAACTCTGATAATAATTCACGATATGGACATCCTCCACGGACCGCGAATGCCGCGGCGGCTGCGTACGGCGGTGGCGCTGCTGGCCACCCTGCTGCTGGGCGGTGTGGCCGCCTGCAGCCAGCCCGAGGAAGCGGACAAAACGCCCGAAGTCATCCGACTCGGCGCACTCGTCCCGCTGACCGGCGACAACGCGCCCACCGGGCAGCGCCTGCTGGAGGCGTTCCAGATAGCGGTCAAGGACGTCAACGACGCGGGCGGGGTGCTCGGCCGGAAGATCGAGCTGGCTGTGGGCGACGACGCCTGCGACCCCGGCACCGCCGTGGTGAAGGCGAACGAGATGATCGGGCGGGACATCACCGTCTCCGTCGGCGGCGGGTGCAGTGTGGCCGCGGTGCCGACGCTCAAGGTCTTCCGGACCGCCGGCATTCCGATGATCATCCCGGCGGCGAACTCGACCGACCTGCTCGCTCCCGGCTATGACAGCGTCTTCCTGCTCGCCGGAACCACCACGATGGAGGCGGACCGCGCCGTCGACGCGATGGAGAAGCTCGGCCGCCGCCGGCTGCTGGTGATCGACGACGGCACCAGCTTCCCGCAGACCATGGCCGCCGCGGCCGTCGCCAGCGTCGAGAAGGACGGCGGACCGCTGACCCTGGCCGGGCAGATGAAGGTCAGCCAGGGCGCGACCAGCTACCCCCGGGTGCTGGAGAAGGTCAAAGAGGTCGACGCCGACCTCGTGTTCTTCACCGGGTACTACCCCGAGGCCGGCCGGATGATCCGCGACCTGCGCGACGGCGGCTACCGCGACACGATCATGCTGTCCGACGCGGGCACCGACCCGACCCTGTTCGACGTGCTCGACGACAAGCAGGCCGAGGGCGTCTACGGCATCACCCTGCCACTGGCGCAGTTCGAGCCCAAGGCCGACGCCTGGGCGGCGAAGTACCGGGCCTCGTACGGCCACGAGCCGGGGCCGTTCACCATGCAGGGCTACGACGCGGTACGCCTGGCGGCCAACGCGATCCAGCGCGCGGGCACGACCGACCGCGAGGCCGTACGCAAGGCGATCGCCGACACCAAACCCGGCGACATCGAACTGCTCTCCGGGCCGGCGCAGTTCAGCGCGAACGGCACCCAGCCGAACCCCACCTTCGTCCTGCTGCAGATCAAGAACGGGGCCTTCACACTGGTCCGCGAAGTCAGCTGAGTCGGACGGCGGTCGTATCCTCGATCGCGTGGCGGATCTCTGGACGGCAGGCGTTGCGTACGAGGTCTACATGGGCCGGTGGAGCGCGCGGATCGCGGACGCGTTCGTGCGCCTGCTGGCGGTGCCGTCCGGGCGCAGCTGGCTGGACGTGGGCTGCGGCACCGGCGCGCTGACCGCCGCGGTGCTCGCGCGGGCCGAGCCGTCCCGGGTGACCGGGGTCGATCCCGCGGAGGGTTTCCTGGCCCACGCGCGCACCCGCGTCACCGATCCGCGGGTGACGTTCTACAGCGGCGACGCCCGGTCGCTGCCGGTGCCCGACGGCTCCTTCGACGCCGTGGTCAGCGGCCTGATGCTCAACTTCGTGCCCGAGCCCGAGCAGGCCGTGAGCGAGTGCGTGCGCGCCGCCGCGCCGGGCGGCGTGGTGGCCGCCTACGTCTGGGACTACGCCGAGGGAATGGCGCTGCTGCGGCATTTCTGGGACGCGGCCACCGCGGGCGACCCGGCCGCCGCACCGCTCGACGAGGGCCGCCGCTTCCCGCTGTGCCGACCCGAGCCGCTGTCGGACCTGTGGACCCGTGCGGGCCTGGCCGCCGTGACGGTGCGCCCGGTCGAGTTGGTCGCCGTGTTCACCGACTTCGCGGACCTGTGGACGCCGTTCCTCGGCGGGCAGGGTCCCGCACCCGGTCACGTCGCCACGCTGTCCGCGGCCGACCGGGACGCGCTGCGCGACCGGCTCCACGACGCGCTGCCCGTCGCCGCCGACGGATCCATCACACTGCCCGCACGGGCCTGGGCCGTCAGCGGCGTACGCCCCAGCTGACCTGGACGGACCATCCGCCCGGCGGTCGTCCGGGCCCAGCCGCCCGCTTGCCGCGCGCCGTTATGTCCCCTCCGGACGGAGGTTAGCGGCGCGCCGAGCGGGTATCCGGTTCGCGACGGGCCGCCGTTCCCTTCAGGCGTGCTCGGCGCGACAGAGGAGGGCAGCTCAATGGCTAAGAACAGCAACGGAGTCGCCGCTTCGGCGGAGCAGCTCAAGCACACCCTGGCCGAGTCGGGCCGCGCGGTCGCCGCGCAGGCCGGTGAGGTCGGGCACACGCTGGCCGAGTCGGGCCGCACCGTCGCCGCGCAGGCCGGTGAGGTCAAGGACCAGGTCGCTGCGACGGCGGTGCTGGCCAAGGACAGGGCCGGCGAGGTCGTGCACGACCTGGCCGACCGGATGCCGTCCAGCTCGCAGGAGTGGGAGGAGATGGGCCGCGACGTGATGCACAGCGTCCGCCGCAACCCGCGACCCTGGCTCATCGGCGCGGCGGTGGTCACCGCCGTCTGGTGGCTGGGCCGCAAGTCCAAGCGGTCTCACTGATCGCGAGCAGTGCCGTACCAGGCGGGCGGGCCGTGTCACCGGACACGGCCCGCCCGCTGTTTGCGTGGAGCACGGCGCTGGTCGCCATAGGACAGTCCGTTGCGCGACGCAACCCCGTGGTGACGGACAGCTTGTGCGATTCGTCGAGGTGGAACGTGCGTAACCTGCCGAGCGGTCGGGAGTTGGTGAGGCTCCCGGCATTCCTGCTGTCGGACTGTCTATATACGACTTCAATGGCCTTTCGGGCAGAAGTTGCGAACGAATAGTTTCTCACCTGAACCATCCTTTATCGCGGTCACCTGTTGTAGTCTTCACCGAGCTAATCGTTACCGCCGTGGCGTTTTCGTGTGTTCGGTGGCGACGTGAATCGTGGGTGGCGTCATGAACTTCTGGGGAGCGGGTGTGCTTGACATCGACGAATGTCTTCACCGTCTGATGGCCCTCCAGGGCGTCCACGGCGCCAGTCTCATCGACTTCCCCAGCGGCTCGGTCATCGGCGCGGCCGGGCGCGGGCCGGGCAGTCGCGACGACACCCCGGCCGACGCGGTCGGCATGATCCACGCGACCATGCAGACCGCCGCGTTCGCGACGGTCGGCCAGCCCGCTCACGTCGAGGACATCGTGATCACAGCGGGCAACGGATACCACGTCATGCGGCTGCTCTCGACGGAGGTCGAAGCGCGCCTGGTGCTCTACGTCTGGCTCGACCGGGCGGTCGGCAACCTGGTCATGGCGCAGCGGCAGCTCAGCGCGATCGCGTCCCAGTTCAGCGCGAACTGACCCGGCGCATGTCGAAGAGCTCACGCCCGCCGCTGCTGCGGGAGTCCCTGGAACCGTGGTGCGCGGCGGGGGTGACGGGCGCGCTGCGTGTCCTCGACCCGCCCGGCGGTGTCGTGTACGTCGTCGACGGCCGGATCGCCTACGCCGAGACCCCCGTCGCGTCCGGAGTGGAACGGCTGCTCACCGCCTCCGGTCGGCTGCCCGCCGACGCCTGGCGGGCCGCCGTCACCGCGGGCCGCGCCCAGCACCGCATCGGTCCCGAACTCGTCGACGCCGGCCTGGTCACCCAGACGGAGCTGGAAGCCCTCGGTGTGATCGCCCTGCACGACGCGGCGTTCTTCCTGTTCGACCTCGTGGTGTCGGCGCACTTCGAACACCGCGCCCGGCACCCCGTCGGCCACCTGCGAACCCTCGACCTGCGCTCGGTCTGCCAGGAGGTGGACCGGCGCAAGCGGCTGCTCGCCGACGCCTGGCCCGACGCCGCCATCGACACCGCCGCCGTGCTGCCCCAGCGACGGCTGCGCTCCCAGTGTGTGGCGCTCACCGCGCTGCAGTGGGAGGTGGTGGCCAACGCCGACCGCCGCCGCAGCCCCATCGACCTGGCCCGGCTGCTCGGCCGCGACACGTTCACGGTCATGCTCGAGGTGCGCCGGATGGCGCGCACCGGCCTGGTCGAGCCTGGACGCCCCGGCGGCTCCGCGGCGGCCGAGTCCGTCGCCACGGTGCGCGCGAAAGCCGCCGCCGACGTGGCCACGACCGCGCTGCCCATCGTGCAGTCGGCACGACACGCGAGGCCCGAACCCGAACCCGAGCGCACTCCCGATCCGCCTGCCGCGCAGGCTCCACACGTCCCGCTGCCGCGGCGAGCCCTGCGCCACGAGCCCGCCCCGCGCCCCGAACTCGCCGGCATGTCGGACACCCGTGTGTCCGAGCAGATCCTCACCCGACTCATCGCGGGGCTGGGTGCGCTGTGATGCGAGACCTTCTGAGATCGGTCCTACGCGGTAGGAGGAGAGGAGTCGTCCCTTTGGCCCCAGACAGTCTGGTGTTCGTCGAGATACGCGAGCTGCGCCTGCGGCTGCCACACGTGGTCGGCGTACTCGTCGCGAGCGTCGACGGGCTGCTCATCGCGCACGACGCCGAATGTGTCGAGCCGGAGGTGTTCGCGGCGATGTCCGCCGCGCAGCTCGGCCTGGGGCAGCAGATCATCGCCACGGTGCGCTCGGGGGAGTTCCGCGAGACCGTGACCACCGCCAGCAACGGTTACGTCGCGATCTTCGCCGCCGGCGCGTCGGCGCTGCTCACCGTCATCGCCGGGCGCGAACTCAACGTCGCCCGACTGCACCACGAGGCACGGCCCGTGGCCGCACGCATCGGGGAACTCGTCCAGCACGTCGAGACCCGCTGAACAACCGACCATCCTTCGTCGAACGAAAATGAGGATCCACCATGGCTGACATGGAAAGCTCGCTGCAGGAAGCGATGCAGATCGAGGGCGCGGTGGGCGTCGCGCTCGTGGACTACACCAGCGGCATGGCGCTCGGCGCGCTCGGCAGCTCCAAGGAGATGGACCTGACCATCGCCGCGGCCGGCAATACCGACGTGGTCCGGGCCAAGTTGCGCACCCTGGAGATGCTCAAGCTCAAGGACACCATCGAGGACATCCTGATCACGCTCGGCGTGCAGTATCACGTCATCAGGCCGCTGACCAGCCGCAATACGCAGGGGCTGTTCCTGTACCTGGTGCTCGCACGGTCTCGGGCCAACCTCGCCATGGCGCGGCACAAGCTCAAGACCATCGAGGAGGGCCTGCAGATGTGACCGCCGCCGAACGCATCGCCGATGGCCGAATCCGTTGTGTGTCAGGCCATCGGCGGTGGGGCGGTCGTGATGGGACGTGATTCACTTTAATGTTCGTTCAAATCTGCGGTACCGCAGAGTGCGGTATGGCGATCAACGTGCGTCCATCTCATACTGAGCAGTAAGGAAGCAGAACTGCCTCCTGGAACAGGAACAGCGCCCGGCTGGCACCGAGCGCCGTTCTTGGCCTCGTCCCGCGCAGGGAAGGAGGACTGACTCATGTCAACTTTACGAATGCAACTCTCTCCCTGCAAGGGCTGTTCGAGGGAGAGAGAGGATGCCCGTCTACTACCGGGGCCCTTGCGCCCACATCGACCACCGATACTTCGAGGTGTTCGAGCCTGAGCCCCGCAGGTTCGCTCTGGGCGGACTGCACGGGGTGCACATCGTCTGCGTTCCGTCCGGGCGGGGCGGCGGTGGCGGAGCCACCACGCGGCTGTACGCGACGGGCACCGCCGGGGTCGCGGTGGCGACCGTCTGGCCGGCGCTCGGGACGGGGGCGATGTCGGTCGCGGCGACCGTCGCCGCGGCGATCCTGGTCGGAGCCCGCGGGTGCTGGGGGACCAGGACTCACTCGTTCGAGCTCTACGGGCTCTATCGAGGGATCTACCAGCTGCTGTTCGCGACGACCGACGAGCGGATGTTCGAGCAGGTCAGGCGTGGTCTGGTGCGAGCGATGGAGTACCACGCGGACACGAAATGACATCACCTTCTCGGTGATGGTGTCCTATCGGGATGCCGCCGTGTAACGTCTGGGCTTTGCGCCACATAGCGGCATCCCTATCTGCTATACGGCTAGATCACGAACGGAAGCGATCAGAAACGGGAAGCGGTCGGGAGGGCCACCATGGTCTCGGGTGATTCGCCCGCAGTTGCCCGCCGCCGCCTCCGTATCGCACTCCGGGCCCGTCGAGAGGCAGCCGAGCTGACGCAGGGGGACGTTGCCGCTGCGCTCGACTGGTCGCTGTCGAAGGTGCAGCGGATCGAGAGCGGCGATGTGACCATCTCCGGCACTGACCTGCGTGCGTTGTTGGAGCTGCTCGCTGTCGCAGACCTGTCGGTCGTCGATCGTTTCGTCGCAGATGCAAAGGCAGCTCGAAGGCGCGGTCCATGGGACGAGGCGCGTTATCGTGCCAATCTGACCCCAGCCATGATCAAGTTGCTTGAGTTCGAGGGTCAAGCGTCAGCGATTCGAGTCTATTCACCCGGCTTGGTTCCAGGTCTCCTGCAGACCCGGCGTCATGCGGAGGCGGTGCTCGCGTACTGGAATCGTCAGCGTGGTGGCAACGGCATCACGCACGAACAGCGGGCGGTCCGGCTTGAGGTGCGTCTTCGCCGCCACGAACACATCTTTAATGCTGGGCAACCGCCGTACCTGCTGATTCTTGACGAGTCGGTGCTGCACCGCGAAGTCGGCGGTCCGGATGTGACGGTGGAGCAGCTCCAGCATCTGCTCCGTTGCGTTTCTGACGGCAAGGTGACTCTGCGTGTCGTGCCTTTTACAGCGGGAGTGTCGGCGACGATGATCGGTGGGTTCACGCTGCTCAGTCTGGACACCGAGGATGACGTAATTCTGTATCGGGAGATCGTGAATACTGACGAGATTGTGCAGGATGATGAGATCGTGGCATGGCACCGCGACATCTTCGATACAACCTTGGCGCAGACTTGTTCCGAGGAGAAGTCGATTCACCTGGTCAAGGCTAGGGTGGCTCTTCTCCTCGCCAGGCTCGCGCAGTAGACGACCGCCGGCACAGCCACTTCAAATAAGGAAGGAACTGTACATCAAGTGACCACCGCGAAGACGGCCGTCAGTTGGCGCAAGAGCAAGAGGTGCGACACCACTGCGTGCATCGAGGTAGCAATGATCGACTCGAACATCGCCCTCCGGGATTCCAAAAACCCCGAAGGGCCTGTTCTGCAATTCACGCGCGAGGAGTGGGACGCCTTCGTTGCCGGGGTAGAGGCGGGCGACTTCGTTTTCAACTGACTGTTGCCGTACTGGCCCGCTCCGGTCGACCGGGGCGGGCCCTTTGCTGTGCCAATCCTGCCAGAATATTCGGGACTCCTCCGCGCGTCCTTGTACGCTGGTGGCCAATCACCGATGGGAGGATGTATGGCATCGGACGGTGAGCAAATCGTGTGGCGGATAGGTTCATTCTGTGACACCGCAGCCTGCGTGGAGATCGGGATAGGACCTGATGAGGTGCTCGTGCGCAGAGCTCGTTCCGAGAGTCCTGTTGTGATGTTCACGCATGAGGAATGGTCGGCATTCCTGAGATCTGCCCGAGCTGGAGAATTTGATCTTAGTTGACGACCGTGCCAGCTTTCGGTCGTGCATGCCATCTGTACAGGGCGAGACGCAGGACGGCTCCTGGCTCCTGCACGCGTAGCCGCTGAGGGCTCGGCGCGGTGACGGCGCGGTCACCCCGCCGGTTCTCGTGAGTGGTCAGTTCTCGCAGGTCACCAGCTCTTCCAGAACTGGAACAGGTGGCCGCCGTAGCCGGCCAGGCTGCCCGGCACGCCGGAGACGTCGAAGAAGAAGATGGTCGCCTCGCCGAACAGGTCTCGCGCCAGCGGGATGTACAGCAGAGCGAAGACGATCAGGATGCCGAAGGGCTTGATCTTGCTCCCCGCGTGGCGCGCACTGGAGGACAGGTAGGGCTCGATCATCCCGTACCCGTCCAGGCCCGGCACCGGCAGCAGGTTGAGGATCGCCGTCGCGACCTGCAGGTACGCGAGGAAGGCCAGCCCCGACCAGAACACCAGGTGGGTGTCCGCCCAGTCGAGGAACGTCGGGCCCGCGAACGCGAGCACCGTGAGCAGCCCGACCGAGGCGACGATGTTCACGGCGGGACCGGCCGCCGATACCAGGGCGTCGCGGAAGCGGTTGCGCAGCCTGTGGCTTTCGATCATCACGGCACCGCCGGGCAGCGGCAGCCCACCGATGAGCAGGTACAGCATCGGCAGCAGCAGGGTGAGCACCGGGTGGCCGTACTTGCGCGGGTCGAGCCGCAGGTAGCCCTTCTCGGCGACGGTGTGGTCGCCACCCCGGTGGGCGGTCAGCGCGTGGGAGAACTCGTGCAGGCAGAGTGTGACCAGCCAGCCCGACAGCCCGAAGAAGAACACGACCAGGGACGGGTGCCCGACACCGGTCCACATCGCGCCGGCGCTGACCAGCATGACGACGACGAGCGCGACGAAGATGAGCGAGATCCCGCCCCGTGGTTCATGCGCGCGCCAGGGCCGGGGCGTGCGCGCCGGCCGCAGCGAGGGCATGCGCCGCTGACGGATGACCTGGTTCTCGATCGCCTTGGCGCGCTTGCTCCAGTCCTCCTCGGCCGCGAGCCGGTCGAGTGGATCGTCGTGTTGCCCGTGCCCAGCGCTCATGGCGGGCAAGGCTACCCGAGCCGACCCCATGAACGCTGTACCCGCGCCCCGTGCCCTGGCAGCATCGGGTCATGAGCGAAACGGTCCTCACCCGGCAGCAGGCGTCCGAGGCGGTCACCGGTCACGGCTGGCGGTTCGTGCTCGGTTCACTGTGTACAGCCGTGGCGGTGCCGTCGCTGGCGCAGGCGGCAGAGGTGGCCGCGCTCGCCGTCGCGGCCGCGGGCCCCGGTGCCGAGGATCGGCTGCTGCTCGACCTGCGGGGTGACCGGGTGCTGGTGACGGTGCAGGTGCCCGGCGCGATGCGGGTGACCGGCGGGGAGACCGCGTTGGCGGTACGGGTGTCGGCCGCGTTGACCGAGGCCGGGTACGCCACCGACGCGGTCGGCGGGCCGAAGCGCGCCGTGCAGCTGCTGGAGATCGCGGTGGACGCCCTCGACATCGCCGCGGTGCGCCCGTTCTGGCTGGCTGTCCTCGGTTACGACGAGGTGGGCGACGATCCGGGCGCTGCCGTCGTCGACCCGTACGGCCAGGGTCCGGCGGTGTGGTTCCAGCAGATGGACTCCCCGCGAGTCCAGCGCAACCGCATCCACCTCGACATCTCCGTGCCGCACGACGAAGCCGACCGGCGTGTCGCGGCGGCTGTCGCCGCCGGTGGGCGGGTGGTGTACGACAACGAAGCCCCCGCGTTCCGGGTGCTCGCCGATCCCGAGGGCAACGAGGTCTGCGTGACGACCTGGCTCGGCCGCGACTGACGACCGGCCTTTGCGCGCTGTCGGCGCCGCGAGCGGCCGTTCGACCGGCGGGTCAGGCGGCGGTCATGCCGCGCAGTGTAGTGAGGATGGACGGGGTCGGGTCGAAGTCGGGTTCGGGGCAGGCGAGCTGGATCGCGACCAGGCCGTCGATCAGGGCGAGCACGGTCAGGTAGTCGGCGGCGGGGGCGGTGGAGCCGAACTGGGCGAGCCATGGCTCGCCCCACGCCGCCAGCCGATTCCGTGCCGCGCGGATCTTCTCCTGCAGCCCTGGATGGAACGCCGCCTCGTGGAAGATCGCGTGCCGGGCCAGCGTCAACGCCTTGGCCGGGCCGGTCACCTCGCCGACCATGTCTCCTATGAGCCGGGCGAACTGCTCCAGTGAGCGGGGCGGCCGCTGTCCGGCGAGGCGTGACCACACCGCTGTCTCGATCTCGACGAGCCGGTCGAGGATGCCGCCGACCAGGGCTTCCCGGGTGCGGAAGCTGTTCGACGTCGAGCCTTCCGGCAGTCCGGCCTGGGCGTCGACCGCGCGATGGGTGAGCGCGCGCAGCCCTTTCGTGCCGAGTACGGCGATGGCTGCGTCGAGGATCTGCTCCCGGCGGTCGGACATGAGATTCATACTACAGCTGTAGTCAGAGTTACTACAGCTGTAGTACGTTCGGGGCATGACGAGAACAGCAGCCGTCGTGGGTGGCGGCATCGGCGGTCTGGTGACCGCCATCGGCCTGCGGGCCGCCGGCTGGCAGGTCAAGGTGTACGAGCGCAGCGACACCCTGCCGACCACCGGCACCGGCCTGGGCATCTGGCCCTCGGCGCTGCGCGCGCTCGACGAGATCGGCATTGGCGCTGACGTGCGGGCGGCCGGGCTTCCGCAGCGCAACGGGGCGATCCGCCGGCCCGACGGGTCGCGCATCGTCACCCTCGACATGGACAAGGTGCGCGAGCGCCACGGCGAGCCGGTCCACCTGGTGGCGCGGCCCGCTCTGCTCGGCGTGCTCAGCCAGGCCCTGCCGGACGGGGTGGTCCACTTCGGCCACGCCGTCGGCGACATCACCGAGCTGCGCCGCGACAACGACGTGGTGGTGGCGGCCGACGGCATCGGCAGCCGGATCCGCACCGCGCTGTTCGGCGAGCGGCACGGCCTGCGCTACACGGGCGCGACCGTCTGGCGCGGCACCGCCGACCTGGACATCGAGCTCGGCGGCGAGACGTGGGGTGTCGGCGCCCGCTTCGGGATCACGCCGCAGGGTCCGGGTCGCACCAACTGGTACGCCGTGCTGACCGCCCCCGAGGGCTACCGGCCCGCGCTCGACGACCCCGACGAGCTGCGCCGCGTCTTCGGGCACTGGCACGATCCCATCCCGGCCGTGCTCGACCGGTACGCCACCTCGCACGTCATCCGGCACGACCTGCACCACCTGGCCCCGGCGCTGCCGTCGTACACGGCGGGCAACGTGGCGCTGCTCGGCGACGCCGCCCACGCCATGACACCCGACCTGGGGCAGGGCGCGTGTCAGGCGATCATCGACGGGGTCGCGCTGGCCCGGTGCCTGTCCGGCGAGGACGTGGCGGCCGGGCTGCGGGCGTACGACCGTGAGCGCCGCCGCCCCACCCAGCGCCTGGCCACCGCCTCCCTCCTGACCAACCGCATGTCCCAGGCCCGCCGCTTCCTCCCCCTCCGCGACACCACCCTCCGCCTCGCCCTCTCCCTCGGCCCCCCCGCCTGACCCCTCCTCCCGCCCCGCTGCGTTGATCATGAACTTGAGGACGTGTTCGCCGGTGTGTCGCTACCCCAGAGCCGTGATCGACGGGACCTGCCCTGGTGATCACGGCGTGGGGGTGGAGACACGCCGTCCATCACGTCCTTAAGTTCATGATCAACGCGGCGGGGCGGGGCGGGGCGGGGCGGGGCGGGGAGGGGCGGGGAGGGGTCGAATGACTGGGCCGCTGCTTCAGCCGGTGGTGTGTGCTGCCC